>NZ_SUEO01000006.1:7030-56930 GCF_004962925.1 Mesorhizobium sp. | reverse complement strand
CGGTAGGAAAGAAGTGCGCGAGCCACAGCATCATGCCGAGGCCCAGGTCCTGTTCGATGTCGAGCGTGCGCCAGTCGCGCTCCACCAGGTCATGCATCTGTGCGATCTCGGGCGCAAGTGCGTCTTCGTCGAGCGTCCGGTAGGAGACGTAGCCATCATAGGCGTCCATGCTGCCGAGGCCGTAACCGGGATAGGGGCTGCTCAAATCCTCCTGCATCTTCCAGATCACGCCGCGCCCGGGGATCACGAAAGCCGGATGAATGTCCCGCGCCAGCGCGATGCCACGCGCGCGATATCGCGGCTTCAGGTCACCAAGACGCGCCAAGGCAAACAGCCACATCGCCAGGTAGTGGAAATACTGTCCGTCGCGATCTGCCGCTTCGCCGATCCTCAATCCGCGCGAACGACCGAGCACAAGCTCGACCTCCGCCACCAGCCGCTCGGCCTCACCCAGCCAACGTTCGTCGCCGAGCTCCTTGTAAAGCGAGATATAGAGCACGACCCCGAAAGCATCGGTCCAGAGATAGCGCAGACCGTTGGGCCAGATGCCTTCGGCGCGCATCCAATCGAGCTTTCGCAAGATATAATCAACGTCGCGCAGCATAGCGGCGGTCTAAAGCATTAAGGGATAGGTATCGGGTGCTCCGGTCTTGGCATGATCCGGCCCGAGCGAAGTCCCGCCGGATTATAAGCGCGTCGACGATGCGGTTGCGAGCATGCGGCATGTCGAGCATGTTTGCCTCCGGTTAGTCTGCGTCAGATATCGCGAAACGAACTGGTCGGCGGCGGGTTCCTTGGCCGTCGCGATAAGAACAGAAGATGGACGGCGTTTCGAGTTCGCTCCGCTCTTCTCAAGAAAGCCCGTTCCGTCGGACCGGCCGTCTGACTGCGGCCATTGTCGTTGCGCACCGGCCGGCAAAGCCTAAAGAAAGCGTTCGAGCTACCAGAACGTACCCGCATTCAGCATTCTGGCGATAAACCAATTCGCACCTTGTTCTTCCTCGTGAAATTCAGGAAGGATGGATGATCGACTGAGGGATCGATTCGGAGCTTGCCTATGCGCGGACTGCAAGTGGCCCTGGCTGCGGTGATCTTGAGCACTTCAGTCAGTCCTGGACGCGCCGATGACAACTCCCGCTTTATCTATTTTGCGACCCAGGACCCTTTCACAGACGGTCTGCCGACGAAGAATGATCTTTATGTCTTTGGGGGCGTCTTTGCGCGCGGGTCCTTCGGGGATACAATCGACCTTTTTGATGCCAACTATACAGACAATTACATAATCGGGGCCGCATATGGTCGCGATCTCGTCGATATAGGCGCTGGTTTTGTTCTTGGTGGCGTCACCGGCGCGGCCATAAGATTCGGCGAGGACGATGATACGTCTGGCGAACTTTGGGCTGGAGGGCGACTTCGCCATCACGGTCTTGTCATTGGTGATTTGGCGATTGCGCCTGCAGTGACAGCTGGATTTAGTACCGTTACAGGCCCTACCGAGATCGAGCGCGGCCGCGAAATCCGCGACGATGGCGATGCATCATTCCTCGGCTTCGTTGGTGCGGAGCTTTCTTTCAGAGTTAGGCAAGCACCCAATGTCGAACTTGTCTACCAACTCCACCATAGATCCGGCGCCGACGGTACATTTGGAAATATGAAAGAGGGTTCTAATGCGAACACTCTTGGAGTCCGTTATCGCTTCTAACGCCCGGTGCTGGAGACCTTTTGCAGGCGCCCACGTGCCCCCCGTGTTGGGAACGGCGACACTCTCGTGAGGGCTCGGCACGGGAGATGGCGAGCGTGGCTCCAATTTAGGATCATTGTGAGCAAAGCCGCCAGGAGAAGGGGCGATGGCATTTCCGGAGAACAGATTCTGCGTCATCTGTGGCGAGGTGTGGTTGGGCAAAGGGTCTCAATGCCGACCGGCGCGATAAACCATTGAAATCTCAGGGCGGGTGGGGTCACCCCGTAGCCCCGTTCACACTCACGCCATATCCTTGAGCGTGTCCAGCGGCCCTTTCAGCGCAGACCTGGGCTGGATCAGCTCTGGCGTAATCAGGAAGCTCTGCGGCGGCGTCGTTGGTTCATCGATAAGCGCGAACGCCTTCGCAATCATCGCCTCAACATTCTGCCGCACCATGATTACCGGGAAGGGCAGGAATGACCCGAACGGATCATAGTCGTAGCAACCGACGACAAGCTCGCTAAACATCTCCGCCGGCCGGCCCGCCATGAAACGCAGCAGACCTTCCATGTTGATCGACGAATTGATGAACAGCGCGCGCGGCAGTTTGCCATGGCGTTGGTAAAACACCTCGAAGGCACGCAAAGTTATATCAGGCGAATACCCGGAGGACTGCACTCCGTCTTCAGGGTCGGCGCCCAGCAGTGCCTTCTTGGTCGCGTGGAAAGCGGCGATGCGTTCGCGGCTGGCGTGGTCGTTGCGGCCGCCAAACAGATACAGCTCGTCCGGCCGTAGGGGATCGTCATTGCCGAAGTGGTGGATGATTGCTTCCGTCAGCATCCGCGCGCCCTCATAATTGTCGCTGATCACCGAGTGCGCCTTCGCTCCCGGCAGGTCGATGTTGACATGCTTCAGCCCCGCCGATTCGCAGACCTCATGCACGCCGTCCGGATCGGTGGCGCCGACGATGAAGAGCTGGTCTATTGAATACGAGATCAGCGTCTCCGCGGTCCGCCGTTCCTCTTCCGGGTCGCGACTGGCGCTGACCACGACCGGACATTGACCGCGGCTGCGCACATGCCCCTCAAACGTCTGCGCCATGGAGGAGAAGTAGCGGTTGTCGTGGACGGGCAGCATAAGGCCGACCAGGCCCGATCGCGAGCGTCGCAAACCCCGCGCCTGCAGATTGGTGGTGTACTGGTGGCGTTCGGCGAGGCCGAGAATTGTTTGCGCCGTACTTTCCTTGATACGGCGCTTGCGCCAAGTGCCGTTCAGCACGGCACTCACGGTCGACGGCGAACTGCCCGATAGCACGGACAAATCATAGATCGTCGCCTTCTTCTTGACCCGCTGATCCATCTGGCGCCTCCGGCGCGTCTATTTAGAGCAACATCCCGCTTGACGAGAGCTTCTCGATGCACAATAGTTTTTGCACCATCGATTGTGCAAGCGAAAACCGGTGGATGATCGATGGGGAAGTGTCCCGTCTTTTCGGGGAGGTTTCTAACGGCCGCCGTCGTTCGACGGCTCGAGTGTGTTTCCACTAGGAACGTTATGGGAGGAATACAGATGAAAAAGCTCATGATCGCGGCGCTTGCCGCGACCCTTATGCTTGGCGGTTCATTCGCTGCGATGGCACAGCAGGCCGGCAAGGTCGGCGTCGTCGTCAAGATCGGCGGCATTCCGTGGTTCAACGCAATGGAGGCGGGTATCAAGGAGCGCGGCCAGAAGCTCGGGATCGACGCGTTCATGGTCGGCCCGACCAGCGCTGATCCGGCACTGCAAGTTCGCGCAATCGAGGATCTGATCGCTCAGGGCGTCAAAGTCATCGGCGTCGTGCCGAATGATGCAAAAGTGCTTGAACCAGTGCTGCAGAAGGCCAAGGACGCCGGCATCATCGTCATCACGCATGAATCGCCTGGCCAGAAGGGCGCCGACTGGGACTTCGAACTCGCGTCCGCCACCGGCTTCGGCGAAGCTCATGCCAAGCTCCTGGCGAAGAAGATGGGTGGCAAGGGTGAGTATGCAGTGTTCGTCGGCTCGCTGACGGTGCCGCTGCACAATGCCTGGGCCGATGCGGCAATCGAGTATCTGAAGAAGAACAATCCCGACATGAAACTTGTCGGCGAACGTTATGGCGTCGCCGAGGATGTGGACAAGAGCCGCAGCACTGCACTTGACTTGATCTCCGCCAATCCCGGCTTGAAGGGCTTTCTCGCCTTCGGCAGCCAAGGACCGATCGGCGCTGGCCGCGCAATCGAAGAGCGCCGGAAGGTGGGCGAAATTTTCGTGCTCGGGCCATTCTCGCCAGGCCAGGGCCAGAAGCTCATCAAAAGCGACGCGATCTCCGGCGGCTTCATGTGGAATCCGAAGCAGGCGGGCGAGGTTTTCGTCACGCTGGCCGACCATCTCATGAAGGGCAACGAGATCAAGGATGGTGATACGATCGAAGGGCTAGGGACAGTTAAGCCCGACTTCGAAAACCGTAACATCATCGTTGATCAGCTGGTCCCCATCAACAAGGATACTGTCGACGACCTCGCGGCGATGGGCCTGTAAAGCCTCCCAAGGCTATGGCAGCCGGGCTGGCCTTGAGCCGCCCGGCTGCAGGATTGCAACCGATTGGATCCAGGGTTTCAACTCGATGGCTGATCAGGCACTCGATGGCGCCGCATCACGGCCGTTGCTGTCGCTCCGCAACGTCAACATGACGTTCGGCGGCGTGAAGGCGCTGAAGAATGTCAGCTTTGAGGTGCTGCCGGGCGAGGTGCATTGCATGGCCGGCGAGAACGGCTCCGGCAAGAGCACGCTGATCAAGGTCATTACAGGCGTGTACAAGCCCGAGGCGGGCGCCGTGATCAACTATGACGGCCAGAGCTACTCCCACATGTCGCCGGTAGCGGCGCAGGCCGGCGGGATTCAGGTTATCTGGCAGGACCTCGCCCTGTTTCCCGAGATGACTGTCGCCGAGAACATCGCGTTCCAGACTGTCATCGGCCGCTGGCCGCGGCTGGTGAACTATGCCGAAATGCGCCGTGTCGCGACCAACGCCTTGCAACGTCTTGGTGTTACCCTCGATGTCGATCTCGCACTAAACCATTTTCCCATCGCACAGCGGCAGATCGTAGCAATCGCGCGCGCCCTCGTCGGCCAGGCGAAGCTCGTCTTCATGGACGAGCCGACGGCATCGCTCACTCAATCCGAAACCGACTATCTGCTGGATATCGTGCGCAATCTGTCGGCGTCGGGCGTCGCCGTTGTGTTCGTCAGCCATCGCCTGGCGGAGGTTCTTGAAATCTCCAGCCGCGTGACCGTGCTGCGCGACGGCGGGCTCGTTGGCGTCTATCCAACCAAAGGCCTGACCCAATCGCGCATCACCGAGCTGATGACAGGCAAGACCTTCGGCTATTCCGTTCTGCGCCGGGATTTAGGCACGAGCCCGGTTATGCTTGAGGTCAAGGGGCTGTCGCGGCCCGGCGAATTCCAGGATGTGTCCTTGACGGTCCGGCGCGGCGAGACGCTCGGCATCACCGGGCTTCTCGGGGCAGGGCGCACCGAGCTCGCGCTGACGCTGTTTGGCATGCGCAAGCCGAAGTCCGGCTCTGTCGTCCTCGATGGCAACCCCGTTCGCTTCAGTTCCAACCGTGACGCGATCGCCGCCGGCGTCGCCTATCTTTCGGAAGACCGGCTGTCGCTCGGTCTCATTCAGCCCCAGGCAATCGCCGATAACATGGTGATCGCGTCGCTAGACAAGATCCTTTCGCGCGGTTTCATTTCGAGCGATCGCAAGCGATCTCTGGTCAATCGCTGGATAGGGGATCTCGGCGTCAAGATCGGAAAGCAGGACGACGCGATCTCGACCCTGTCAGGGGGAAATCAGCAACGTGTCGCCATTGCAAAATGGCTGGCGACCGATCCGAAACTGCTTATCCTCGACGCACCGACAGTCGGCGTCGATGTCGGCGCGCGCGCCGGCATTTTCGACATCGTTTCCAAGCTGGCGGACAGCGGCCTGGCTATTATCCTGATCTCGGATGAGGTCCCTGAAGTCTATTTCAACGCGGACCGTGTGCTGCACATGGCTCAGGGGCGCATTGTCGGCGAATATGCACCGGGAGCTACGACCCTCCAGACGATCGAGGAGGCGGTCTATGCGTAGGTTTGTCCGCTCCCACGCTACGGAACTGGCGTTGCTCGCCGTGATCGCGGTCATCTGCGTCTTCCTTTCGTTTGCGACAGACCGGTTCTTCACCCTCGGCAACGCGTTTGACCTTCTCAACACCAGCTCGGTCAACATCATCTTCGCTGTCGGCCTGCTCGTTGTGCTGATTGCCGGCGGCATTGACATCTCCTTCGCGGTTGCTGCCTCCGTTGTGCAATATCTGACGGCGACCGTCCTCGGTTGGGTCGGCGGCGGGAATTGGATTGTCGGCCTCATCATCGCTGGCGCTTTGGGCGTCGCGTTGGGCTGCATCAATGCCTTCTTGATCCACGGGTTCAGGATCATCTCGATCGTCGCCACGATTTCGACCTTCAACATTTTCTTCGGCTTGCTGATGTTCTTCACAGGCGGCGTGTCGATCTACAATCTGCCGGACTGGCTCACCACCCGCGTCGTGCTGTTCGAGCGAGAAATGGCTGACGGGACCTGGGCGGAGATCACCCTACCTGTACTCATTATGGCCATATGCGTGTTCGCTACCTGGGCGTTGATCACGCGCACCACCACTGGTCGCCAGCTCTACGCATTTGGCGACAATCCAGAGGGCGCGCGCCGCTTCGGCATCAATATCGGTGCCATGCAATTTATCGCTTTCGGCTGGCTTGGCATGATGGCGGGCATCGCCGGTCTCGTCCAAGCGCATTACGCGCAGGAAGTCGTGCCGAACGCCCTTTATGGGCGCGAACTTGACGTTCTGGCAGCCGTAGTCCTCGGCGGTGCGCGGCTCGGCGGCGGCAAAGGCAGCGTGCTCGGCTGCATTCTGGGCGTTCTGTTGGTCTCGATCACCCAGAACGGACTCAATTTGATGGGTGTGTCGCCTTTCGCGTTCAAGATGATCGTCGGCGCCATCATTCTTGCCGCCATCACTCTGTCGAACACCAGCATCGAACGCCTGCTGCCGTTCCTGAAAAGCCGACGGGTGCCTTCATGACGGTTTTGATTGACCGCGCCCGCAATGCGCTTGGCCCCGAACTGGCAGGTCCGCTTGCCGCGTTCGCGGTGGTCATGGTCGTGTTCGGAATTGCCGCGCCGAACTTCCTTTCCCGCGCCACCTTCGGATCCGTCGCCTTCCAGTTGCCGGAGCTCGGCCTCCTCACACTCGCCATGCTGCTGCCGATCCTGACCGGCGGCCTGAACCTGGCCATCACCTTCACCGCCAACATGGCCGGCCTGACGCTGGCTTGGGTACTGCAAAGCCAGGGAGGCGTCGACGCGGGCATCGGCGCCTTTGTCCTCGGCTCGGTCCTTGCCGTCGCGGTCGGAGCACTGAGTGGGCTGATCATGGGGCTCGTCATCGCCCACACCAAGGCTCACCCGATCCTGGTCTCGCTGTCGATGATGATCTTCCTGCGCGGTCTCGGCGAATTCCTGACGCGCGGCGGCGACGTGTCCGGCATCCCCGGCTTCCTGGCGCGGATCGGCTACAGTTCGATTTTTGGCATTCCGGTGCCATTGCTCATCTTCATCGCTAGCGTGCTTGTCTGGCACCTCCTGCTGACGCGCATGAAGCTAGGCTTCAACACCTACATGATCGGCTCCAACATCGAAGCCACGCGCTATTCCGGTATCAATACGCGCAAGGTACAGATTCTCGTCTACACATTGTCCGGCGCGATGTGCGCGGTCGCCGGTATCATCATGCTGGCGCGCTTCAATTCGGTGCGTGTCGGCCACGGCGAGTCTTACCTGCTGATCACCGTGCTTGCCTGCTTTCTTGGTGGGGTCAATCCGTTCGGCGGCTTCGGTCGGGTGATCCCGGTATTCGTTGCGCTGGTTGTGCTCCAGCTTCTGTCCTCGGGACTCAATCTGATGGGCGCCAACCAGCATCTTGCGACGGCGGTCTGGGGCATTTTGATGATCACGGTGATGATCCTGCGCTGGCTTGCCGGGCGCCTCAAATTCCTAAACACAAACAGAGGGTGAGTTAGATGCATGGTTTTGGGGTCCACACCTCGATGTGGACGATGAACTGGGATCGGGCCGGCGCTGAGAAGGCGATCGCGGCTTCGGTCAAATACGGGATGGACTTTATCGAGATCGCGCTTCTGAACGCGCTGGCGGTCGATGCCGCGCATACACGCGCCTTGCTCGAAAAGCACAATCTTCCTGCCGTTTGCTCGCTTGGCCTGCCGGAGCGCGCCTGGGCCTCGGTGCGGCCGGATGCTGCCATCGAACATCTCGAAGTGGCGATCGACAAGACCGCCGAGATGGGCGCGCTGGCGCTTTCCGGCGTGATTTTCGGCGGTATCGGCGAACGCACCGGCCTGCCACCGACCGAGAAGGAATACGACAACATCGCGCATGTGCTGACCGTCGCCGCCAAGCACGCCAAGAAGCGCGGCATCGAGCTCGGAATCGAGGCGGTGAACCGCTACGAGAACCATTTGATCAACACCGGCGCGCAGGCCGTCTGGATGGTCGAGAAGGTCGGGGCCGACAACATCTTTGTTCATCTCGATACCTACCACATGAACATCGAGGAGAAGGGGGCCGCCAATGGCATTCTGGCCGCACGCGATCACCTGAAATATATCCACTTGTCCGAGAGCGACCGCGGCACACCAGGCACCGGCAACTGCCCCTGGGACGAGATCTACGCGACGCTGGCGGCGATCGGCTTCAAGGGCGGACTTGCCATGGAAAGCTTCATCAACATGCCGCCGGAAGTCTCCTACGGTCTCTCGGTCTGGCGGCCAGTCGCCAAGGACGAGGCCGAAGTGATGGGCAATGGCTTGCCGTTCCTGCGCAACAAGGCTCGCCAATACGGTCTGATCTGACACGATGGGTGACGGGCAGAAGGTGGACGGCGCGAGGATCGCGGTCTTCGACGTCGGCAAGACCAACATAAAGCTCTCCGCGATGACGTTCGACGGCACGCTTGCGGAGAGCCTCTGCGTCAGCAACGAAGTGCGGCCCGGTCCGCCTTGGCAGCACCACGATCTCAATGGCATTAGCGACTGGCTGTTCGGCTCGCTCGCCACTTTGTGCCGCCGTCATCCGTTGGAAAAGGTGGTCGGCACCGGACATGGCTCCGCGGGGGTTCTGGTGAACGCAGATCCCGACGACACTTCCGCCCTGCCGATGATTGACTATGAGCAGGACCTGCCGCCTGCAATTCGCGATGGCTACGCGCCGCTTTCGGGCGATTTCTTCGATCGCGGCAGCTCGATCATGCTGAAGGCCGCCCACCAGGCGCGCCAGCTGTACTGGATGCATCAGGTTGATCCGGAGCGCGTCGCTCAGGCTCGTTGGTATCTCGGCTTGCCCCAATATTGGGCCTGGCGGCTGTCAGGTGTGCCATCGGCTGAAACGACGATCCTCTCGGCACAATCACATCTGTGGAACAATGTGCGCAAGCACTGGTCACCCATTGTGGCGGGGCAGGGGTGGCAGCGCCTCATGCCACCATTCCATTCGGCCTGGGAGACGCTTGGGCCAATCCGCCAGGATCTGGCGCGCCGGCACGGCATACCGGAAAAGCTGGCTGTTCTGACCGGCGGCCACGACAGCAGCCTGAACCTCTACCGCTATCAGGCAGCAGGCATGCGCGACGCCTGCGTGATCTCGACCGGAACCTGGATTGTCGGAATGTGCGCGGCGACACCTTTCGACCAACTCGATGAAAATCGTGGAATGGTGCTGAACAGCGACGTGACGGGACGCCCGGTCGGCGGCGTTTTGACCATGGGCGGACGTGAGTTCAGTCATGTGGCAGGGCAGGGGCAAGAAGGAAATGCAGCCGACGCTGCGCTGGTCAGTTTGCTGATTGAGCGGGGCACTTTCGCATTGCCGTCGTTCGGCGACGATGACGGCCTGTTTCCTGGCAGCGCTGGGCGCGGCCGGTTTGAAGGGCCGCCTGCAGAAACCCCTGCAGAGCGCAAGGCGCTCGCGGTGCTCTATGCCGCGCTGCTGACGGTGGGATGTATCGATGCGCTGAACGAAAACGGGCTGGTTGCATTGGATGGCGCCTTCCTGAGGGATCCGCTCTACGCCACACTGGTTGCCGCGCTGCGGCCAAACGCCGAAACGGTCTACAACCTCGACTCCTACGGCACCGCTTCGGGCGCGGCGTTACTTGGCGAACATGAAACTCGTGACACGCCGGCTCCCATCGCACTCAGCCTACCGGCCGCCTTTGCCGGCGATCGTCAGGCGCTCGCAGCCTATGCACGGCGGTGGCGCGAACTGGCGAAGCGAAACAACTTGCAACAGGGCAAGACCAGCAAAAGGAACGATCGATGACTGATGACAGCGCTCTGCGCCGCGAGATGGTGGATGTTTGCCGCCGGATGAACTCCAGCGGTATCAACCAGGGCAATGCCGGCAACCTGTCGGTGCGCTCCAGCGACGGTTTCTTGATCACGCCCTCGTCGCTGCCCTACGAAACGATGACTCCCGAAGACATCGTCGAGATGGACTTTGACGGTACCTATGTCGGCCGACGACCCTCCTCGGAGTGGCGCTTCCACCGTGACATTTTGAGGGAGCGGCAGGAGATCAACGTCGTACTGCATTGTCATTCGCTCTACGCCACGACGCTGGCCTGCCATCATAAGACGATCCCGAGCTTCCACTATATGACAGGAGTGGCGGGCGGTACGACCATCCGCTGCGCGGGCTACGCAACCTTTGGCACGCAGGCCTTGTCCGACAATGCCTTGGTTGCACTCAAGGATCGCCTCGCTTGCCTGCTCGGCCAGCACGGGCAGATTTCGCTCGGCAAGACCATGGAAGCCGCGTTGTGGCTGGCGAACGAGGTCGAAACCCTGTCGCGCATGTATGTCCAGGCGCTTACCCTTGGCGAGCCGCCGGTCCTTTCCGACGAGGAGATGGCCCGGGTGATCGAGCAGATGAAGAAGATGAGCTATGGCCGAGCGCCCGATCCGGAGGGAACGAACGATTTGGCGCGGCCGCGCGGCGCCGCGGCCTAGCACTGCTTTGGCAGATTTTTAGTGGAGAGATGCCTGAGCCACTGGCAGCGGATTGGTGGCAGCTGTGCGAGGGCTGAGGGATTGCCTGTCGATCGTCCTGGTTTCATCCCATTCGCCGCCTCGAGCTCGCGACTGTGGCAGGTGAGGCCTGAAATGTCGCCCTTACGCCAAACGTTGAACCAAATTGTTCAGCAGGAGCGGCGACACCCCGGCGATGACAGCCGCAGCCGCGTCGTCCAACATAATGCCGAGACCCCCTTACCTTGTCGTGTACGACGCAGATGGGCCAGGGCGAGGCGCTGTCACGGGCACAGTCGGGTTAGAAACGATCCACGCGCGACCTGCGTCCTCTAGTATAGCTAAGTTGCTGACCCTGTGGGCCCGATGTCCGCACCCTCATTAGACCGTTTCGAGCCGGCTGAACCGAACTGGGATGAGTTTGCGGGTCTTCAGTTGCCCTACCGAATCCTTGTCGATGACCGTCAGCAACTGCCCTTGCTCGGGCCCCACAGGTATAACCAGGCGGCCCCCCGGCTTGAGCTGCTCAAGCAAAGCCGACGGCGCCCGCCCAGCCGCCACGGTGACTAGGATCTTGTCGAACGGGGCGTGCTCGGGCCAGCCGCGAGACCCGTCTCCGACACGAATGCTGACATTGGATAGACCGAGGCCCTGCAGGAGAGCCTCGGCATGGCTCGCGAATTCCTCGATGATTTCGACGCTCCAAACGTGCCCGGCGAGTTCCGCGAGGATTGCGGTTTGGTAGCCCAGGCCAGTGCCGATCTCAAGCACCGCCTCGCGCGGTTGAAGAGCAAGGAGATCGGTCATGAGAGCGACGATGAACGGCTGCGAGACGGTTTTGTCGAAGCCGATCGGCAGTGGCATGTCCTGATAGGCATAAGGAGCGACTGAGCTTGGCACGAAGAGATGGCGCGGCACCCGCTGCATCGTTGCCATCACCCGTTCATCGAGCGCCGCCTTGCCGAGTTCGTCGCTTGCAAGGTCCGTATGGATCGCAATCATCTCGACCATGTGTCGGCGTAAAACTGCGAGATGTTGTTCGTTCATTGGCTTCATGACGGTGGGGCTTTCATCAACCAGCTTGCTGCCAAATAGGCTTATATCCTGTTCGTCACAGCAATGCCCGTCATGGTTCCAGTTGCAGGTGGCCACCGCGACCGGAGGCAATTTTAGCGTTGCGTGGTATACCGGTGGCAGCCCTGGAGATCCGGTGCCATGTCACCATAGCGGTATGTCCTAGATCGCGGTGATCGAACGATGAACGGCTGAATTGCCACATGCGTGGGCAGCCGGCGATCTCGATCGGGGCGTTGTCGTTGTAGTAGAGGACGGCGGTTTCACCGAGCGATGCTGCGACTGCTGCATGGCTTCGGGCAGCGGAATGCCACGACGGGCGTTCCCGCACGTCGAGCCAAAGTCCGGGCAGGCCGCTACTTTATCGCTTCCACGAGTGCTGAGTGGAACTCGCCAGGTGCCTCTATCTGTGGTGAATGTCCAAGCTCTGAGAACTCCACGAGCGTCGCGTTTGGAATGGCCGCGGCTGCGGCGCGCCCGAGTTTTGGATATTGGCCGAGCGTCTTCGCGACCTCCGCGCTGGCGCGATTGCTGCCCGGGGCTGTGCGATCCTTGCCTCCGATGATCAGCGTTGTCGGGACGGAGATATTGCCAAACTCATGGATCACAGGTTGGGTGAAGATCATGTCCGAGGTTTGGGCCTGATTCCACGCCACTATCTCCTTGCCCTGGCCGGCGTACATGCCAGCCAGCATGCTCACCCAACGGTCGTATTCCGGCTTCCAGTCGCCATTGTAGTAGAAGCGCTGCTGGTAGCCCTTGATGCTGGCGAAGCTGGTTTTCAGTTCGTTCGCGTAGGCCGTGTCGAGAGTGGCATAGGGGACAGCTTTCGCCTGCCAGTCCTCGAGACCGATCGGATTCACCAGCACCAGGCGCTCCACGGTTTGAGGAAACAGCAGGGTGTAGCGCGCTGCCAGCATGCCGCCCATGGAATGGCCGACAAGAATGACGCGTGACACATCGAGGGATTTAATGAGCTCAGCGGTGTTGGTGGTCAGTTGCTGAAACGAGAATTGATATTTCTGCGGCTTGGTGGACTTGCAGAAGCCGACCTGGTCCGGCGCAATGACGCGGTATCCCGCCTTCGTCAGCACGTCGATGGTCGCTTCCCAGGTTCCGGCGCAGAAATTCTTGCCGTGCAACAGCGCGACGGTCTTGCCGTTCGCTCTCCCGCGCGCTGGAACATCGAGATAAGCCATTTCGATGGGCTGGCGCTGCGAAGCGAAGCGGTAGATCTTGACCGGATGGGCATAGCTGAAGCCCTCCAGCCGAGGCCCGTAGACGGCACTGGAGGCGGTCGCGCCGGCGTCCTGGGCGAGAGCCGATGTCGATATGGTGAAAAAGATTGCTGCGCTGGCTGGAATACGCATGGAAGTCCTCTCTATAATTCTCGGCGAGAATTATGGCCATCAATACGAGCGGCTTGTGACAGGCCTCATCACCATGCCGGCACGGAGATAACGATCAGTTGATCGCGGGAGCCGAATGAATGTGAGCCTCACGGTGTGATCCGATGGGCTCGGGTCCTAGCTCACCGGCCATCAGTTACCGCAAGGAAGCGAACCGTAATCGGCGGCGCTTTTGTACCGCCCGAGATTGGACAATGGCAGGCACAAAGAGCACCGCCTCTTTGCCGTGCACGGCACGACTTCGCTGTTGGAGAATTCGGGGCTACACTATCATCGGCGACGCCCACGTACATTACGTCGGTAGAGAGATGGATCTGCAAGCCTTCAGCGATTCGATTGTGCAATTACAGCCGCCCGCCGGCTTGAGCCCCGCCCTGGAGGCGCTGTGGTGGGATGCAAAGGGCGATTGGGATAAAGCGCACGAGCGCGCGCAGGCGCTCGACGATACCGCGGGTATGCGCGTGCATGCCTACGTCCATCGCAAGGAAGGCGATCAATCGAATGCGGAATATTGGTATCGTCGCTGCGGCGCCGCGCCGTCGACCTTGACGCTTGATGAGGAATGGCAAGAGTTAGCGCGTGCACTTTTGGGGCAAAGCTGACGCCTTCCGCACGCCAAGTCTGGTTCTGGAGGCCTTCAACCGAACCGCAGCGATGACTTTGATATAGTACCGCGGTCACGGTCGAACGGCCTGCTCAGTCCGCCGCTCGCAAGAAGCAGGCAGGCGGCATCCCTCTGCCACGGCATCTTGCTCCTGGCGCTGGTCCAAGATCGCAACGGAAGTTCAATTTCATTTCCTCTGAAGCCCGTCATAATTAGGCCGGCGGCGGCATTACCAGCATGTCTCGAGGAGGAGATGAAAATGCGGTTCAATAGGTGTTTCACTTTTGCAGGTGAACTTTCATCGGTGCTTTCTCCCGCAGCAGGGAGGAAACGGCGCCTGCGTCAGACTATCCTGATATGCGCCGCTGTGGCGGCCGGTTCCGCGACGGTTGGTTTCGGGGCACAAGGCGCCGAAACGGGAACCTGGATCACCAGTTGGGCTGCCACACCTGCTCCGCGTTGGTCGGATGATCTTCCTGCGCCTTTTGGAGTGCCGGAGGTATTGGAGAATCAGACCGTCCGCCAAGTTGCCCGCATCAGCGTTGGCGGCAATACCGTCCGGGTCGTCCTATCGAATGCTTTCGGCGCTAAGCCGCTGACTATCGGTGCCGGCAGCGTCGGAATAGCAGGCAAGGACGGCGACGTCGATCAGGCGACCCTGAAGCCCCTCACATGGGGCGGCAAGAGTTCTGCGGTCGTTCCGCCGGGAGCCCCGATCCTCAGCGATCCCGTCGACCTCCCGGCAGAAGCGCTTTCCCAAATCTCGGTCAGCATCTTCCTGCCGAAGAAGACGGCGCTGTCATCGGTGCATTGGGATGGTGTGCAAACCGCCTACATCTCCGGCCCGGGAAATTTCACAAACGACGCGGCGTTCAAGGCGGTCAGCACACTCAAATCACGCCTTTTTCTGAGCGACATATGGGTTGACGCCGCGCCGGAATCCCAAGCGATCGTGTTTTTCGGGGATTCCATCACGGATGGGAATTGCTCGACCCCCGACGCCAACAACCGCTGGCCAGACCATATCGCCAAGCGATTGCAGGAGACCGCCCACAAGGTCGCGGTGGTTAACGAAGCTTTTTCGGGCAATCGCGTGTTGACCGACGGTATGGGTGTCAATGCTCTGGCGCGTTTTGATTCTGATATCCTGAGCCATCCAAAAGTCTCGACCGTCGTCGTGATGATGGGCATCAACGATATCGGTTGGCCCGGCGAAAATGCAATCACGCCGGACGACAAGGAACCGACCGCCGAAGATATCATCACCGGATACAAACAGCTCATCGACCGCGCGCATGCCCATGGCATACGCATTGTAGGCGCGACGTTGACCCCCTTCGCCGACACCTTCAAAGGACTTCCCACCGAGGGTTACTACACACCCGAGAAGGAAAAGAAACGGGTAGCTGTGAACGAATGGATACGCACCGGTGGCGGCTTCGATGGCGTGATCGACTTCGACAAGGTGATGGAAGACCCGGCCAAGCCAGGGTATCTGCGCGACGACTACGACTGCGGCGATAATCTTCATCCCAACGACGCGGGATACAAGGCGATGGCAGACGCGGTCGATCTCGACGTTCTATTGGGTTCAGCTAAATAGGTCGCTGCTGACCTTGTCGCGCCGCTCAGTATTGCGCGGCAAGGTCGGATCCTCCGGATGTCGAGACCGAGAATTGCAACCCGGTGCTTGGGACTGGGATCCGGATTTCGCACACCGGTCCTACGGCGTGTTAAGCGTTTGGTAACTCTCCTAAGTCGAAAGCCAAAACGCACTGGCTCCTTTTGCCGTGATAAATGTTAGGGCTGCCATCGAGGCGAGATAAAGGAGAAAAGACCGGGATGGCCACGGTACTGAACGCCAAGGGCGTTCCACTTCCCTACAGCGGGTCCTCCGTAAAGTGGTATTCAGCGACGAATTCCAGCCCAACACTTTATGGCAGCACGTCCAACGACTCGATATATGGGGACGGCAGCGTCACCGTCACAATGTATGGCGGCAAGGGCGATGATATCTATTATCTGTATTCCTCGAAAAACAAGGCGGTTGAGCGGCCCGGCGAGGGTGTCGACACCATCTCGACCTGGATGAGCTATAAGCTCCCAGCGAATTTCGAGAACCTGACGGTCACGGGCGACAAACGCTATGCTTTCGGAAACGAGCTGAACAACATCGTTACTGGCGGCTCCGGCCAACAGACGCTCGACGGCTTACAGGGCGATGACGTTTTGAAGGGCGGATCAGGGGCGGACATTTTCGTCGTGAACCCCGGCAACGGCAGTGATCTGATCCTGGACTTTGGCGCTCAGGATACCGTGCGCGTCGGGAGCTACGGCTTCACCTCCTTCGAGGAGGTGCGCGTCAACATGGTCCAGTCGGGAGCGAATGTCCGACTTAATCTGTCCGACAGCGAGTTTCTCGTCTTCGCCAACAAGACCATCGGCGAGCTTACCGCAAGTCAGTTCAAGCTGGCCGTGGACAGGTCAGCTCTGGAACTCACCTTTTCGGACGAATTCGATACGCTGGACCTGTGGAATGGCTCGAGCGGCACCTGGGACTCGAATTTCTGGTGGGGGGACGCAAACGGCAGCTCGCTCACGAGCAACAAAGAGCTTCAATGGTATATCGATACCAACTACGCCCCGACAAGTTCCGTCAACCCGTTCAGCGTTGACGACGGTATTCTTACGATTACCGCCGCCAAGGCTCCTGCGGCGATCCGGCCCGAGATAAACAACTACCAATACACGTCGGGTTTGCTGACGACCTACGAATCCTTCGCGCAGACCTACGGCTATTTCGAAATTCGGGCCGACATGCCCGAAAAACAGGGTGTATGGCCGGCCTTCTGGCTTCTCCCGGCAGACGGCTCCTGGCCACCGGAACTGGACGTCGTGGAGATGGTCGGTCAGGATCCAAACAAGCTCGTGCTGACGAGCCACTCGAACGAGACGGGGACTCAGACGACAGTGACCTCGACGGCGTATGCCTCGGATACCGAAGGGTTCCACACATATGGCGTGCTGTGGACAGAAGACGAACTCGTTTGGTATTTCGATGACGTCGAAGTTGCTCGTGCCGCAACGCCTGCCGATATGCACGAGCCGATGTATATGCTGGTCGATCTGGCGGTTGGTGGCGTCGCGGGAGCGCCTGCCGACGGGCTTGCGACGCCGGCGGAAATGCAGATTGACTACATCCATGCCTATGCGTTGAACGATTGGATTATCTAGGCGTAACACCTGACGGTGGGCTCGGCACGGACACGTTCGTCATCAGGCCTGATTTCGGGCGCGGTCATTGCCGCCTGAGCCTGAACCGGGACTGATGTGAAGGCGATGTCGCATCCCCATCCATCCGAGCCGCCGCGAACGACCTTCGCAGCAGTTCTGGCTTCCTTCCGTCGCGCGTTGGCCGCAATTGCCTTGATCAGCGGCGTCGTCAACGTTCTGGCGTTGACCGGCTCGTTCTTCATGCTGCAGGTCTATGATCGCGTCATACCTGGCCGCAGCGTGCCGACGCTCGTCGGACTTGCCGTGTTTGCCGGCACGCTCTTTGTTTTTCAGGGCGTTCTTGAACTCATCCGATCGCGGCTGCTGGTGCGCATCGGGATGGCGCTGGACGCGCGCTTGAGCGGACAGGTCTATGCCGTTCTCATGCGTTTGCCGTTGCGCACGAAGGTCGCAGGCGACGGGCTTCAATCCTTGCGCGATCTCGATCAGGTGCGATCGTTTCTGTCGAGCGCCGGTCCAACCGCGCTTTTCGACCTACCCTGGATGCCGCTGTATCTGGCAATTTGCTTCCTGTTCCATTTCTGGATCGGCATGACGGCGCTGGCCGGCGTGGTGATTCTCTTCAGCCTGACATTGCTTGCCGAAATTCGCACCAGAGAGCCCGCCAGAAAGGCAAACAGTCAAGCGGCGGCACGCAACACGCTTGCCGAAGCGACACGTCGCAATGTCGAGGTTCTGCAGGCCATGGGCTTTGGATCACGCATCGCCGAGCGCTGGTCAGGGATCAATGCTGACTATCTCGACACCAATGCCACGGCGAGTGACCTTGCCGGGACACTCGGAACGATCTCGAAGATCCTGCGCATGATGCTGCAATCGGGTATCCTGGCCATAGGCGCTTATCTGGTCATCCATCAGGAAGCGACTGGCGGCATCATGATCGCCAGTTCGATCATGATGAGCCGGGCGCTCGCACCAATCGAACTGGCTATCGCGCACTGGAGGGGTTTCGTCACCGCCCGCCAGGCCTGGACCCGGTTGACCCAGCTTTTGGTCCTGCTTCCCGAAACTGCCATAAGTGTCTCGCTGCCTGCACCGAGATCTGCTCTTTCGGTCGAAAATATCAGTGTCACACCGCCGGGAGAGCGCCGTTTGGTCGTGCAAGACGCCACCTTTGCATTGGAAAGGGGCGTCGGCCTTGGTATTGTCGGGCCGAGCGCTTCTGGCAAGTCATCGCTCGTGCGCGCTATTGCCGGTATATGGCTCCCCGTTCGTGGAACCGTCAGGCTGGATGGCGCAACGCTCGACCAGTGGTCGCCGGAAGAGCTGGGCAACCATGTCGGCTATCTGCCGCAGGATGTGCAATTGTTCGACGGCACCATTGCCGAGAATATCGCGCGCTTCGAACCGCAAGCGCCCTCGGACAAGATACTGGCGGCTGCGCGCGCGGCCGGCGTTCATGATCTCGTCATTCATCTTCCGGAAGGCTATGAGACGCGGATCGGCGAGGCCGGATCGGCACTTTCGGCTGGCCAGAGGCAGCGGGTGGCGCTTGCACGGGCTCTCTACGGTGACCCGTTTCTTGTTATTCTCGACGAGCCTAACTCCAACCTCGATGCGGAAGGCGAGGCCGCGTTGACGGAAGCAATTCAAAATGTCCGCGCTCGAGGCGGCGTTGCCATCGTGGTCGCACACCGGCCGAGCGCGCTGGCAAGCCTGGATCAGGTTCTGGTGATGGCGGGCTTGAAGAGACGGCATCCTGATGGCGCAACGCACGATATTCGCGGCGGATCGCACTATTCGACGCTATCTGCTTGGCGGTGTCGCAACCTGCATCCTGCTGGTCGGCGGGGCGGGGAGTTTGGCTGCCGTCACCACGCTCTCCGGAGCCATTATCGCTTCGGGAAAATTGGTCGTCGATTCCAGCGTCAAGAAAGTCCAGCATCCGACCGGTGGCGTGGTCGGTCAAATCTTCGTCCGGGAAGGTGATGCCGTGCAATCGGGCAAGGTTTTGATCCGCCTCGACGAGACGATCACTCGGGCCAATTTGGCGATCGTCACGAAGAGCTTGGACGAATTCGAGGCGCGACTGGCTCGCCTTGAGGCCGAGCGCGACGGCAAAGGAAGCATCACCTTTCCAGCTTCGCTTGTGTCACGGCAGGATGCCCCTGAGGTTGGTCGGGCGATGGCCGGCGAGCAATCACTGTTCGAATTTCGCCGACAGGCACGCGCCGGCCAGAAGGCTCAGTTGGAAGAGCGCATCGCGCAGCTTGCCGAAGAAGTTTCCGGCCTGACCGAGCAAAGAGATGCCAAGAGCCAGGAAATCAAGCTGATCGGATTTGAGCTCGAAGGCATGCGCAGACTTTGGCAACGCAAGCTGGTTTCAATTGATCGCATAACTGCGCTTGAACGCGATGCCGTGCGGCTTAAAGGTGAGCACGGGCAACTGACTGCGGCCATAGCGCAATCGAAGGGTCGTACATCGGAGATCCGTTTGCAGATCATTCAGATCGACCAGGATTTGCGCAGCGAGGTGGCGGCCGAACTACGTGACGTCCAGGCAAGGATCTCTGAATTCGTCGAGCGCAAGGTCTCGGCTGAAGATCAGCTCAAGCGTATCGACGTTCGCAGTCCGCAGACCGGCGTCGTTCATCAGCTCGGCGTACATACGGTCGGTGGTGTGATTTCTCCGGGAGAACTCATCATGCTGATAGTCCCGGTGACCGACGACCTGACCGTCGAGGCGCACGTGGCACCCCAAGATATCGATCAATTGACGCCAGGGCAAAGCGCGACCTTGCGGCTGTCGGCATTCAATCGGCAAACAACACCGGAGCTGAACGGTGCCGTGGGCAAGATTTCCGCCGACCTGAATTTCGATGAGAAAACAGGCGCCGGCTTTTACACCGTGCATGTTGCTTTGCCGCGCACAGAGCTTACCAGGCTCAAGGGCCTGACCTTGGCGCCTGGAATGCCCGTCGAGGTGTTCTTTTCGACCGGCAGCCGCAGCATGCTGTCCTATCTCGTGAAACCTTTGGCGGACCAAGTCCAACGGGCATTCCGGGAAGAGTAGGCTGCGTCTCTGGGCGAGCCGACGAGCTAAATTCCGGAACAAGGGCGCGATTTTGCCGTTTCGCCTGAAACTGGAAGCAATCCCACATGTGCTTAGGCATGATTTGATAGCCGCGCCGATGCTGCTGAGTGCAGCGTCGGACGTAAACATCGTGCGTCCTCTAGCGAGCTTCTCCTCAAATACTTTTTGTGGAGATCGTCTGGCAGACCCAAATAACCGCGACCGCTCCCCGTCTCATTTAGTTCCTTGGCCAGGAGAACGCGCTCCCGTGCCTTTGCTACTGTCACTTCAATTCCGCGCTCGTCACCGTCGCTCGTTCGAATCCAACAGTCCGGCGTGCTGTTATCGAAGGGAAAGCGAAGGGATCCTTGGAAGCCAATCTGGCGAAGGTAGGCCATTACGGGAACGACTTCATCGGACAGCTTCTTGAATGGATTTTGCCTGACGCGGAAGCGCTCGATATCCTGCGTTGCAGGAGGACGGCAGGCCTCCCCCACGGCTAGGCCTTCAGCCCATCTTCATTGCTGGCCGGACGACCTATCTCCACCAAGCGGTATGCGGCCTCGACCAGACACCGTTGCGCGCGTATCCTGCTGCACAGCGCGATATTCTCGGCCAGCATTTTTTCTGTACGTTCAAGCGCGAGTTCGGTCCGCTTGATGCGCTTCATGGCATCGGCCATCGCGCGTCCGTGGGGTTCCATGGTGTTCATCACGATTTGCTAACTCATGGCGGACCGGATCGTTCCCTCCTGGCCTGACCAGAGCCGTCACTGGCGCCATGGTTTCTTCCGGGCGCTCTTATGGGTCGGAACCGGTCCCATTTAGCCGTTTGTGATTGCAGGGCATTCGGTCAGCGCCTGGGAGTGAGCCATCAACTCGCGCATCCAAATCAATTCCGCCCACGTTTCTGAGTATTAGCGCGGCTCTACGAAGCCGTAAGTTCAGCGATCGCCTGTTTCTGACTGACATCGGACAGGCCGGGCATTTGCTTGCCACCTTGATGACGGAACGATGTATCGCAGGCCGTTCACGCCTCACAGTTGCGTAGATTTCAGTGATCGATTTCATGGCATGTTTCCATTTTGCCGACAGTGAACAAAATAATTGCGATAGCGCTCGATCTCGGCCTTGGTCGCCTGCTGCACGTGCTCCAGGGACTTGCGGTCGGTATCGGATTTTCCATCCGGTTTCGCTCGCATGACCGGATTGAAGGCCTTGCTGATGACGAATTCGGCCAGTTCCTGCTGGGCGTTAGCCATGATCATTTCTCCCTCGAAATTGGCTGTCCGGCCTTATTCCTGGTGGGAATTGAAGGTTCCCTCAGCGACGGTTTTGTCGCGGCCGGACGCGACAATAATCGCAGGCTTGGAAGTGCTTGGTTCGGCCGACATCTGGTGGCGGTTAGTCCCCAGCCAGGTTGGATGGAACTAAGCTGCAAATCTGCCGTTGGCCTCATCAACGAAACACGCGCCAAAGGCGAGACGCACTTTTCAAGGTTTCGCGCAGCCAAAATCGGGGAGCCGGAGTATGACCAATATGCCAGACGAAACAATTGACGGAGATCGGATAGGCTCAAGCACAGACAATACCGAGCACGCCGATGAGCGCAGTCCTGATGGTCATCAGGGCAGAAAGGACAATCGACTAGATCAAGCCGCCGAGCCGGACAACAACCGTCCGCAAGAGGATCCGGCAGAAGGTTCGCGCGATACGGTGGAACACGAACTGGACAGACAGAAACAATCGGAGGCACCTCGCGGCGAGGCGAAGCGCGCGCGAGACGATCTACAGCGGCAGGTCAAAGAAGAGATCGAGCTGCCTCAACGGGGCTCTGCCTGACAGCGCCGATCTAGATTTGTTCGCCGAGCAGGATTCTCGCATCCTTGGCCGCGACGATGAACGCCTGGCGCGCGACCCTTGGCGGCTTTTCGCCGCGAATAACAGCAAGGCAGGCCTCGATTGCAGCGAGCCGCGTCTTGGAGGCTGGCGCCGGCCAGTCCCTCAGCAGCACTTCAGCCGCGTCGGAGACCGACAAAACAACCCTGTCGCGGTCGATCCGGCCAGGTTGAACGACAATCGGCTTTCTGAAACGTCTCGTACGCACGACACTCTCCAAAGCGGCAGTATGTTAGCCGCGTCTGATCTTCTTGGCCACCTCAAATGTTGATTGCTGTCGGACTTGCTGCTGCCCTGTCCACTGGCCTTTGCGATCTCACCCACCCCGCGCAGCAAAGGTCACGCCACGAAGGCGATCTCCCAGCCACATTGTCGGCTGGATTTGGCGATCAGGTGCCAGCCAGGGAGCAGACCGACGCTGCTTCAAGGAGGCCAGGCAGCATTATGAAATCACTCATTGCAGGAGCGGCCTGCTTGGCTCTGTTCGTGTCGGCATGTACCGCATCCCCTGAACAACAGCAGAGTATCTCGAGCACGCCAGTGAAATTGGCGGAGCCGCGGATCGTGATCGAGGCCGACCCTGCGCCGCCGTTCACATACTGGGCGCCGGAAGGCTCGACGATACGCAACCATCCGCGAAATCCCGCGATTTGGGTCGCGCAAGTCGCCGGCCAGCCGCAGCGATACTATTACGGAGATCAGTGTCAGGCGTCCCGTTACCAGCATCTTCTCGGTCGACCGCTCACTGAAATGCCGGATGCGCCGAAGGAAGCTATCTGGCGCATCCACTGCTCGACATGCGCCCGCATCTCGGATCTCGGCTGGGCCCGGATGAACATCAGCTACGATGAGGACGCTCGGACAATTGTCGAGATTGCCTGCGGGTGACCGATGATCTTAGCTTGCCCACCATCGCGTCGCGTTGGGGAAGACAGGCTTAAGCCAAGAGCTGCTCGATGATCTATTTCACGGCCGACACACATTTCAGCGATCCCCGCATACTGCGTATCGATCGTCGCCCGTTCGGCTCGCTGGCAGAACACGATCGAACGCTGATCTCGCTCTGGAACGAAACCGTCAGCCCGGACGACGAGATCTGGCATCTCGGCGATTTCGCGAAGGGATCGGCCGAATTCGTTTCATCGCTCCTGTCGTCTCTTCATGGCCGGAAGCACTTGATTATCGGCAACAACGATGGCGCAGCGACTATCGGCGCCGCAGGTTGGGCCAGCACACAACATTATAAGGAGCTGACGATAGACGGCAGGTTGCTGATCCTTTGCCACTATCCTTTTCGCACCTGGAATCAGATTGGCAAGAAATCGATCGATCTGCATGGCCATTCCCACGGCAAATTGACCCCGGTTACACGCCAGTACGACGCAGGCGTCGACAGCTGGGATTTTCGACCGGTCACCCTTCCCGTCATCCTTGCCCGACGACGTCGGCGAACGGCCCGCAGCGGTATTCAACGCAAGTGATCAAAAACGCGGATCATGCGGCTGTTGCTTACATGTCGGTATTCATTGTCCCCGGTTGAAAGGCGTTTCCGGCGGCTAGATTTGCCGCGAACTCCGCATGCAGCTCATCTTCGTGTCCGAGATAGCGAGGAGAAAAGTGCATCGGCACGGCATGCTCAACACCTGCAAGCCGCGCGATAGTGCCGGCTTCGGCCGTCGTGAGATGCCGCTTCGCGGCGGCCAGCCGCCGATCTTCCTGCAGGAAGCCCGCTTCGATAAACAGCTGGCTCGCGCCGTGCGCAAGCGCAACGACACGCGCGAGATTTGCCTCGTTGAACGCGAGATCGGTCGCATAGGCAATCCTCTGTCCGGGACCGGTTCTCAGGGCTCCGGCACCGAGGAGTTCTCCGACCGAGATATGCCGATCCGCGGTCGGGGCGAGTGTCGTTTCCGGATCAGCTCCGCGCCGGACCGCACGCTTGGCTTCGTTCAACCAAGGTCCGACAGGCAAACCCAACGCTTCCAGTTGTGGCTTTTGCACATTGACCCGAATCTTTTCCTGAAACGCGAATGCAAGGCATGGAACGCCGTGGTCGAGCATCGCTGCTTCGACACGGAAATCGGGATCATCGAGCAGGATATTTCCCTCAGCTGGGGTTGAGGCCGTATCCTGCCAAGCGAAGCCCGATCGCGCCCGAAAGAGGCGGGAATGACGAAATCCGGTCGGCGTCCAGTCGCAGGCCGCTATCATGAAGTCGTGGGACTGTTCGTCGAGGAGATTCCACGTGTAGGCGCTGAGCTTGGCTTGCACGGCCTCGGTCAACCCAGGCGGGCCGAAGAAATGCACTGTTCTATTCCTGTATAGAAATAACCGCAGGAGCCGATCGAAGCCGGCGAAGTGATCCATGTGCATGTGTGATACGAATACGTGGCTGACGCGCAGGATTTCGCGCGGCGAAAGTGGCGACAGATCACCAATGTCGAAGAGCATCGCCCGGTTGCCGAATCGGAAATCCAGAAGAAGCCCGGCATCCGAGAAGGGATCGTTGATCAGGCGCGGCTGAACAAGCAACGTCACCGAATTTACCCGATACTGTTTTCGAATTTCGCCACTAGGCGCTCACCTTCAGACACGACCTGAACCTGAGGTCTATCCTCTCTAATCGTGCGCTCTGGGAAGCGGTTCCCATGGATATCGTTCGAGACGACGCAGAAGATGGCGGGCCGGCCAAGCCAGACTGAACGTTTCTGCCATCTTCTGCGTTGTCTCGGTTCGGAGCGAAGAGCAGACCGCAACGCGGGCAACCCGCGGCCACAACGAGGTAGCACAAAGAACGAGCGACATGACCGAGCACAAAGGCACTCAGCCTAGCGAGGCAAAGGGAACGGTGATCGCATTCTCAGCGCCGGGCTGCGAGCCCCTCTACGCTCACGAACGGGAAGCCGTGGCTGCCGTTGCCCGCACGATTGCAATCCTCAAGGGATTTGCCTTCCGGCGCGGCCTAGGCAACAGCAGCGGCAACGGCGGCGGCTTGTATTTCGTGCCCGACGACAGCTTGCTTGTCACCGATGCGGCACGGCTGGGTATCGGCGGACCGCAAGACCTCTTCGGCGGCGTGGTGCCTTGGCGTTTCGCAATGACCAAGGCCATAACCCATGAACTGGTGGACGGCTTGGCCAAACGACCGAAAGAATGGTCAACCGGCTTCGGCAGAACTGTCAGCGCGGCAGTATTGCCTGGCTACACGGTGTTTTCGCGGCACGATGCGCTGCGGGCGGCCGAACGTCTGCTGAGGCTCGGGGTTGCCCGGCTTAAGCCGCCGCTTTCCTCGCGAGGCCAAGACCAACGCATTGTTCGGACCGTTGCTGACGTCGAGAGGCTGCTTGAGCGGTACCGCTCCTCCGACTTGGACGAGTGCGGTCTGGTGCTCGAAGCGGACCTCCGCGACATCGTCACGCTGAGCGTCGGCAGAACGGAAATCGATGAGATCATGGTCGCGTATTACGGCACTCAAAGGACGACCACCGATAATGCGGGACAATCCGTTTATGGCGGATCCGATCTCATTGTAGTGCGCGGCGGATGGGAAGCTCTCGAAGACCTTCAGCTTCCTCGCGCACTGGCTTTGGCAACGGTGCAGGCGAGGGCCTATGACGCGGCGATGGCTGACTATCCCGGATTTTTCGCCTCGCGGCGCAATTACGATATCGGCCAGGGCGTCGATTCGTCGGGTGTCTGGCGATCCGGTGTGCTCGAAGCCAGCTGGCGCATTGGCGGCAGCAGTACTGCCGAGCTTGCGGCAATAAACGTCATGAAGCAGAACCCGGACATCCAACTCGTCCGCGCGTCCGCAGTTAAGGAGTTCGGCAACAACAGCCGGCTACCGGTGAACGCGGACGTTCACTTTCAAGGAGAAGACCCCGATGAAGGTCCGATCACGCGCTATACCGTCGTCACCCATGCGATCCGGGAGCCCGCCGAAGAAATCGGCCGATTAACATCTTAGGCTTGGTGCGATCGTCCCTGTGACATTGCGCCGGCTCATGAGTGTCAAATGAGGATCGCAAAACTGTTAAACCAGGGAACATCTATGGGCGGCTTGAGTTGTTCGGGATAACCCCTGAAGCCAAATTCGAAAGGAGGAAAAAGTGATCGAGGTTATTTCTGCTCCTGAGAATGTCGCCGCATTTCGCGTAGTCGGTACCGTGACTGCGCAGGATTACGACAAAGTCATCCCGGCCATCGAAGAGAAGCTGAGCGAACATGAGGAGATAGGCGTCCTGGCCGACCTTACGGATTTGGAGGATATGACGGGCGACGCTTTGCGCCGCGACCTGCAGTACGGCTTGAGCAAACTTGGCGAATTCCACCGCTTCCAGCGTGCCGCAGTGGTGTCCGAAAAACAGCGGATCAAGGCAGCTACGGAGATGACGGCGCGCTTTTCCCGCAGATCGAGGCGAGGGTGTTCCCGAAGGACGAAAAGGCCCAAGCTCGGGAGTGGGTAGCAGGTGTCCAATAGCGGCATCTAGCTGATCTTCAGACCACCTTAGGGAGTGGCCATGCCAACCACCTACAACAAGCGACAGGATTCGGAAGGTCTGTGGGAAATCTATGACGGCGAGAGCGAGGAAGCCGTCATAGTTGACGGCATGCCGCTTTCCGGGCTGGATGAAGTCGAAGCCAACGAAGCCATTAGAAGACTCAAACGGGGTGAACTGACGTCCGACAACATTCCCCCGACGGCCCAGTCTGGGTGGCCTCCGGCCAAAGACGGCGTATAATGGATTCAAGTGTCTTGATCCCTCCGTCGTTTTCGAACAGAGAGCGGACCGATTCAGTGTTGCAAAACCGCGAACCGCGTAAGCCGTTGTCCAGAACCGCACTGGCAGCAATCGCACTTATCTGCGCGCTAATACTTGCTGCGTTTTTCATCGGCTTTGAATATTCGGCTCCTAATGGAGGCGCGCTCGTTATTCCCGGAGGATCGCAACAATCGCCGTAATGCCCCCATCGCTGCACCTTTCTTACCAAGCCCGTCGGACCAGCGCGAGCGAGGTTGCAGCCCCCACATTTCCAGTGCATTCTCACCATCGTCCATGACCAAACAGTATCTCAACCACCAGTTGGAGTGCCCTTTTTGCCTGACAATAAGGCTGAGGATTCCGGCTGACGCCGGTCCTGAGGACCGGATCTTTTGCGACGACTGCGGCGAATTCCTGGGGACATGGGACGATCTGCTTACCGACTTTGAGAAGCAGGGCGGACAGGATGGAGTATTCCGTCTCGAAAAGGGCCGTATCAGGCGGATCGATTGAGCCGATTGCGCGGCGCGAGCCGACCGGGGCACCGGCCCGATTGCAGCGCCTGACCATGCCGCCTCGAGGTGTCTGAAAATTTTCCAGCAGCCCGAATCTTCAGGGAACTTGTTGCCGGCCGGCGGGGTTATCGAACGCCTTCCTAATTAGGGAGGTTAGCTCCAACCCAGCGGGAGACGACCATGGCCACCACGAAGAAAGTCGCGAAAGCGACAACCAAGGGTCTTGAGGACCTGTTCCTCGACGGGCTCAAAGATCTTTACTATGCCGAAAAGAAGATACTAAGGGCCCTGCCGAAAATGGCGAAAGGTGCGGAGTCGGAAAAGGTGACTGCTGCCTTCGAAAAACATCGTATGGAAACGGAAGGTCACGTCGATCGCCTCGAGGAAGTGTTCGAAAAATTCGGCAAGGCAGCACGCGGCAAGACCTGTCCGGCGATCGACGGCATCATTGAAGAAGGCTCTGAGATCCTCGAAGACTATGAAGGTGCTCCTGCGCTCGATGCCGGGCTGGTCGCAGCGGCGCAAGCTGTCGAGCATTACGAGATCGCCCGGTACGGGACGCTTATCGCTTGGGCAGAACAGATGGGAAAGGCCGATGTTGCCGCCCTTCTCAAAGCGACGCTCAAGGAAGAGGTCGCAACGGACGAAGCGCTGACGGGTCTAGGCGAGGGGGGTGTCAACCAACGCGCTCTTCAAGCGGCCGCATAATTGCTTGTGCCACCGGCTTGCGGAGCCCCGGCAGGGATCGCCAGGGCTCCGCTCCGAAGATGCAGGTATCGGGCTTGCCATCCGAAATTCTTGTACCGGCCTGACTGACTGTCAGTTGCAGGAAAGGCATAGCGCAGTTGTCGGGCGCAGAGAGCAGGATCATGGATCCCGTGTTGTGGATAGCTTTCCTGGGACAGTAATCTCGATGCAGGCCCCGCCCGGCCCCGACAGCATGCTTGTGACGGCACGCGGAATTGCTCATGGACGAAGCACGGCATTTTTCACGGTGCTGGGCATGACCGTTGGTGCGGGGCTCGTTCAATTGCCTCTCCTCGCGTTAGGCGTGTCTTCATTGGTTGGGGCGTCGCCCCTCGCATTCAGTTTGCTCCGATGGTCTGGCGCCGCTTACCTGTGTTGGCTCGGAATAAGCCTATTGCTCTCGTCAGCCACGGAAGTTGCCGTCGAAGAGCATAGAAATCTTGGTCCACTGGCGGCTGCACGAGAAGGAATGATCGCCAACCTCATAAATCCCTGGCCAATGACGTTCATGGTTGCGTTCCTGCCGCAATTCGTTGACCCGGCTCGAGGATCGGTGACGCTGCAATTGCTGTTGCTGGGTGGCACACAAAAAATCACGGGTGTATTGGTGCTAGGCGCGTACGCGATCGCGTCCGGTACGGTTGGCGAGTGGGTCCTGAAGCAGCCAAAGATAAGGCTCTGGCAACAGCGCACGCCGGCTGTTTTATCATTGGCCTGGGCATTCGCATGGCCGTTAGTGGCGGAGCGACCCGTTAGCCAACCCCCGCGGCTATCGCATCCCTCCTGCCTTCCCTGTCGCTAACCAAAAGGCGGGCCGTTGCCCGCCTTCATTGGTTCAGTTATTCCCGGCGCCGTTCTTTTTGACGCTGCTGCAGAATTCGGGGTGGGTGTTGGCGGCAGTGGCGTTTGCCGCCTCCTCATCGCAGACTTTTGTCATTGCCATGCGGTCCTCGTCCGTCAGCGCTTTCCATGCCTTCGTGAACTCGTCATCGGACCGCAGAGTCTTCATGCTGGAGTCGGTGTAGAACGGCTCCATCTTTGCGGGGTCATCTAAGGCAGACGTGCCTGTGTCGGCGCCTGCCGCAAGAGAAACGCCGCTTACCATAGAAAGCGCCATCGCGCCTAAACAGATCATCTTGTAGTTCATGGCAAGACCCTTTCCGTTGTTTAAAGGTTGCTAATGCAACCGCCTGCTGGCAAACGGCGTGTTTCAGAAAAGGTTCCTATCCCACTTGCTGGCAGGCCGCCCGATCTGCGCTTTCTACAATCGGCGTGGCTGTGCATCCGGCTCTATCCGTAGCCATCAGTGCGGCATGGCCTGCCGACGGAACAAAGCGCCTGCTTGGCTGTTCGATTCCAAACACGAGAGCTGTCCGATGATCGCCTGCTGCAGCTTGTTGCGATAGAGGATGATTGGTCCGATGCATGTCTCCATTGGCCTCCACGTCACGCCGGCGGCAGTGCGTGTTCAATGAGCGAACCGGCTCGCAAGGACCTCGGCCGAAAAAACGTCCGACAGGAGGGTAGTGGCATCGGGCGGGCTCTTGGGCTCGGCCTGATCACCGGCGCGGCCGATGACGACTGCTCGGCCATCGGAACCTACGCCAGCGCCGGGGCCAGGTTCGGCCCCGACCTGCTCTGGACCGCGCCACTTACCCTACCGATGATGTACACTGTCGTGTATCTCTCATCGAAGCTGGGCCAGGTCTCCGGACGCGGGCTCTTCCAGGTCATTTCCGACTTTTACCCGCGATGGCTTTTGTGGTCGGTGTTGGTGGGGGTGCTGATCGGCAACACCATTGAGGCTGCCGCGGATCTTGGGGCGATGTCCGCGGCCCTCAATTTGTTCGTCCCACTGCCGGTTCCGTGGATCGTGGTTGGCGTCGCGGCCATTATTTTCGCTCTGCAGGTTTTCGGCTCCTACAAATTGATCCGAAACGCATTCCGATGGCTGGCGCTGACGCTGCTTGCCTATGTGGTTTCCGCCATCCTCGCAAAACCGGACGCATTGTCTGTTCTGTACGGCACTCTGATCCCCAAAATCGAGTTCAGTCGCGAGTACCTGTCCATCCTCGTTGCCATCATCGGCACGACGCTCTCGGCATATCTCTATACCTGGCAGTCCAACCAGGAGGTCGAGGAAGAGATTGCAGAGGGCAGGACGACTCTCAAAGAGCGAAAGGGAGCGACGGAAGGCGAACTCCGACGGTCCCGCCGCGACATCTTGATCGGTATGACGTTTTCCAATTTGATTATGTATTTCATCATTCTTTCGACGGGATCAACCCTCTACGAGGCAGGTCAGACCCAGATTGAGACAGCCGCTCAGGCAGCCGAAGCGCTGCGGCCGCTTGCCGGTGATGCGGCAGGAATTGTCTTCGCAGCCGGGGTGATCGGCGTCGGCTTTCTGGCCGTTCCAGTCATGACGACCGGCGCCGCCTTTGATCTTGCGCAGGCGAGGGGTTGGAAGCACGGCATGAACGACAAACCTCGCCAGGCTCCCAAATTCTACATCGCGACTGGAGTGATCACACTGTTGGCGGTGGGACTCAATTTCATGGGCTTCAACCCGATGAAAGCCCTGGTCTGGTCCGGTATTGTGCAGGGTTTCTCCACTCCGCCTCTGCTGCTCCTGATCCTCATCATGACTAACAACCCCAAGATCATGGGCGACAAGGTGAACAGCCCCGGCACAAATGTCCTTGGCGGCGTGACGACATTGGCAATCTTTGCTGCGTCAGTCGGGCTAGTGGCGACCTGGTTCATCTAGCGATACGCCAGCATCCCTTGTGAAGAAGCGCTCGACCAAGTTTCGCGACTAGCAAACGCAACGGCTGAAGCAGATCGGCTGGGCGCAGCGGAACTCGCGCTGATCTCGCCCGTTAGCTTTTTTCAGTCGACATCCTTCGTATAGGAGTCCGCCATGCTTATCGAGCACCAGAGCAAGCGGCCGAACATGGATCCAACCGCCTATGTGTCCCCGACAGCGGTGATCTGCGGAGACGTGGCGATCGGTCCACGCACGCACATCTCGTTCGGGGCGGTGATCGAGGCGCATGGCGCGCCGGTACGGATCGGCGCGCCGGGTTCGACGACATCCGCTGCTTATTTCGCGCGCTGGCAGCCGCCTGCCCTGATGGTCTGGGGACGCCACGACCCCTTCTTCGATCTCGCTGAGATCCTGTCATGGATGCAGGCGCTGCCGAGGATGGAAGCCCATGTTTTCGATGCCGGACACAAGCTGCTCGAGACGCACGCGGCTGCGGCCGCGCCGCTCATGCTTGACTTCATCAGGCATACCCAACGGGAAAGCGAAAGAGCGGGCGAGCGTGAGTGACGCCGCTACTCTTGATCGTTGTCATATCGAAGTGATCGGCGTCCGTCTCGCCTACGAAGACCTGGGCGATGGTCCGGTGATATTGTTCATCGATGGCTTCGACGATGTGGCTCGATGTTCCACCGCACGATGTGGCTCCGCCGATAGGCGGCGGGGAGCCGAGCGAGAGCGATGCATCGGTACCGGTGGATGGAACATCTGCCGATAATTGCCGTTGATATGCTCATCAGGCGAAAGGGCTACATATGTCAAAACTTCAGGCGGCAACTCCAGAGGATTTGCAACGGCTCAAGCTCGAGGCGTCGGCCTACTTTGGCCCGAAAATGCTCAAAGAAGCATTATTGCGGCTTTGCCAGGCTTGCGGAAGCGATAGCCTTGGTCGGTTCGAGAAAACAATGATCAATCAGATCGAGGCAATGCAAGATGATGATAAAGCCAACTTCGAAACACTGAAGGAATTTGCCATCGAACAGCTTTATGCCTGTGTTCGAGAAGTCAAGTCTTCACCTGACATGAAACAGCCACTGGAGGAAGCAGAAACCCGAAGGACAGCTGGTCGGTCGCAAAAGCCGGAAACCTTGGAAGACCAGTTGCAGGCCGGCCTTGAGGATTCTTTCCCCGCAAGCGACCCGCCTGCCGTGGTGTCCACAGCGATTCCCGGCGGATCGAAGAAGCTGGTCGGGACCGACGAAGTCCTGAAAAAGCAGCGAGAGGAGGCGGCCAAAAACAACGGCCGGTCGTAGACAGCCGGTCCGAGTGAGGGGATGCTTCCACCGGCTTGGTTCTACGGCTCCAGTCAATCATGCGAACAGACGGCCAGCATGCACCGGCGTCAGAGCTTGACGGCCGCCTCCCGCGCCCACAGCCGCAACTTCCGGCAGACCCGGATCAAATTGCCCAGCCGCCTCCTTCATCAGCATCCGCATCGACATCTGCCTTGGCCAGCAGCGGCTCGGCTTGCGACGTGAAACCGAGGAATGGGGCGGGACATTTCCCTTGGTCGTTCTCGCCAAGCGAGCGGGATTCGCCGCACAGGAGCTCAGCCGTATTTCGCCGATCCGAGATTTTTTAGCGACTCATTTCGATGTCCGGAACGATCCAAACCTTCATGCATTTAGCTAGGTCTTTGTTCATCAACTCGTTCTTGCTGGGAGCTGGACCATTGTCCTCGAGGGGCTACTCCTTGGCCAACCAGGAAACGGATGAAGTTTCCATCGTTGACCTGATACCTGCCTTGCGAGCCTTCGCCCGCACCTTCTGCCGTGTTCCTGACGATGCTGATGACCTGGTCCAGGAGACGTTGACCAAAGGGCTCGCCAACATCGATAAATTCGAGCCTGGGACGCGTATGAAGTCATGGCTCTTCACCATCATGCGCAACACCCACTACACGCGCGTCAAGGCCGCCGACAGGGAAAAACCCGGCCTGCTCGACTGTGCCTCTCTAATCCCGATTTCGGAAGCTACACAGGAGTGGACCGTTCAGAGCAAGGAAGTCTATGGCGCGGTCCAGAAGCTGCCGGAGCATCAGCGCGAGGTCCTGATGCTGATCGGGGTTCTTGGCGTCAGCTATGAAGAAACTGCGGAAATATGCGGTTGCGCTGTGGGGACGATAAAGAGCCGCCTTAACCGAGCGCGCGCCGGCGTCCTGGAATACCTCGGCGAAAGTTCACTGCAGACATTGGTGGAAAGACGCAATCACCTGTCCGAAGCACAGGGAAATTTCGCAGTCGACCGGCGTCGATAGTTAGTCCTCGTTCTTTGCCTTGCATCGGCGTTTTTCGACAAGCGCGTTCTGTAATTGCACCGCAAGATTGGTCAATCGGTCGGGGACCTTTTCCTGCTCGATGGCAGTCAGCAGAGCTGCGATCTTCCGATCTATTGCCAGCCGGAGTCGCGGGCTGATGGTATCGTCGCTCGAGCGAGACATCGTGTTCTCTTAACGAATTGGTCCCTACACCAGTGTGGTGTCAGCATTCAGGGTTTGCAAGGGTTCACGCGCAGTCCTCACCGTCGGCGCCGACCCTTGCACAATATTGTTTCGAAACCGCTGGTTTCTTCGGGAAAGCGCATGCATTTCCCTCCGTTCCTCCCCGGTATTCCCGGGCGCCCTCGACAATTCGACTTTCGCGACCTCGCTGGCCACTGGTCATGATTCGCGTCTGCGGTCGCAGCCATCAGTCTTGGGAGGGCCGATCTGCGGCATGGTACTGATCGGATTTGATCCGATTGCCATCGAGCCTGCGCTGCTCGGTGTGCTGCTGCTAGGCTCTGGAGGACAAAACCGCTTCTCGCTGAGCCTTTACTCTGACGGCCGAGGTGAAGTCTCTCTTGCCGTCGTATGCCACCTAGTCCTCCTTTGGATTGTGGGCACTCACAGGTGCCTTTTCTATTTGACGCCCGAACAGTTATTGGGCCGTAATGTTCCGTCGGAAGCAGCAAGAAGAAAGGCATTGCCATCCCAAAGCCGGAACGGCTTCTCGCCGTCAACCACGACCTGCATGCCGTGGGCTTCGGCAAGACGGCAAACATCGGCACGATCCAGCGCTGGCGATCCGCGATAGGAGTAATTCAGGAGTGCTGCCATGCCTGACATCTTCAGAACACGTGCAATTTCCTTGAAATACCGCTCCGCCAGGCCTGCCAGAACCAAGTAGGGGAAGCTGTCGACAGCCAGCACGCAATCGAAGCTCGCATTGCCGAAATCGGCAAGATCGAGACCGGAGGTCAGCCGCAGTTCCACATTGCGCAGGCTAGCACATCGCTGACGAGCGATCGAAATCATTTTTGAGGATATGTCGATGCCGACGATCCGGTGCGCCGCGCTGGAAAGCGCGGTTTCGAAACGCCCGATGCCGCAACCAATGTCCAGTATGTCCCGGTCGGCGCCGGTGAGGCCTTGCCTTTCCAGCCATGCGACGATCTCGTCGGTAGCGGCGGTGAGCTTCTCCTCGTCTCCCAACGAAGACAGCTGAACGCTCGCCGCCAGCGAAATCGCCGCCGCTGCATCGAAGCCAGCGGCCAGCCGCTTGACGACAGCGGCATCCGTTTCCCATTCACCGCGTTCGTGACGAACCGCCGCGCCTGTTTCGCGCAGCAGGGCAAAGATATCAGGCCTGTGACGAAGCAGCTCGGCGATCCGTTTCAGCCTGTCTCGTTTGGGAAGATTGGCTGAATGCATGCTCAGCGCCACATCGGCCAATTCTGCGGCGTCGATCCCCGACTCGAAGCGAAGCGCCAGTCTGGCAATGATGGCTTCGACGCAAGCGCCGTCGGCCATGCACTCCGCGAGCACCATTCTTGCTGTTGACGCCGGTGGCGATGGTTTTCGTCCAGTCGTGCTCATTGAGCCATGCTTCGCGTCCAGACCTTTCGCATTGTCCATTGGTCGACGGCACCCCAGCCATATTTGTAAGTCTCCTGGCCGCGCAGGAAATCGAACTCCCGCGCCCCTTCACGCGCCGCCTCGGCAATCGCGTGTCCGATCAGGATTGCGCCGGGGCTTTCCTCGGCATAGGCCGGATCAAAACCGCCAAGGTAGGCGTAGGCGCGGTGGCGATGGTGAAATCCATAGTAGGCGCCAACGACCGCGTCATCGATAGCAACAAGCCAGCATCGGACAAGACCCTGTGCGGCAAGCAGGGCAAGCGCCTGCCGATGGAATTCTTCCGCAGCCGGATCGGCCAGCACGCCGTCACCATGCCCGGCCCAACGCGCGCCATGAAGGCGGATCAAGTGATCGAAGAATGCTTTGGGACCATCCTGCGCCGGCATCACGGAGACGCAGCCGCGCCTGCATGCGGCTCTATGCGCGCGGCGCAGCTGACGTCTTCGCCGCGCCGGAACGCAGACCGCGAGCGCATCGGCTCCAACGATCGAGAGCACGGGACAGGCGGCGTGATCGACGAGTTGACCCGCCTCCAGCGCAGGGTGCGTTATGGCGAAACCCGCAGCACCCGCCGGCAAATCCGGCAAAATCCATTGCGACCAATTGATCGCGAGAGCCCGGTCGGCGATGACGGCGGCGACCGCCGCTTCGATGCCAGGGGAACACAGGACATCCAGATAATCGCTCAACGAAATTCCGACCGGAAGCAGTCTCGGCCCGGAAGATGTGTGTTCCAGGTAAAAAGGCGCCAATCCCACCAGATCGTCGCCACGCCAGACGGCGATCGTAGCCAGCTCTCCGGGCGCGAACGTTCGCCACCACGGCACGAGCCAGGCGGGGCATTGGAACGGCGTCGCCGTCCGGCTATGCGCCCAGAGTTCCCACCAGTGCGGCGCCAGGGCCTCAAGGGCGGCCGGATCGTCGATGATCTCCGAGCGGAGCATGGAAGCCACTCACTGCGCCGCCGCGAGGCGCCTGCGGCCGCCACCAAGCCCCGCCAGCGCATGGTAAGCGTCCATGTAAGACGAAATCATGCGGTCAAGCGAAAAGCGCCGCCGCGCCTCGGCCCGGCATGTCTCGGCATCCAGGCTGGATGCTGCGACAATGGCCTCCGCCATCTCGGCGACGTCATTCACCAGAAAGCCCGTCTTGCCGTGTTCGACCACGTCCGGCAGCGCGCCGTTTGGAAAGGCGACGACCGGTGTGCCGCAGGCGAGGGCCTCCATCGCGACAAGCGAGCTGGTTTCCGCGGCAAGGCTGGGAATGACCAGGCAACGGGCGGCGTTGAGAAAGCGCCGTTTGGCGGTGAAGCCGAGCGGACCGAGGAAGCGGCGGTGCTTGTCGAGGCGAGGCTGGACTTCGTCACGAAGGTACAGCGTATGCGTTTCATAGGGGTAGACCTTGCCGCCGATGACCAGCGGCACGCCAGCCTGTTTGGCTGCGTCCAGCGCCAGATGGATGCCCTTTTCCGGGCAGATGCGGCTGAGCACCAATGCGAAGTTGCGCTTGGACTGCGGGCCGCTCAGCGCATCGATATCGACGCCGTTTGGAATGGGCGCAACCAGCCTGGCGCCTGGTGGCGCGGTTCTTTGTTGGGCCACTGAGACGGCGTGAAGCCATAGATCGTCGCGTAGCGGGCGCAGAGCATCGGCCGGATACCAATCCAGGGGCAGGTGCAGGCTTACCAGTGTCGGGCCATGGTCAGGCAGATAGGCATGAAAATCGATGCCGTGTAGATGAACCACGTCGATCGGCCAACGGGAGCGCGCCGCGTCTATCGCGGCGCGGTGGGACCGCTGTGCCCGTGTTTTCGCCGCATCGTCGAGCACCCCTGGTTCAGCAGGTGTCTCGATGAGGACGCCCGCCGCTTTGGAGCCCTGGCAACCGATCACGATGGAAATGTGCCCCGCGCGCACCAGTGCCTGATCGAGCATCGATAGCACCTGCTCGGCGCCGCCAACGGCATCCAGGCCGACTGGCGCGAGAGGGTAGGCGACGTTCAGGACGGTGAGGGTCATGGCCGGTCGAGCCGAAGCTCCTCATACGCAGCCGCCGCGGCGTGGAGCCAAACCGCCGGCTCGAAGCCGAGCGGCAGCGCCTCGTAGTAAAGCTTGCCGTTGTTTGGCAGGGCGAGGAAATCATAGGCGGGCGCCACCCGGAAACGTTCGGCGCGCGCCGTAAACGGGGCCAGCGTCCGTTGCTGTGTCCTGTGGCAGGCCAGCATGCACTGCTTGCGTTCGAAAGCGGCTTCCGTGAGGTGCAGTTCGATACACTCACTGCCGGGTCCGCTATTGAAATCCTGAAGGACCGCCCCCTCAGGTCCGGCGCAATAGAACGCCATTTCGACGATGGCCGGCGCCTGGCGTCCATCGCGGCGCAGCAAATGGCAGGCGGCATGGACGGCAAAGGCGGTCGCGTCATGATCAGGGTGACCACCTTCATAAGGATGCGTGCAGACGAAGCTGATCTCGCAATCGGCCAGCAGGCAGGTCAGTTCCCGCGCGAGCGAGCTAAGGTTTCCAGCGGCTTGCTTGTCCGGATAACCGAGGCTGATCAATCCGGTCGGCGGAAGACCCGCCGCCGAGAGCGCCGTCTCCAACTCCCTGTGGCGGGCCGCGGCGTAGTCCTGCCAAGTCTCGAAGCCGTGCGCCCGGGCGTCGTCAAGATCTCGCGGCGCGCCGTCGGTGACATGAACCATGCGAGATCCGTGCAAGCCGGCAAGATGCCCGCCGATGCCGATGGTCTCGTCGTCAGGATGCGCGACAACGATCATGATTTCAGCACCGTCCGATGAGTGCGATGCGGTACCTAGCAAAAGAGCCGCGAATTCGGCTAGCGTTCCGGACCTGTCAGGTTGGTGTTGCATGACACACTCATGCTGCCGAAGCCCGCACCGATCTGACCGGCGAGGCAGCCATGGCGGGAGCATAGCGGCGGATCATTGTCGCACAAAACTCCGCGAACTCCTCCGGCACCAGCGGCGGACTGGTGTGATGCGGCATCACTCCGCGATGCTCGGGCGTGAAGCAGAAGGTGACGGTCACGTCGAAATCGGCCAGTGCTTCCATTTGTCGGTCGTACCAGTCCAGCGCATTCGGCCTGAAACTGTCGGCCCAGGAAAGCCCGGTGCGCAGACTGGTGACGCCCAGCCGCTTCATCCAGGCGACGGCGTCGTCCAGCCGGGGATCTTCAAAATGGAACCACTGCGCCAGTCCCATGGCCGGGGCATAATGCAGGAATTCCTCGAGCGCTGGTTTGGGCGTACCGTCTTCGCGCAGCAGGCCCATGTAGAAGTGGCGATAGTAGGAGGAGCCTTCCGCTTCGCGGTGACGCGTCGTTGCCCCCCATTCGCGCGGAAGGTCGTAGAGGCTGTACCATTGTATGCGCGGCGCATTGCCGAGCAGCAGTTCGGCGGTCCGGCGCAAGCCCCAGCGCTGCACCTCCTCGGCACCGAAGCTCGACACGCCAACTTCGCTGACCCATACGGGAAGATCGGTGACGGTCGAAATCTCGGCGATCTTCTGCGGCCATTCCTGAATCTGCCAAAGATTCCAGTCGAGCGGGAAACCATGCACGCCGACGGCATCGACGTAATCCAGCACGCCATACTGCTTCATGAGCGCCATGAAATCGGCATCGATCGGCGAAATGCCGCCGAGGATCTTGGTCACGGCGGGGTTTTCAGCTGCAATCGCATGAGCGGCCAGTGTTGCCATATTGGCGAAGCGGCTCCAGTCGGGGTCGAGTTCCGGATCCCAATGGGACTTGTTGTTTGGCTCGTTCCAGATCATTGCAGCTTCAATCATGAAGTTGTCCTCTCGACGGGTAAACGGCGCCGCCGCCGGCCGACTCACCGGCGGTGCGGCAGAAATAGACCTCCTGCTCCGGGTGCAGCACGATCTCGAAGCCGGCGCTGCGCAGCATCGCTTCGGTGCAGGCGCGATTGGGAATCCACCAGTTGGTCGGGTCGTCGGCGTAGCGATGCTCGACGAAATGCAGCTTCGGAAACTCTAGTCGGTCGAACAGATCGTGTGTCCAGAAAGGATAATTCTCATCGAGTGCAGGCAGGTCGGTGCTGCCGCGCTGCATGGACTGGAAGATCATCAGGTCGCCGGCGACGTGCTCGCGGATCAGATCAAGAGCGAGCAAGGGGTGGCGCAGGTGATACAGCACACCCATGAACAGGACGATGTCGAATTTCTCCCGCAGGACGCCGACTTCGTAGACCGACAACTGCTGAAATTCGATGTCGCAGTCCGCGATTTCGGCGGCGAAGCGCGCCTGCGCCAGATAGGCTTCATCGAAATCGATGCCGAGGACGCGGCCGGCGCCGCGGCGCTTCATCTCGATCGAGTAGAAGCCAGCGTTGCAGCCTATGTCGAGCACGGCCTTGCCGGACAGATCGGCCGGAATGGCGTCGGCGAACTTGCGCCATTTGATCAGCGGGTAATTGCCGAGGAAATGGTCAGGGGCGGTTTCGACGCCCGCCAACTCCATATTGTGGAACCACGGGCCAAGGGCATCGATGCGGCGGCGGATTTCGGCGTTGGAATGCAGCATCGCTAGCCTCCTTCGCCTGGATGGCTTGGTATCTGCGACTGCCCTTGCAGCACGAACAGGAGGTCTTTCGGAGCCTCCAACGTGGGGTTGTTGTTCTCAAGCAGCCGAAGTGCGGTGCGGTAGCCGTTGAACGTGCCGACGTCGACATAGGCTGTGCCTGCCTTGACGCCGTAAGCCTCGCCGCCGGCCGCCAGATAGGCGTTGATTAGCGTGCCGACGTATTCGTCATGGCGATCCCGCTCGCGCCAGAGCATCGCAAGCTGATGAAAGATGCGGCCAGGCATCTTGAATGCACCCCAAATCCAGTTCGATCCGGCGTCTTGTTGCTTGACCTGGATTTCCTTCACCCGGCTGTCGTTGTCGAGAATGACGGCATCGAAAAATTCCGGACGGTCGACGGGGAACAGCAGGAAAGACAGGCAATCGTTCCGCAGGGCGCAGAAACCGTCTTCGGGAAGCCAGATCGTATCGGGCAGGCCGATCAGGACCGTCTCATCCGGCGCGACGAGCGGCGCGGCGCGGAAGATCGCATCGCAAAGACCGACAGGGGTGGGCTGCACGACAAACAGTGCGGCGGCATCGCCATAGCCGGCGGCATAATATTCGAGGATGTCCGATTTTCCCGATCCGATGACGAAGCAGATCTTGTCGACGCCGTTGCGCACCATGCGACGCACCAGATATTCGCTCACCGCGCAGGGACGCTCGGTTTGGCCGTCGATGCGGCTGCCGACCGGCAGAAGTTCCTTCGAGAAGCCGAGTGGCTGAATGCGGCTGCCGCGGCCGGCAGCAGGCACGATGCCCAACATCAGATTGCTTCCTTCAACGGCTCGCCCGCCGTCTGCAATGAATCTGACAGGAGGCGGTCCAGTTCCCTGGCGCGCTGCGCAGAGGTGTGCTCGTCCAACACCCGCTCGCGCGCACGGCGCCGGATTGCGTCAACTTCGCTGTCGGACAAGCAGACTGCCGCAACCACGTCGTCGGTGGTGTCCGCCAGGATGATCTCGCTGCCGGGTTGGAAAAAACTGCTCAGCCCGGGCCAGGTGTCGCTCACGATCGCTGCGCCGCACGCTGCCGCCTCGAACAGCCTGCCCGAAGGACACCAGCCCCTCTTGGCCATCGCCTCGCGGGTCACGTTCAGCGTCAGACGCGACGAGGAGAAGAAAGCCGGATGATCCGCAGGCGGAAGGTGCCTGACAAAAAAGATGTTTTCGCCCCACGGAAATTCGTGCGGATATTGGGCGCCGCCGATGACGAAGCGATGGTCCGGCAGGCGCGCTGCCGTGCGCACCAGCAGCTTTTCGACGTCGGCCTGGCGATCTGCGGCATAGGTTCCGAGATAGGATAAATCTCCGGCAAATTCGGCCCGGGGCTCTGCCGGCTGGTGTCGCTCGGGATCGACATGCCCGTAGAGAGGCAGGACACGGCGGGCACCCAGCAGTGTTTTGAGCGCGTCGATTGCGGTTCCTCCGGTATAGCTCAGGACAAGATCGAAATCGCGAAGGCCTTCGGGCCCGTAATATGCCGGCCGTTGACCTTGTTCGATCCGCGCGAGTGTGACCGGGGTGTCAAGATCGTAGAAAACCTTCAGTCCGCGAGAGGCCTGCTGCGCCAGGCGCGATGCCTCCACGGCGTCGGGGCAATAAGATGTGACGATGACGACGTCCGATTGCCCGATCGCCTGTTCCGCGACATTGCGGATGTCTTCCCAGTCCGGATAGAGAACGACATTGCCGCCATCGAGATGGTCAAGGTCGCGCGCCCCGGCATAATAGGGAGTGTTGCGTTCGAAGAAGGTGACGGACCAGCCCAACCCGCCGAGCGCCCGGATAAGCCCGCGCCACAGCGTCGCGTGTCCGTTTCCCCACGAGGAGGTGACGGTGAGACCGAAAATGACCATTCGCATCCGGCAGTCCTCGTCAGGCGGCTTCGTTTAATCGGATCAGCTTGGAGCCCCAGTCACCGGATACGATCGTGGTGATCGAAGCGGGGTCGATGTCGAAGCGAAAACAGTCTCCCAGCGGCAAGCCGAGCACCTTGCAGACGGCGGCCTTGATCACGTCGGCATGGCTGACCAGCGCCACGGACTGGTTCTGGTAACGTTTGCGAAGCTGCTGCATCAGCGAGATGACACGTTGCTGGACGTCCAGCATGGTCTCGCCGCCCGGCGTCCTCGCCTGCTGACGTCGGCTGTTCCACACCCGCCAATCGGCGTCCTGGTTCAGCTCTTCGAAGGTCTTTCCCGACCACGCACCGAAGTCGATCTCATCGAGTTCTTGGCAGATTGTGATCTTGTCGGGACTACAGGCGATTGCGATCGGTTTTGCGGTTTCCAGTGTTCGTTCACGCGGACTGCAACAGATGGTGGCTAATGGCTCCGACGCCATGTGGCTGGCCAGGCGCGAGGCTTGTGCCCTGCCGGTTTCGCCAAGGCAAACTCCGGCCATACGTCCGGCAAGATAGTCGCCGACATTGTCGTGCGCCGCATGGCGGATCAAGAAGAACGTCGTCGTCATTCGGCGGCATCGAGCATCGGCTCGTCCCTTCCGGCGATGAAAGAGAGCGTGCGCAGGCGTGCCTCGGCATCGGTGAATTGCTCGGGCGGCGACTTCATGAAATAGCTGCAGGGACCGGTCAGCGCCCCCGCAATGCCGCGGTCAAGCGCCAGCTTGGCGCAGCGCACAGCGTCGATCACGACTCCGGCCGAGTTGGGCGAATCCCATACTTCCAGCTTGAGCTCTGCATTCAGCGGCACGCCTCCGAACGTCGTGCCTTCGACGCGGATGTAGGCCCATTTTCGATCGGTGAGCCAAGGCACATGGTCGCTGGGGCCGACATGGATGTTGCCGGCCTGCAGGGGAACGTCGAGCTGGCTGGTTACGGATTGTGTCTTCGAGATTTTCTTCGATTCCAGCCGCTCGCGTTCCAGCATGTTGAGGAAATCGGTGTTGCCGCCGAAATTCAGCTGGTAGGTGCGGTCGATGCGGACGCCGCGCTCGCGGAACAGATTGGCGAGCAACCGGTGCACAATTGTCGCGCCGACCTGGCTTTTGATGTCGTCGCCGATCAATGGCAGGCCACGTTGTTCGAAGAGTTGGCGCCATTCCGGCCGCGACGCGATAAAAACCGGTATGCAGTTGACGAAGGCGCAGCCGGCCTCGAGCGCGCACTCGGCATAAAAACGCGTAGCCTCTTCCGAGCCGACCGGCAGATATGAGACCAATACGTCAGCGCCGCTTTCCCGAAGCAGCGCGCTGATATTCGCGACCGGCTCTTCTGCCTCCTCGATCTCATCGCGCAGATATTTGCCGATGCCGTCGAGCGTTGGTCCTCGCTCGACACGAACGCCGGTTGCTGCGACATCGGCAAAGCGGAAGGTGTTGTTGGGTGGATTGTATATGGCTTCCGCCACATCTCGCCCAACTTTGCCCTTGGCGACGTCGAAAGCACAGACCACTTCGATGTCATCGACGTGATAGCCGCCGAGATCGGCATGCATCAGTCCCGGTATCGGCTCATTACCTCTGGCGTCCCGATAATATGAGAGGCCCTGGACAAGGGAAGACGCGCAATTGCCGACGCCGGCTATTCCAATCCGTACCTTTTTCGATCCCACGAAACTGCCGCCATCGCTGTTGAAGGTAAGTTCCTCGCGCCGAACTGCCAGTTGCCAGGAATGTTCCTTGCGACTTGGAAAAATCACGAACTCCACGGCGGGATGAAAGCTGCGCGCTGTGTTTGACGCTGTCTGAGCCGATCGACGCCTGAGCGCTGCAAGCCTCAGTCGAGCCTTCGCAGCATATCCGCTTCTTTTTCCAGAATGGTGGCCACTTCCTCGCGCTCAAGATGCGTCATCATCAGGCTCACACAGCATTCAAGGTAGGTGATCGAGGCGCGGCGCAGAAAGGCAGCCGTTTCCCCTGCGGCCATTTGCTCGATATCCTTGGTGGAGCGCTTTCGATGCACTTGCCCGTTCTCCATGCCGGTATCATGGCCCAAACGGCGAGCGCGGCTGGATGTTCCCATAATCCCTTAACGAGCGCGTGCGTTCGGACGTCATGATCTCGCATGACCATGCCCGAGCGCACAGCTCTCCCAGACCTTAGGCCGGCAGGTTTTGCAATCGGCCTGAAGCGGACCTCACGCTTGTCGCAATTGGGGAAATTCGAGCCTCGTTACGGCTGGCTTCCAGCTCTGTAAAATAGCTGATCGTCTGCATCAGGCCTTGCCTGAGCGGTACCTTTGGCGACCAATTGAGAAGGGTTTTTGCTCGGGAAATGTCCGGTTGCCGCCGGCGAGGGTCGTCTTGCGGCAGTGGCAGGAATTTGAAGGCCGACTTGCTATGGGTCATATCTCTCACCAATCCGGCCAGTTGAAGGACGGTGAATTCCCCGGGATTGCCCAAATTGACCGGTTGGCGCGGATTGGGATCGATATCCATAAGGCGGACCAGACCGTCAACCAGGTCGGAGACGTAGCAGAACGACCTGGTCTGCAGCCCGTCGCCGAATATCGTCAGTGGTCTCCTCTCGAGGGCCTGCATCACCAGGTTCGAGACGATCCGGCCGTCGGCAGGATCCATCCTCGGACCATAGGTGTTGAAGATGCGGGCGACCCGGATGTCGGCCATTTCGGTTCTCAAACAGTCGAAGCACAAGGTTTCTGCGGTTCGCTTGCCCTCATCATAACAGGCGCGCGGACCGGTGCAGTTCACGTGACCGACATAGTCTTCCCTTTGCGGGTGCTGTTCGGGATCGCCATACACTTCGCTTGTCGATGCCTGCAGGAAGCGCGCACTGTTTCGGGCGGCGAGCTCAAGCAGATTTAGCGTTCCGATCACGCAGGTTCGCGTGGTGTGAATCGGATCGGCTTGGTAGCGCGGCGGTGACGCGGCGCACGCCAGGTTGAAAATGCGGTCCACAGGCTCAGTAAGGTCCAATGGTCGGCAGACATCCTGCTCGATCAAGCGGAAACGAGGACGGTCCACGATCGAGATGATGTTTTCCATCCGACCGGTAAGGAAATTGTCCACACAGATCACACGGTACCCGGCCTGAAGCAGTGTTTCGCAAAGATGCGAACCGAGGAAACCCGCGCCGCCGGCGACAAGCGCCGTCTTGGTCCGTTGCGTCCTTCTTGATTGCCGCATCTCTATTTTCTCCTGTCTGCCAGTCATGCTGCACTTTCGATGCCCAGATCGAGGGCCGAACGTGCCGATCTTGGCCGCGCCAGCAGCGAAACGAATTCGCGGGCTCTCGCGGCGCCAGTATGTGTTGCCAGGATCGTTCCGCGCGCCCGCTTGGCCATAGCCAGCCTGACGCGGTCGGATTGCCTGGACAGGATATCGATCACGTCTTCGGCTTGACCGGCCGTGTTGATCGTGGCTGTCGGAAAGAAGCTGTCCAGACCTGTCCAGCGATCGCTGATGATCGCCGTGCCACAGGCAGCCGCCTCGAAGAGACGTACGCTGGGAGACCATCCAGCCGCTATCATGGAGCTGCGTGTGACGTTCAAAGTGTAGCGCTGGCGGCTGTAGAAAGCGGCGTGGTCCGCCGGCGGCAAATGCTCGATCCGATCGACATTGCTCGGCCAGACGGTTTCGGGTGGGAATTGCGAACCGGCCACGACGAAGCGGCGGTCCGGCATGCGTCTTGCCGGTTCAAGCAGGAGTGCATCCAGCGTCGCCTGTCGGTCCGAGCTGTAGGTGCCGAGGTAGCCAAGATCCCAGCAGATCGGATCGGCCGTTCCGCGATGCCGCTCAGGGTCGACCGAGCAGTAGAGCGGCTCGGCGCGCCGTGCATCGAAGTCCGCCGCCAAACGGGCGAGCGTTGGCCCGCCGGTGAATGAGAAATAGACGTCGAAATACGGAGTCTGCCGTCGGCATATATAGTCGCAATCATCCGCGGCGAGCTTTGCCAGCGTGACCGGTGTGTCGATGTCGTAAAAGCAGAACTGGCCCGTGCACAGGGACGCCACGATGTCGATGACTGCTCGCCCTTCCGGGACGAAGGACCCAACCACCACGATATCGGCCTGCTGCAGGCAGCGAGCATAGGTGCGACGAAGATCGTTCGTCGTTTCGTAGTAGCGCAACTTGCAGAAATCCGGGTCGCGCAGATCGCGATGGCTTGCGTACCACGGCACGTCGCGCTCGAGGAACGTGACGCGATGGCCGAGTTCGTGCAAACCCTTCAGCAACCCCCGAAAGGTCGTGGCGTGGCCGTTTCCCCATGAAGAGGACAAAGACAGGCCTAGAAAGACGATATCGAGCCGCTTGGTCATTCCGCTGCCTCCACGGTGGGGCGCTCGAAATGACGCCTGAAGACAGCGTCGGCCACAGCTGCCCTTAATGCATAGGTATGCTCGGCGAGAACACGCCGAAGCGCAGATGCGCCGATCGCCTTAGCCCGCTGGGGTGTGAGGGTCCGCATGATTTCGGCGACATCGTCGCCGTCGCGCGCCACCAGGATCTCTTCGCCGGGGACCAGGAACAATTCGACGCCGAGCCAGGCGTCGGTGATGAGGCATGCGCCGGCCCCCGCAGCCTCGAAGACGCGTGTGGCAGGTGAAAAACCATTGGCGGCCATGCTGTCGCGGCTGATGTTCAGCACCGCCTTGGGTGTGACGTTGAACGCATTGTGGTCGCGCGTGCCGACGTGGCCGAGCCAGGCGACATTCGCCGGAAGCTGCTTGTCGCCCCAACCCGATCCGCCGAGCAGGAAACGCTGATCGTCCGAACGGCTGGCCGGATCGAGGAAGAAGGCTTCGACGCGCGCTTCGCGGTCCGGCAGGCGGTTGCCGAGAAAGGCGAGGTCGCAGGCGAAACGCTTGTCCTTCGCGACCGGATGATGCGTTTCGGGATCGAGCGCATTGTAGATCGGCACGCACTCGGCCGCTCCCAGCGCCCGATAGGCCCAAACGACCGGATCGCCGCCGCCATAGGTGAGGACAAGGTCGATCTCCCGCAACGCGCGGTGCAGGGGGTGGTCCGGCTCGTCGCGCAATTGGCCCAGAGTGGCTGGTGCGTCGACATCCCAGAATACCGTCAGCGCATCGGCGCGGGCGTGGTCGAGCACCGCGCGCAGCAGCGCCTCGTCCTCGAAACCTACTCCGCTCGCCTTGACGACGATGTCGGCTTCGCCGGCGCTTGCTGCCACCTGCATCAGCGCATGCGGGGTCGCCTCATAGACGACGACGTTGCACCAGTCTGGTGCCTCCATATCGCGGTTCTTCTGTCTGTCGTAGACGTCCGGTTCATAGAATGTGATCTCGTAGCCGAGCTGGGAAAGAGCCTTGAGCAGTCCGCGGTAATAGGTCGCCGCGCCGTTCCAATAGGACGACAGCAGGCTCGATCCATAAAATGCAATCTTCATGCGACTGTCTCCTCTATGGCGATAGAATCGATGGCTTGGCGGTTGCCGCATTCGGCGAGCACATCGAACAACTCGTCCGCCCGGTGCCGGCACGTGTGTCGCGTCCGGATGGTTTCGAGGCCGGATTTCACCAGAGAGGCGGCCAGGTCAGCATCGTCCAGCACGTTGCGAAGATGACGGCACATCTCGGATCCGTCTCGCGCGAAAAGGAAGTCGATGCCTGGCCTGAAGAGTTGTTCGACATCGGCCCAAGGCGCAGAAACGAGCGGAATGCCGCAGGCGAGCGCCTCGAACATGCGGATCGTCGGAATTCCGGGCAGACTCTCCCGATATGGTCGCCGCGGGATGTGGACGGTAACGCGATGTGCCGCGAATGCCTTAGGCACGTCGGCATTGGCGATCCAGCCTTCGTAGCCCAGGCCGGCGGCGGCAAGATCGGCGAGCGCTTCGCACGGATAGCGCACGCCATGAACAGTGCCTCTCAGGCACAGTTCTTCCACCGGATCGATCAGGAATTCCTTGATTTCGGCACTGCGCTCGTCGTCGCCCCAGTTGCCAATCCAGATGACGTCGGATGTAGGGTCGATTTCGGGGTGCGGCTTGAACAGGCACACATCCGCCGCCTCGTGCCAGGTGAAGGCACGTTTGCCCCAGCCGGCGCGAAGATAGCTTTCCCGCAACGCTTCGCCGAAGGCGAGCACGCCGTCATAATGCTCCAGCCGCAGAGCCGAGATCGCCTGCGTCGCCGAGACGGCGCGATGGTGGGTGTCATGGAACAGAAGCGTGAAACCGCCTCCGTTCGCCTTGGCCCTGCCGATGCGCGCGACAAGGTCCGGGTCGGTCCATTCGTGGATGATCACCACATCGGCGTCGGCAATCCAGATTTCATGGTCGAAGGAGGCGTCGTAGGTTACCGGCATCAGCTCCGGAAAATCCTTCCTGAAGCGCTCGACCGCGTAGGGTCCTTTGTCTGCCAGCAGGTTCGAACGGCTCCAGCCGTCCGCCGGCTCCAGCGCGATCGCCTGGTGCCCGCGTGCAACGAGCTCTCGCATGATGCCGCGCAGGAAATGTGCGTTGCCGTGATTCCAGTCGGAAACGACGGAGTGGGTATAGAACACAAACCGCATCGTCAGCGTTCCGCAACGGCCAGGGCGGCCCGATCGTAGATGTCGTGCATGGCGGCCGCTTGTCTTTCCGGTGAAAACTTGCGCGCTCGGCGTGCGGCGGCTTCGCCGAGCCGGCGCCTATACTGGGCGTCGTATGAGAGACAATCGATACATTTGGCGAGATCGCGTGGATCGTGGGCGTCGTAGAAGATGGCCGCACCGTCCCACAATTCGCGATAGGTCGTGATGTCGGCAAGCACCAGAGGTGTTGCGGATGTGGCTGCCTCCAGCACGGCAAGGCCGAAGGGCTCGTAGACGGACGGCGACACGAAGATGCCGGCCCGCGCCATCAACAGACGCACCTCGTCGTGGTAGACAGAACCCAGAGGGATGACGTTGCTGAAACTGGCGCGTTGCCCATCGGCGCCCTGCAGCGACCCGGCAGCAAAGACTGGCCATTTCGTCAGCGATGCCGCCTGGTCCAGCGTAGCTGCATTCTTTCCTTCGTCCCACCAGCGCGCGGCGGCGAGAACCACTGATTCCCGCCTCTCTGCCTTTGGACCCGGCCGCGTGCCGTTGCTGACAACGCTCAGGCGGGCGATCGACCCATAGCAGGCCTCGAGCATATCGGCATGGCTGCGGCTGGGCGCGACTACCGCATTTGCCCAATCGAAACCGCGTCTGTTGCGGTCTTTCTGCCAGCCCCATTCGCCGTCCACAGGCTGTCCCCTGACGGCGTGGAGCCACGTCACAACGCATGAATGCGAGACCGCCACGACCGGGCACGGCACATCAAGTCCCACCGCCTGCGTCGGCGCATTGAGATGGACCAGGTCGATCGCATAATCACGAACAAGTGGCGCTAGTTCCTGCGGCAACACGTCCAGATCGTCCTCATTCCTGGTCATCCAGTCCGGCGGTGTCTTGAGCCACGCCAGGGCTGCGAAAGCCTGCGCCTCCTTCGCTTGCTCCTGGGACGGCCCCGGGCCTAATCCGGCGAGCACGATGCTGTCGCCGCCCTGAGCCAGCTCCCGCGCCAGATCAAGCGCGTAGCGCCAGACGCCGCCGACGGCATCGACGGTCATCAGGATTCGCCGCGAACGCCGGATCAGTGATTGCAACATGTAGCCTCCAACTCGGCCAGCGCACGCGGACGCTTCTCCTGGATGTCGCTGAATGTCCGAAACGAAGCCAGATAATGCTCGTGGGCGCGCTCCCAGGCGAGATCGTCCGGCTCGCCCCAAATCTGGCGATAGCTGGGCGAACTGGGGTAGGGATAGAGCGGCACCGGTTCATTGGCCCACACACCACGGTCAATGAGGTGCTTGCGCCAGTAATCGACCAGAGCGGGATCATCCTCGACCACGCCGATCAGATTGGCCTGGACGAACGGGACGTGACGGCGTGCATTGACCAGCAGCGCGGCCAGTTCCTCGGTGCCGAGCCGGCAACGCTTCGCCAGCATGGCCCGGCCCTCCACGGTCAGGCTTTCGAGGCCGGCCTCGATCGAAACACAGCCGGCGGCACCCAGCAATTCGAGGAGCTCCGGCTTCCAAAGATCGATGCGGGTCTGCACGCCGAACTTGACGTCGCGATCGACCAATCCCTCCAGCAGCGCCTTCTGCGGCAGGAAGATTTCGTCGATGAAGTAGATGTAGCCGGCGCCCTGTCCGATCAGGCGGTCGATTTCCGTCATGACCGCATCGTGGTTCCTGCGGCGGTAGGCGTCGCGGAAATCGATCTTGGCGCAGAAGCTGCAATTGTAGGGGCAGCCGCGGGACGCCTCGACCTCGGCTCCGAAACCCACTTGGTTGTCGTCGAACCGGTGATGGTGGTGCGAATGGGCGGCAATCCAGTCGGACGGCCATTTGAGAGCCGGATGACCGACAAAGGAACTGGCGTGGACGCCGCCATTGCCGACGAGTTTTCCCTCGTGGAGATGAGCGGTGTTGGGCACCGCGCTCCAA
>NZ_SUEO01000006.1:2248-7020 GCF_004962925.1 Mesorhizobium sp. | reverse complement strand
GTCCGACAGCGACAGTGCGGCCGCCGCGCCCGCCGAGGCGGTTGAGGAAGTCGGCAGGCACACGCAGCTCCGGCGGTGCGCAACGCCAGAACAGATAGGTCGGCGCCGTGCTGACGACGGTCATGACCGGGGCGAAGGCGGCGACGCGATCGGCAAGCGCCGCGTTGTCCAGCTTCTGGATTTGCCCGTCCAGCATCAGCACCTCATGGCCGTCGGCCTCCAGCAGGGCTTTCGAGTAGCCCAATTCCAGCGGCAGATGCGGCTGGCGGCAGCCGAAATAGATACTGTCCTCGTATGTCCAGAACGGATTGACCAAGGCGACTTTCATGCCACGTACCTCGCGGCTTCAGGTTCGAGGCGATGACGCTGCAGCCAATCGGCGAGGTCACGGATACCGTCGCGCCATGAGACATGCGCTTTCCAGCCGAGCGTCGCTTCTATCTTGCGGGTATCGGCGACAAAGAAGGGCTGGTCGCCGGTGCGTTCGCGGTCGTAGAGGATCGAAAGCCTGCGACCGGTCAGTTCGCCGATTTCCTTGAGCAGCATGCGCAGGCTGACGGCGTTTCCCGGTCCGCCACCAAGATTGAATGCTTTGCCCCTGATGTCCTCGATCCGGGCAAGTGCCCCGCGATAGGCCGCAACCGCATCGGAGACATGAAGTATGTCGCGCACCTGCTTGCCGTTGCCGTAGATCGTTATCGGCCGGCCGGAAAGCGCACTGAGCAGAAAATGGGCGACCCAGCCCTGGTCCTCCGTGCCGAACTGGCGCGGTCCATAGATGCAGCTCATGCGCAGGACTGCGGTCGGCAGGTCGTACGACTTGGCATAGTCGAGCACATATTGATCCGCCGCGCCTTTGGAGCAGCCATAGGGCGTGCAGAAATCGAGGCCGCAGGTCTCGTCTATGCCGTTGGCCCGGATGCCGGCATCGCAGGGCACGCACCGGTCGTCTTCTTCGCGCACGGCGACGTCGGGCAGGCCGCCATAGACCTTGTTGGTGCTGGCGAAGATCACAGGGATGCGCTTGCCGCTCCGGCGGGCCGCTTCCAGGATGTTGAATGTCCCGCGAAGATTGATGTCGAAATCTTCGCTTGGCTGGACAAGGCTCGTGGTGACGGCGGTCTGCGCGGCTAGATGGAATATCGCCTTGGAATGCGCCACAAGCGGCGCCAGAACGTCCGCATTCCGGACATCGGCGGTTTCCACGGCAAGTTGATTCCCGTGCTTCTGGGCCAGCCAAGCCAGATTCTGCTCAACGCCTGGACGGCTGAGATTGTCGATGACCAGTACCGGCATTCCATCCGACAACAGGCTGTCGGCGAGGTTCGAGCCGATGAAGCCACTGCCGCCGACGATGGTAACCGGCGCTTCGCGAAAACCATCGGGCTTCATGTCACCAGTCCCCGCTCTTCGAGTTCCCGTCTCATGTCGGCGCCGCGGTCGATGGCGACTGTGTTGCGCACCCACGCGACGAACTCATCGAGTGAATGCTCCAACAGCTGCCGCGGCTCGAATCCAAGCAATTCACGCGCCTTGGAGATGTCGGCGAAGCAGTTGCGGATATCGCCGGCACGCGCTTTGCCGAGGATTTCAGGCTGACGCTCCGGCACACCCATCGCGTCGGCGAGCAGCCGCGCGACCTCGCTGATCGCATAGGCACGCCCGCTGCCGATGTTGATGACGTGGCCGCGCGCCTGGCGTTGTTCCAGCGCCAGGCGGAAGGCGCGGGCGACGTCGCGCACATGGACGAAGTCGCGTTTCTGCTCGCCATCTTCGAAGATCGTCGGCCGCTGGCCGTTGGCGAGCCGCGAGGCGAAATTGGCCAAAACGCCGGTATACGGGTTTGAAAGCGCCTGTCCGGCGCCGAAGACGTTGAACAGGCGCAGCGCCACCGCGTCGACGCCATAAGCCTCGCCGAAGATCAGCACGGCGCGCTCCTGGGCATATTTCGTCAGCGCATAGATCGAGGCGAGATCGACCGGCTTTTCCTCGTCCGTCGGCAGCGGCGACAGGCTTTCATTCGTCGCCGACAGCGGGTTCCATTGGCCGCTCTTGATGTCGTTCGTCTGCCGCCGTGCATTGTCGACGCGTCGACCGTCCGGCGTGCCATAAAGGCCCTCGCCATAGACGCTCATCGATGAGGCGACGACGATCCGCTCAACCGGATGTTTGATCAGTGCTTCAAGCAGGGTGGCAGTGCCGAGGTCGTTTGCGCCGACATAGCGGGCGATCTCGTACATGGACTGGCCGACGCCAACCTCGGCCGCCAGATGGATGACGGCGTCGACGCGCTGGAGCGCCTCGACGATTGCGTCGCGATCGCGAACGTCGCCCTTGATCAGTTCGGCTCCCGCCGGCAGGCTGATCGCCTCACCGCCATGCACCTGTTCCAGCAGCGCATCGAGAATACAGACGGCATAACCATGTTCGGCGAGTTCCTGGACGACGTGGCGGCCGATGAAACCGCAACCCCCGGTAACCAGTATGCGTTCCACGACAACTCCTTGTGCAGATGGCCTTGGCGCCCCGAACTGTTTGACAAAAGGTTTGTTCCCTCTCCTTCAACAAAGATGGTTTGGGGTCCCTCAAACCGAGGTGAACGCATCGCGAACAGGCCTTGGGCCTACGCTGGAACATTGCAGCTCGTTTGGGGTTAGGCGCTCATCTGGCCGTAATCGGAAGCAGCGGACAGGCAGGTAGCTGTCATCGAGCGGGACGCGCGCACCAAGCTAGGCCTGGCCGGGAAGCTCAAAGGATCGAAAGGAGATTTCAATGTCTGAATCGAAGACGACCACCAATCACGACGAGATCCGCCAGTGGGCCCAAGATCGGGGTGGCCGACCTGCGGTTGTACGAACCAGAGGCGAGGGTGGCATTCTGCGGATCGATTTTGGCGAGGCCGAGGAGGAGTTCGAAGCCATCGAATGGGACGAGTTCTTCCGGGTTTTCGACCAGAACGATCTGGCCTTCCTCTACCAGGACGAAACCGGCGGCGGAAAAACAAGCCGGTTCAACAAGTTCATCGAGCGTAACCAGAGCGGCTGATAGGGCTTCTACGTCAGTGGTCCCTCGGTAGCTCTTAGGTCACCTTGCGTTTTGATGGAGAGGTTCACTCCAGAGCATTGTGTTTGCGTGATTTTTCGGAGTCCTTTCTCAAATATGGAGCGGTCTTATTCGGACTCGATAGAACAAATCAGAGATCAGGGCCTCGGTCGTTGCCGATCGGTCGCGCTTCAGTGCAACAGGCTCGTTCCGCTCGATCTTGCGACACTTCGCATAATACCGTTCAGCCAATCTTCGGTCGACACGCCGGCCCGCCTCCTGTCGATCTCGCCGATGGCTCTCTCCAGCGTTCGCTCGACCAGCCGGTCGGAAGCGCCCACGTCGCCAAGAAGCAGACGCGCCGCGAGCCTGAGCTTCGGCAGAAGTGAAAATACATTGTCGGACAAGTTCACGGGAGGGCGACCCGCCAAGGCGAATCGTTCCGGAGGAAACAAGGCGTCGAAGATTGCGTAGCTATCCGACGATTTTCGAAGATTGCTGGCGTGGCGCAGACGTTCCGGAATGACAATGTCCTCGTCACCGCTGAAAAAGACGAAAGGCACGCCGCGGCGCATCAGTTCGTCTGCGATCGGAAACACCCGCCGGCCATTGAGATTGACGTCAAGGATCGCGGCCTCAGCCGTATCGGTATGCGTAGACGCCTGCTCGACTGTCGCCGCAGGGCCGAGGACGACCGCGCCCATATTGCCGAAATATCTCGCAAGATCGCCGGCCAATAGCCAATCGTCTTCGACGATCAGAATGTGCAGACCTTGTAGCTCGCGCACCTCATCGTCCTTTCTTCGAGCGAGATTTCCAATTGTCCGCACGGGCTTGTTCAGAATGCTGCTGCAAGGCTGCCTGCAATCGTTTCCCTAAAACAAGCATGCGGGGCGGAATGGATTGGTTTCCCGGCAAATCCAGCAAATCCGAAGAGTGCAACAATGCTTGTTTTGTCAGCTTTAGGTCAGGTGTGCGTTTTGACATTGAAGCTTCCACAAAAGTCCCGACGTTAACGCCGTCTGCACGGACTTGTTCCGGCCCTCTTGCACGTTGTATGCTGGCGTTCAGCCCGGTCGCGGGTTTTGGGTCGACTGGCGGCTTTGTTGTCTAGGCTGTTCAACCGAGGGCTTGCGGTGACATCCCAGATGAAGAGATTTCCCATTGTGGGCGTCGGCGCGTCAGCCGGCGGCATTCCCGCAATGGAGGGTCTGTTCAAAGGCATCACCGGCCAGCCCGGCATGGCGTTCGTCATCGTCACCCATCTCAGTCCGGGGCGCGAAAGCCTGCTACACGAGGTCGTCGGACGTTACACGCAAATGCCGGTTGTCGTTGTCGAGGATGGCACCACTGTCCTGTCCGACCACGTCTATGTGATGCCGCAGAACGTCGTTCTCATGATTGAGAAGGGAGTGCTGCACCTGCGGCAATCCAGCTTGCTCAGCCGTGAGCGCAAGCCGATCGATATCTTCTTCAGCGCGCTGGCCGAAGATCAAGGCGAGTATGCGGTAGGGGTCATTTTGTCGGGCGGCGACTCCGATGGCACGCTGGGCGCAAAGGCGATCAAGGAGCGTGGCGGACTGACAGTCGCTCAGGCCTCCAACGGCTACGGTCCGCGCAATCCGGATATGCCGCGAAGTGCGATCTCCAGCGGGCTGGTCGACATTGCGGCGCCGGCTGAAGAGATTGGCGCGAAGCTGGAGGGCTTCGCCCGCAGCTTCGATATGCTG
>NZ_SUEO01000006.1:0-2238 GCF_004962925.1 Mesorhizobium sp. | reverse complement strand
GGGTTGCCGAAGGCGGTGGCGAGCACGACACGGCAGACATGGGTCGGCTCCGCGACGAGATATACGGCATTCTGCAGGGCCAATCCGGCCACGATTTCTCCGGCTACAAAACCAAGACATTCCTGCGTCGCGTAAAGCGGCGCATGCAGATCGCACAGCTTCAGTCGATTGCTGACTATGTCGAATGGCTGAAGAAAGACCCTCGCGAGGTGACGGACCTCTTCCGCGATCTTTTGATCAACGTCACCGATTTTTTCCGTGACCCCGACGCTTTCAAGCTGCTTGAGGAGAAGATCGTACCGCAGCTTTTCGAGGGCAAGACTGCCAGCGATGCCGTCAGGATCTGGGTGCCTGGCTGCGCCACCGGCGAGGAGGTGTTCTCCATCGGCATGCTGATGCGCGAACACATGGAGACACTTTCGGTTGTGCCGCGCGTCCAGATATTTGCGACTGATATCGATGAGCCGGCGCTCGCGGTGGCGCGCGCGGCGCGTTACCCGGCGGCATTGCTGCAGGGGCTCTCGCCCGAACGCAAGCAGCGTTTTTTCAGCAGCGACGGCGACAGTTACGTGCTTACCAACGAGGTACGGGAGCTGTGCGTCTTTTCGCCTCACAGCGTCGTTCGCGACCCGCCCTTTTCGCGCATGGACATGGTTTCATGTCGCAACCTCCTGATCTATTTCGGCTCGAACATCCAGAACCGGGTCATTCCGATCTTTCACTACGCGCTGAAGCCGGGCGGTTACCTTTTCCTCGGCACGTCCGAAAGCATCGCTCAGCACGACAACCTCTTCGCCACCGTCGACAAGAAGCAGCGCATTTTTCAGGCGCGGGAACACGCCTCGCCCCATATAACGCTGCGGACGCTGATCGGCGACGCCCGTTCGGGCGCCTTCCTGGCCGGAGGCACGGGGTCCAAAAAGGGAACCGCCAGCTACCCGCTTCGGCAGGCGGTCGAGGCACAGGTGCTGGAGCGTTTCGCGCCGCCGCATGTCCTGGTCAATGGCGATGGCGACGTGGTCTACTATTCGGCCCGGACAGGCAGATATCTCGAAGCGCCGCAGGGCATTCCGAGCCGGCAAGTGCTGACTTTGGCTCGCCGCGGGCTGAGGCTCGACCTGCGTGCGGCCTTGCGGGAAGCGGCCGCAACGCGCCGAACCGTGGTGCGTGAGAACGTCGTCGTCGATGAGGACGACGAACCGGTCCAGTCGATCAAACTCACTGTCGAGCCCATGGCGGAACGTGGCAAGGGCGAACAGCTTTATCTTGTCCTGTTTGAACCGTTCGGGCCAGCACAGGCGCGGTCGGATGTGGGGCGCGAAAACCGTGATATCGAAGGCGCTGCCGATCTCGAGCGGGAGCTGCGCGAGACGCGCGAGCGACTGCAATCGACGATCGAGGAGTACGAAACCGCGCTGGAAGAGGTGAAATCGTCGAACGAGGAACTCGTCTCCGTCAATGAGGAGGCGCAGTCGACCAATGAGGAGCTTGAGGCTTCGAAGGAGGAGATGCAGTCGCTCAACGAGGAGCTCAACACCATCAATTCGGAGCTGACCAGCAAGATAGAGGAACTCGATCGCGCCAACAGCGATTTGCGGAATCTGTTCGAAAGCACGCAGATCGCAACCATTTTCCTCGACCGCAATCTGGTGGTGCGGACCTTTACTCCGGCGGCCTCGTCTTTCTTCAGCCTGCGTCCCTCCGACGTCGGCCGGCCGCTGACCGAGCTTTCGAGCCAGCTCGACTATCCCGAGCTAAAACAGCACATCGATGCCGTGTTCGAAACTGGAGAGACCCTGAACCATCATCTGGCGCGCGACGACCAGGGCCGGTTTCACATGGTTCGCATCAATCCGTATCGCGACAAGGACAACAGAATCCAGGGCGTCGTGGTCACATTGGTCGACGTCACCACCTTGGCCGAGGCGGAAACGCAAAACCAGGTGCTCATTTCGGAGCTGAACCACCGCGTCAAGAACATGCTGGCGGTCGTCGCCAGCATCGCCAACCGCACCCGCGAAAATTCAGAATCGAAGGAAGAGTTCGCCGAAGCGCTGATCGGTCGCTTGCACGCCATGTCGCGGGCTTACGGTCTGCTGTCGAAGGAGCGCTGGAAAGAAGCCTCGATCAGCGAACTGCTGCGGCAGGAACTCGAACCTTTCGGCATTGACCGGTTCGAGCTTGACGGCGTTGAAGAGAAACTTAGCCCGCAACAGGGCCTTTCCCTCAGCATGGCCA
>NZ_SUEO01000069.1:11045-26420 GCF_004962925.1 Mesorhizobium sp. | reverse complement strand
CCCCAATATGGCGCTGGATAATGCGCAATACGACAAGGCCGAGATCGACACGAGCCTGAAGACTATCGAAGCGGTCAATGGCGACGCGGCCAAGGTCGTCGTCGCCTTCGTCGTCGCCGGCAATCCGCACCGGCTGGAATGGAAACTTAGGAAAGTCGACGGTGACTGGAAGGTCACGGACCTTCTGTCGGTGACAGGCGAATGGGCGCTCAGCCAGTACCAGTGCGAGTGAGAGGGAAACCGATGAAGATCACCAACGTCCGCGTCACCCATGTCAACGTTCCGCTAGACGCCCCATTTTGGTGGACAGCCGGGCTTTATGGCGGCGCCTCGAAATCGATCATCGAGGTCGAGACCGACGAAGGCGTGGTCGGACTGGGCGAAGCGCCGTGGTGGCATTTCGGCGAAGTGATCGAGGCCGAGATCGCGCCGGCGCTGATCGGCGCCGATCCGCTCGACATCGCCGAATGCGAGGCGCGCTGCGTGCCGCCCTGGCAGATTACCGCCAACACCGGCGAGAATGCCGCATCGGTGGCGTTCGGAGCCGTCGAACTGGCGCTGTGGGATATCAGAGGCAAGGTGTTCGGCATGCCGCTCTACAAGCTGCTCGGCGGCGCGGTGCGTAAGGACATTCCGTTTTCGGAGTATTTCGCCTTTCGTCCCACACAGGACGGGGCGGGCGGCGAGATGACGCCCGAAGCGATCGTCGACTACTGCCTGAGGATGCGCGAGCAGCATGGCTCGACGATCTTCGAAGGCAAGCTGATCATGGGCGATCCCGAGCTTGAGATCCGGACGGTGCGGATGTTGCGCGAGGCGCTCGGCGAGAAGGCACAGATCAAGCTCGATTCCAACATGCAGTGGTCGTTGACCACGGCGCGCTGGGTGCTGCGCGAAATCGAGCCGTTCAACATCCGCAATTACGAGGATCCGGTCGCCACTTTCGAGGAGATCGCGGCGCTGCGCCAGCACTCGCGTATACCGTTTTCCACGCATGTCCCGGATCTCAGACGGGCGGTCGCGCTCGGCACGCCTGACTATTTCGTCTGCAATTTCGCAGCCCTCGGCGGATTGTCGAAGACCCTGAAATTCATCGCCGCCTGCGAGGCGATGGGCAAGGGTTTTTGGTGCTATTCCAACGATCTCGGCATCATGACGTCAGCCTATTTGCACGTTGTCGCCGCGACGCCGTGGATCACCGAAGCATCGCAATCGCTGTTTCGCTGGCAGATCGGTGACGTCATCAAGGACGGTCCGTTCCGGCAGACCGGCAACACGGTGCGTGTGCCGGAGGGCAACGGCCTGGGCGTTGAGCTTGACCCCACTGCGATGACGCGCTGGGCGGGGCACTTCGCCGAGCATGGGCCGATGGGCCATTTCAGCGACCCGATCAACCCTGGCCGCTACCGGCGGCTGCCGCTCAGTTAATACTATGGACTTGCGCGACGGATCCGACTCACCCGCGCCCGCGATAGGGCGCAACACCGGTGTCGGGCAGCCAGACATCTTCCGGCGGCGCGCCGGTCTGCCAGAACACGTCGATCGGAATGCCGCCGCGCGGATACCAATAGCCGCCAATGCGCAGCCACAGTGGTTTGGTCGCGGCGATAATGCGGCGACCGATCATGACGGTGCACTCTTCGTGGAAGGCGCCATGATTGCGAAACGAAATCATGAACAGCTTGAGCGACTTCGATTCCACCAGCAGCGTGTCGGGTGCATAATCGATGACGATGTGGGCGAAGTCCGGCTGGCCGGTCACCGGACAGAGCGAGGTGAATTCCGGGCAGGTGAAGCGAACGATCGCCGGCGGCCCGTCGCCGCGCGAAAACGGCACGGTTTCCAGGACTGCCGCTTCAGGGCTCTGTGGCGCCTCGACGTTGGTGCCGAGCTGGGTAAGGTTTTTCGTATCGGTCATGGGCGGGTTCCTTACTGCATGTCGCCCAAAAACGCGCGGCGGTTTTGGGATAACGACAATATTTGCCGCTCATTAGCACAATTTGAAACAGCAGGAAGACGATGACCACTAACGATCCGCTTCTCCAGCCCTATCAGCTCAAACATTTGACGCTGAAGAATCGGGTCATGTCGACCAGTCACGAGCCGGCCTATTCCGAGGACGGCATGCCGAAAGAGCGCTATCGGCTCTACCATGCCGAAAAGGCCAAGGGCGGCATGGCGCTGACCATGACCGCAGGCTCGGCGATCGTCTCGCGCGACAGCCCGGCCGCCTTCGGCAACCTGCATGTCTATGACGATCGGATCGTGCCGTGGCTCAAAGACCTCACCGACGCCTGCCACGAGCATGACTGCAAGGTGATGATCCAGATTACCCATCTCGGCCGCCGCACTGGGTGGAACAAGGCCGACTGGCTGCCGGTGCTGTCCGCCTCGCCAGTGCGCGAGCCGGCGCATCGCGCTTTCCCCAAGACGATCGAAGACTGGGACATGGAGCGCATCGTCGCCGACTACGCGACCGCCGCCCAGCGCTGCCAGGCCGCCGGCCTCGACGGCATCGAGTTCGAGGCCTATGGCCATCTGATGGACGGCTTCTGGTCGCCGGCCACCAACCAGCGCGACGACGATTTCGGCGGCTCGCTCGACAACCGCTTGCGCTTCACCGGCATGGTGCTCGACGCCGTGCGGGCAGCGGTCGGCGACAAATTCATCGTCGGCATCCGCATGGTGGCTGACGAGGATTTCGAAAAAGGCCTGTCGAAGCAGGAGGGCGTCGAGATCGCCAGGCGGCTCGCCGGCTCCGGCAAGGTCGACTTCCTCAACATCATCCGCGGCTCGATCGAAACCGACGCTGCGCTGACCAGGGTCATTCCGGTGACTGGCATGCGCTCGTCGCCGCACCTCGATTTCGCCGGCGAGGTGAGGGCGGCGACGAAATTCCCGACCTTCCATGCGGCGCGCATTTCCGACGTCGCCACCGCCCGCCATGCCATCGCTACCGGCAAGCTCGACATGGTCGGTATGACTCGTGCCCACATCGCCGATCCGCATATCATCCGCAAGGTGATGGAGGGCCGCGAGCACGAGATCCGGCCTTGCGTCGGCGCCACCTACTGCCTCGACCGCATCTATGAGGGCGGCGAGGCGCTGTGCATCCACAATGCGGCAACCGGCCGCGAGGCTGATATTCCGCACATCATCCCGAGGACCGAGGGACCGAAGCGAAAGGTGGTCGTCGTCGGCGCCGGTGCCGGCGGTCTGGAGGCGGCTCGTGTCGCGGCCGAGCGCGGGCACCAGGTGACGGTGCTGGAAGCGTCGAGCCAGGCCGGCGGCCAGGTGCGGCTGGCGACGCAAAACCCGCGCCGCAAGGAGCTGATCGGCATCATCGACTGGCGGCTGGCCGAACTCGACCGGCTCGGCGTCGAGATCCGCTACGACACATGGGCGGAGAAGGACGACGTGCTTGCGCTGTCGCCCGACGTGGTGGTGATCGCCACCGGCGGCCTGCCGCAGAACCCGCCGCTAGTGGCAGGCGACAACCTCGTCACTTCCAGTTGGGATATCATGGCGGGCAGCATCAAGCCGGCCGAGAACGTGCTGCTCTATGACGACAATGGCGGCCATCAGGGCATGGGCGCGGCCGAATTGATCGCCACCAGCGGCGCAAGGTTGGAGTTGGTTTCGCCCGAACGCTTCTTCGCCCCGGAAATGGGCGGCATGAACCACGTGCCCTATATGCGCGCCTTTCAGGAAAAGGGTGTCACCATCACCATCAACACGCGGCTGCGCTCGGTGCAGCGCGAGGGCAATCAGCTGGTCGCCGAGCTTGGCTCCGACTTTGCAGACGGCTGGCGCGGCGAGCGGCGGGTCGATCAGGTGGTGGTCGAGCACGGCACGCTGCCGCTCGACGATCTCTATCTCGCACTGAAACCGCTGTCGAAAAACGGCGGCGCGGTCGATTACGAGCGGCTGGTCAGTGGTGGCGACATTTTTCCGGCGCGCAATCCGCAAGGCGGTTTCGTGCTTTTCCGCATCGGCGATGCGGTTGCCTCGCGCAACATTCACGCCGCAATCTATGACGGCATCAGGTTTGGGTTGCGGATCTGAGGATCGCTTTGGATTGATTGGTGGCGCGCAGCCGAACCGCCGTACGGAGAGCCACCAGGCACTTCGGTCCGATCTGCGCGCCGCGCACGCCGCCGGCCTGTTGCCGGTCACCGTACGATCCCGAAATTGCGGCAGGCCGCTCAAAACATCCTGGCGGTGGCCATGCAGAACACGGTGATGACCAGCAGCCCGCCGGCGATGCGTTCGCCTCGTGTCATCTTCGCGCGCAACCGGGTTTGCGTCGCGGCGTCGGCGCCGGCCAACTGCCTGCTGGCAGAGCCCACCAGCGCACCCTGAACCCCGGCGGCAATCAAGGCTGTTACGATGCCCAGTGCCAGAACTTTCTCCATCGAGCCGAAAACGCCGTCATGGAAAAAATACCAGAGCAGTATGCCGGTGAGGAACACCATGCCGGCTGCGCCCATTTGCGGCCGGAAGAACCGTTCCGCCCGGATGTCTGGGTCGCGGCCAACCGCGATGGTGGTGCCGGCCCAGAACACGCCCGCCATGACGTGAAGACCGAGGACGACGATGTAGACATATTGCATGATCGCTTTTCCTCCTGTGCCCGCCGCCTATACAATTAGATATCGAATGATTCGGTGTCAATGTATTGAGTCAAGTTCCACCAGTCCGATTGTTGCTCTAGTGTCGAATCATGACATCCTTCGACCGCCCGCCAGTCGGCATGAATCTCGCGCGCACCGCCAAGGTGGTCGCTCAGGCCTTCGATGCAGCGCTGGTCGAGGCGGGCGGCACGCTGCCGGTCTGGGTCACTCTGTTGGCGATCAAGTCGCGCGAACTGGCCAACCAGCGCGAGCTCGCTGGCATGATCGGAATCCAGGGCGCGACGCTGACCCATCATCTGAATGCGATGGAGACGCAAGGCTTGCTGACCCGGCGTCGCGATCCCGAGAATCGCCGGGTTCACCAGGTCGAGCTGACCGAGGCTGGCGAGGCACTGTTCCTGAAATTGCGCACCGCCGCGTTCGCTTTCGACAAGCGGCTGCGGAAGGGGCTGTCCGACGACAGGCTGGCGGAGTTTGCGGAAGTGCTTGCGGCGCTACGAGCGAATGTCGATTGATCCCAACTGCCAAGCGCATTGTTCCAGTGGGTCCGAGATGCTATATATGACCACAATGGTCATAATGAGGCAGCAACATGCGCGAAATTCAGTTGAAGGATGCCAAGGCTACGCTTTCGGCGGTGGTCGATCAGGCCGTCGCGGGAGAACCTGCCGTCATCACGCGTCACGGGCGTAAGCAGGCCGTGATCCTTTCGTTCGAAGACTACGAACGGTTGTCGCGGGTGCCTAGCTTCGGACAATTGCTGGCGGCTTTTCCCGGTGACAAAGGCGATATCCCCCCCCGTTCCCGCAAACAGGTTCGCAAGGTTGCGTTGTAACGCGGTAGATTGGTCCTGATGTTTCTGCTGGACACCAACATCATCTCGGCAATCGCTCCGGCAACGAAAGCTGATCGGGCAGCGCTGGCAATATGGCTCGACAAAGCCAGTGAATACCTGTTCCTGTCCGTTGTCACTGTATCGGAAATCGCTGCAGGGATAGCGAAGGCCGAGCGCGAGGGTGCGACGACAAAGGCGGCTTTGCTACGCAACTGGTGGCAAGCGGTCGAGCACCTTTATGGAGAAAGGGTTCTCCCCTTCGATTTGCGCGCCGCACATGCCGCCGGGTCTATCCTTGATCGGGCAAGGGCGCATCGGCCAGGGTTCGAAGACATAGCGATCGCCGCTACAGCCGAGGTCCACGGTTTGACGATACTGACGGACAATGAGCGTCATTTTGCACCGCTCGGGGTACCGATGCTCAATCCGCTGAAGAACTTGCCACCATTGCGGTAGTCAGCGGCAGATCGGCCTTAGCCGGACTCAGCCGTCATAATCGGAGATCGCGCCGAAGGTATAGCGGCGCAGCTTCAGCGCTTTGATCAGGGCCGTCAGGTTCGTCTTGCCGTCGAACACGTCCTGGAACATCTCGTCATGCATCAACAGGATCAGCTTGCCGGGTTTGACGAAGCGGCCGTAGCCGAACAAATGATCGATTTCGCTGACCAGATGATCGACGGTCTGCACCGGCTTGCCGCTGTTTTCGTGAACCCATTCATGATCCCAGCCGTAGAGATAGAAGCCGGACGCAGCGACGAACTCGTAGTCGGGATCCTCGCGACCCTCTTCGGCCAGTCCGAGTGAAGTGTCATTCTTCGACATCGAGAGCAGCCTGAACACGTCGCGCCCCGGCAGCCGTGCATGGACCGATGGTTTCAACCCCAGCACCGCGTTGGCCCTCAGCATGTCGGCGACGACCCCTTCGGTGTCCCCATAGAAATGCCGGTAGTGGTTGTATGCGTGGCTGTAGCTGTGGTTGCCGATCGTCACCAGCGGCATCCTCTTAGCGCGCTGCACCAGCGCCTTGTTGAGCGCGCTCGCCTGCGTATGCATGCCAACCATAAAGAGGGTCGCCGGAACCTGCTCGGCCTCGAGCACATCGAGGATGTTGCTGGTGCCGGTCAGCGGGCCGTCGTCAAAGGTGAGATAAATGGTGCGATCGGCGGCGTCTGCGGGGAAAGCAAAAAACAACACGAACAACACGGCAAGGCGAAGCGGCATCAGCATCCGGATTATCTGTTTCTGATCACTAACAGGCCTGTCAAGGTTGGCGCCTTACGCCAGGCTTCCCTGCAGCACGGTCAGCCTGGCTTTCTTCGGCGCCCGCGCGACCAGCCATTCGCGCGCCTTGTCCTGCGGCATCGGGAAGGCGATGGAATAGCCCTGCACCTGGTCACAGCCGATCGCCATCAGCGAGTCGAGCTCGGCTTCGGTTTCGGCGCCCTCGGCGACGATCGAGATGCCGAGGCCACGGGCGAGTTCGGTGATGGCTCGCACGATCTTGGTGTTGTCGCCGTTCTCATTGATGTTCTGGACGAAGCGGCGATCGATCTTCAGCCGGTCGATCTCGTTCGGGTTGACGTGGCTGAGCGACGCATAGCCGGTACCGAAATCGTCGAGCTCGAGATGGACGCCAGCGGCGCGAATATGCCGAAGCTTTGCCGCGATGCCCGTCTTCTCGTCATCGAGAATGACGGATTCGACGATCTCCAGCGACAGTCTTTGTGGCGGCAGGCCGGCCTTTTCAAGCGTATCGAAGAGAAACGCGTCGAAATCGGGCTCACGCAATTCGGAGCCGGACACGTTGACGGCGAGCCGTCCGAAGGCAACGCCGGCGCGGTCCCACTCGGCCGCCTCGCTGATTGCCTTGGCGATGACGATGCGGCCGATCTCGGGCATGAGGCCGCTTTTCTCAGCGACGGGAATGAACTCGCCCGGTGCGATCATGCCGCGCTCGGCATGTTTCCAGCGAACCAGCGCTTCGATGCCGCCGATCATGCCGTTCGACAACGAAACCTGCGGCTGGAAGTAGACCTGGAACGCCTTCTCTGAGATCGCGATCCTGATGTCATGCTCGAGCTGTTTGCGGTAATCGAGTTCATGCCGCAACTCTTCGGAGAAGAATGAGAGACTGCCGCCGCTCTGCCTCTTGGCGGCGTGGAGCGCGAGGTCGGCATGGACGAGCAGATCCTGCGCATTGTCGGCGTCGACCGGATAGACGGCGACGCCGGCGCTGGCGCCCGGAAGGATGGTGGTGCCCCGAAAAATGATCGGCTCGTTGATCTGCGTCAGCACGCGCCTGGCAACCATGTTGATATCCTCGGTGCCGCCGGCACCATTGAGGATCATCACGAACTCGTCGCCGCCGAGACGCACGCAGAGATCCGACGCCCGGCAGGAATCGCGCATCCGCTGCGCCGTCACCACCAGCACATAGTCGCCGGCAGCGTGGCCGAGCGTGTCGTTGATCTGCTTGAATCGGTCGAGGTCGAGCTGGACCGCCGCAAGCCGTTCTCGCCGACGCTGCGCGCCCTTGATCAGCGCCTCGAAATGGTCGGTCAGGAAGGTGCGGTTGTGCAGGCCGGTAAGGCCATCGTGCACGGCGATGAAGGCCATCGAATTGCGGGCATTGATCAGTTCGTGCGTCTTGCGCAGAATGGTGTTCGACATCGGCCTGAAGATGAAAAGTGCCACCAGGACGATGACGCCGATGGTGGTGTAGAACAGCGTTCGATGGAGATCGAGAAGCCTTTCCGATCGCGCGTCGGCATAGGCGCTTATGCGCTGGCCGAGTGCCGCATAGCCCGACAAGGTCGCGTTGGCGATGGAAGCGTTGAGGTTGACGCGTTCGCCGCCGCCTTTGTAGCCGCCATTGTCGGCCATGCCGAATTGTAATTCAAACGCCGAAACCAGGCGTTCGCCGTTGGCGATAAGCCCGACCGAGAAGTAATCGAGATGAAACGGCTTGCTGAAAAGTACGCTCTCGATTGATTTTGGATCGAACCTTGCCGGTGACGCCGGGTCGGCGACGACCCGCTCGAGCAGAAGGTCGTAGTTCCTCTCGAACTCCGCCGTTGCCTGTTTGAACGCGGTGACCAGAGCCGGTTGTTGGTCGCGTGAAGCAGCACCTGCTGCGTTGGCAAGAAAGACAATGCGTTGCGACAGCGTCTTTTGCATGCCGACAATATTGAGCAGCGTGTCGTCCTGCCGCTGGGCAGCCATCATTTGCTGGAGAAGGACGAAGGACGCCATCACCATGGCGGCAATGATCAGCAGCGCCAGCCAATAGCCGGCCTTGATCAACAGGACGAGCCTGCCCGAAATGGTTTGCGCCGGTTGCTGCGACATTTTCTGGGGCGGTCCCTCTCGCCGACAGATTTTTTGGATGTGAGAACCATTGGCTTGAAAGTGTTAACAGCTCGGGAAGTCGACAGATCGGCGATAGCGGCAGCGGTGGAAAGCTCTCGAAATGGTTATCGCGTTCTTTCGCGCCGCACCTGCATTTGAACATCCGTCATTGGCGGCATTCTGGCCACTGGCCGTCGCGTCACCGAAACGGTCGCTTTTGCGGTGGATTTTTCGCCTGCACGGGGCGACAGTCCATTCAATCTCAACAGGGCCTGGTCATGAGCGCAGCATTCCTTTCCCATATCGATAGCGAGCTTCAAGGGCTGAAATCTGCCGGCCTCTACAAATCCGAGCGGGTGATCACCTCGACGCAGTCGGCCGAGATCGAGGTGGGCGGCGAGAAGGTGCTGAATTTCTGCGCCAACAACTATCTCGGCCTCGCCGACAGTGCCGAATTGCGGGACGCCGCCAAGCAGGCACTCGACCGCTATGGTTATGGTATGGCGTCGGTGCGTTTCATCTGCGGCACGCAGGAAGAGCACAAGCAGCTCGAGGCCACGATTTCTGGCTTTCTCGGCATGGAAGACACGATCCTCTACGGCTCCTGCTTCGATGCCAATGGCGGCCTGTTCGAGACGCTGCTCGGCGAGGAGGATGCGGTCATTTCCGACGCGCTGAACCACGCCTCGATCATCGACGGCGTGCGGCTGTCGAAGGCGAAGCGCTTCCGCTACGCCAACAACGACATGGCCGATCTCGAAGCGCGGCTGAAGGAGGCAATGGATTGCCGTTTCCGGCTGATCGCCACCGACGGTGTATTTTCCATGGATGGCATCATCGCCAATCTAAAGGGCGTTTGCGATCTCGCCGAGAAGTACGACGCGATGGTAATGGTCGATGACAGCCACGCGGTCGGCTTCGTCGGCAAGAACGGTCGCGGCTCGGCCGAGCATTGTGGCGTCGAGGGCAGGGTGGACATCATCACCGGCACGCTCGGCAAGGCATTGGGCGGCGCGTCGGGCGGCTACACTTCGGGCAGGAGTCAGGTGGTCGACTGGCTGCGCCAGCGCTCGCGGCCATATCTGTTTTCCAACACGCTGATGCCGGCCATCGCCGGCGCCTCGATCCGGGTTTTCGAACTGATCGGCAATGGCGATGCGCTGCGTCAGCGCCTATATGCCAATGCGGCGCTCTTCCGCTCCGAGATGGGTAAGCTCGGCTTCACGCTTGCCGGCGCCGATCATCCGATCATCCCGGTCATGCTGGGCGACGCGACGCTGGCGCAGGAGATGGCGGCGCGCATGCTGAAGCGCGGCATCTATGTCATCGGTTTCTCGTTTCCGGTGGTGCCGAAGGGCCAGGCGCGCATCCGCACGCAAATGTCGGCCGCCCATTCCAGCGCCGACATCGACCGTGCGGTCGAGGAGTTCGGTGCGGTCGGGCGCGAACTCGGTGTGATTTCCTGAACGGCCGGAAACCGAAAAGCGATTCCGGATCAAGAGATTCAAGGGACAAAAGAATGTCGAACATGATGAAGGCGCTGGTCAAGGCCAAGGCCGAGCCGGGCATCTGGATGGAAGAAGTGCCGGTGCCGGAAATCGGCCCGAACGACGTTCTGATCAAGATCAAGAAGACCGCGATCTGCGGTACCGACGTCCACATCTACAATTGGGACCAGTGGGCGCAAAAGACCGTGCCGGTGCCGATGGTGACCGGCCACGAGTTTGTTGGCACGGTCGCCGATTTCGGCGCGGCGGTAACCGAATACAAGGTCGGCCAGCGCGTTTCGGGTGAAGGCCATATCGTCTGCGGCCATTGCCGCAATTGCCGGGCGGGCAGGGGGCATCTATGCCGCAACACGCTCGGCGTCGGCGTCAACCGGCCGGGCGCCTTCGGTGAATATCTGGCGATCCCGCAGCATAATGTCGTGCCGATCCCCGACGATGTGCCCGACGAGATCGCCGCAATCTTCGATCCCCTAGGCAATGCGGTGCACACCGCATTGTCCTTCGATCTCGTCGGCGAGGACGTGCTGGTCACCGGCGCCGGGCCGATCGGCATCATGGGTGCGCTGGTGGCGCAGTGCGTCGGCGCGCGAAAAGTGGTTATCACCGACATCAACCCGGTGCGGCTGGCGCTGGCGAAAAAGCTCGGCGTCCAACATGTAGTCGACGCGTCGAAGGAAAAGCTGCGCGACATCATGCCGGCGCTCGGCATGACCGAAGGTTTTGACGTCGGCCTCGAAATGTCGGGTGCGGCGCCCGCCTTCCGCGACATGATCGACACCATGAACAATGGTGGCAAGATCGCCATTTTGGGCATCGCGCCGACCGGCTTCGAGATCGACTGGAACAAAGTCATCTTCAAGATGCTGCATCTCAAGGGCATCTATGGCCGCGAGATGTTCGAGACATGGTACAAGATGATCGCGCTGGTGCAGGGCCCGCTCGATGTCAGCGGGTTGATCACCCACCGCATCGGCATCGACGACTATATTTCCGGCTTCGAGGCGATGAAGAGCGGCAATTCCGGCAAGGTAGTGATGGACTGGTAATCCCGCAGCTACCAGTTTACGCCCGCACAGACGAACAGCAAGGACACTACTTTGAAGCGGCACCGATTACTTGAGCCGCTGGTGGCTGCTCTGGAACAATTGGACGGCCGATCATATGACAACATGAGACTGGTATTCACGGAAGTCGCCCGACGTCGGCCGGATTTGCTGGAGCGGTCGCTGTTTTCTGAGCGTAGTCGCCGAACGACGGAAATCGAGAAGGTGCTGCTTAAGACCATCGCGGAAATAGACGCGATGGTCAGCACCGGCTCATTGCCGGATGGACTGGCTGCACCATTCTTGAGCCACTTGCGATTTAATCATTCGAGCGGTCGTTTGCACATTGGCCACGGTAGCCAATCCACGCTGCTGTTCTCGGAAGATACACGGAGCTAGCCCTTGCTCAACACCTCTTCCAGCGCAGCCACTCCGCTGACAATCGCCGCGCGCTCGCTGGCGTTCAGCTTTCCCAGCAAGTCCCGCTCGAAGGCTTTTGCCAGCGGCACCATCTCGCGATAGGCGGCAAGGCCAGCCCTGGTCAGCGTCAGATGTTCAAGGCGGCGGTCGTTTTCGTCGGGCGCTCTGGTCAGCCACCGCCGCCGTTCAAGCTCGGCCACGGCTCGCGAGACCTTTGTTTTGTGCATGGCTGATTGTTCGCCAAGTTCTGTCGCGGTCATCGTGCCGTGCTGGCCGAGTCCGGCCAGCGTGCGCCATTCGGGCCGCGTCAGGCCGTGGCGATCTTTGTAAATCCTGGAGAATTCGCGGCTGACGGCATCGGCAAGGCGATAGAGCCGGTAGGGCAGGAAGCTTTCGAGTTCCAGGATTTCCGGTTCCATGTTCGGCGTCCGCAGCATGCATTGCTAGTTGATGGTTACATTTTCAATGGTTACAAATGAAACCAGCTTGGTCAATCCAGAGCGCCGTGTGTCTCGTGGGCGCACAAAGGCCGCTCTGGCACTGTGATTTCGGGAGGAAACCATGGCCTTTTCCTACATGCCGGGGTTCGGCAACGATTTCGAAACCGAAACCTTGCCTGGCTCGCTGCCGCAAGGGCGTAACTCGCCGCAGCGGCCAGCCTACGGCCTTTATGCCGAGCAGCTTTCGGGCTCGCCCTTCACCGCGCCTCGCGGCACCAATGAGCGTTCCTGGCTCTATCGCATCAGGCCGAGCGTCAGGCACACCGGTCGCTTCAAACCAGCAAGTTACCCCCTGTGGAAAAGCGCGCCCAATCTCGGCGATCACGAGTTGGCGCTCGGCCAGTACCGCTGGAATCCGGTGCCGATGCCGACCGAGCCGACAGACTTCATCGCCGGCATGCGCAGCATCACCACCGCTGGCGACGTGCTTGGCCAGACCGGCATGGCGGCGCATGTCTATGTTGCTAACCGTTCGATGGTCGACGATCATTTCTTCAACGCCGATGGTGAGTTGCTGGTTGTGCCGCAGGTTGGCAGCCTGCGCTTCGTTACCGAAATGGGCGTCATCGAATTGCGACCGGGTGAGATCGCGGTGCTGCCGCGCGGCCTCGTGTTCAAGGTCGAACTGGTCGATGCTGAAGTGCGCGGCTATGTCTGCGAGAATTACGGCGCCAAGCTGACGCTGCCGGATCGTGGCCCGATCGGCGCCAATTGCCTGGCCAATCCGCGCGATTTCAAGACGCCTTGCGCCTGGTTCGAGGACAAGGAAACGCCCTGCCGGCTGACCGTGAAATGGTGCGGCCAATTCCACGTCACCGAACTCGATCATTCGCCGCTGGATGTGGTGGCGTGGCACGGCAATTATTCGCCCTACAAATATGATCTTGCAACATTTTCGCCGGTCGGTGCGATCCTGTTCGACCACCCCGATCCGTCGATCTTCACGGTGCTGACCGCCCCGAGCGGCGAGGAGGGCACCGCCAACATCGACTTCGTCATCTTCCCGCCGCGCTGGCTGGTGGCCGAAAACACGTTCCGCCCACCCTGGTACCATCGCAACATCATGAGCGAGTTCATGGGCCTGATCCACGGCCAGTACGACGCCAAGGAAGAGGGCTTCGTTCCCGGCGGCATCAGCCTGCACAATCTGATGCTGGCCCACGGGCCTGATGCGTCTGGCTTCGAAAAGGCCTCGCGCGCCGAGCTGAAACCGGTCAAGCTCGACAACACCATGGCCTTCATGTTCGAGACGCGATTCCCGCAGATGCTGACCCGCTACGCCGCCGAGGTGGAAACCCGGCAGGACAATTACATCGACTGCTGGGCCGATCTGAAGAAGCGTTTTAATGGCACGCCCGAGGGCGACTGGTCTTGAGCGCTGATACAACGCGGGGTCGGCTGGTGCTGCTGGGCTCGAAGGGCGGCCCAGCGCTCCGGCCGGGCGGTCCGTGGCCGAGTTCGTCGCTGCTGGAGATCGGCGGCCGCAACATCGTCGTCGATTGCGGGCTTGGCGTCACGCGCGGGCTGGCAGACAACGGCATCAGCCTGAAGGTGCTCGACCTTATCTTCATCACGCATCTGCATTCCGACCATTTGCTGGAACTCGGTCCGTTGATCCATACCGCCTGGACGGCGGGTCTGGCGACACCGGTCACTGTGTTCGGCCCGCCTGGCACCGGCCATTACTGGCAGCGCTTTTGCCAGGCGATGGAGTTCGACATCGAGATCCGCATCACCGACGAAGGCCGGCCTGATATCAGAGACATGGTTTCGATCGCCGAGTTCGGCGAAGGCCGGGTGATGGAGGAGCGCGGCCTGAAGGTTTCAGCGCTGCGCGTCGACCATCCGCCGGTGACCGATTGCTTTGCGTTGCGCTTCGAGCATGCCGGACAAAGCGTCGTGTTCTCCGCCGATACGGCATACTTTCCGCCGTTGGCCGATTTTGCCAAAGGCGCGGACATCCTCGTTCACGAAGCCATGCTGGAAGAAGGCATCGAGCGGTTGGTTGCTCGGACCGGCAACGGCGCGCGGCTGAGAGAACATCTGCTTGCGAGCCACAGCTTCGCCGAGGAGGCTGGGCGCATCGCCAGCGATGCCGGAGTGAAGAGACTTGTGCTCAATCACCTCATTCCGGCTGACGACCCCGAGATCGGCGAAGCCGATTGGGTCGCCGCTGTCAGGAAAACATGGGCTGACGACTTGACGATTGCCCGTGACGGCCTTGTTGTGGGCTTAAGCAGCGAGAAAACTGTACCAGGAGAGGAAACCGCATGAAGCTTGCCACATTGAAGGACGGGACGCGTGACGGAAAGTTGGTCGTCGTCTCGCGCGACCTGACGCGGTTCACCGATGCCTCGTTTCTGGTGCCGACGCTGCAAGCGGCACTCGACGACTGGAGCCGGATCGCGCCGCATCTGGCCGCCATGGCGGAATCGCTGGAGAACAATGCGGTGCCGTCAGCGCGCTTTCACGAGCATGACGCCCATTCGCCGCTCCCGCGCGCCTATCAATGGGCAGATGGCTCGGCCTATGTGAACCATGTCGAGTTGGTGCGGAAGGCGCGCGGTGCCGAGATGCCGGCAAGCTTCTGGACCGATCCGCTGATCTACCAGGGCGGCTCGGATGCCTTCATCGCGCCGCGCGACCCGATTCATATAGTCGACGAGGCTTTTGGCACCGACATGGAAGGGGAGACAGCTGTCATCGTCGATGATGTGCCGATGGGAGCAAGCCTAGATGAGACGCGGGCCGCGATCCGACTTGTCATGCTGGTCAATGACGTCACGCTGCGCTCCCTCACCGCGCCAGAACTTGCCAAGGGTTTTGGCTTCTTCCAGTCGAAACCGTCCTCGGCTTTTTCGCCCGTCGCGGTGACGCCGGACGAGTTGGGCGAGGCATGGGATGGCGGCAAGGTCAGCCTGCCGCTGCTGGTCGATCTCAACGGCAAGCCGTTTGGCCGGGCGAACGCCGGCGTGGACATGACCTTCGATTTTCCGGCGCTGATTGCACATGCCGCGAAAACCCGGCCGCTGGCCGCCGGCACCATCATCGGTTCGGGCACGGTCTCCAACAAGCTCGACGGCAGGC
>NZ_SUEO01000069.1:10274-11035 GCF_004962925.1 Mesorhizobium sp. | reverse complement strand
AAGCCTGTCTCGGCGGGCGGCGCCGGCTATTCCTGCATTGCCGAGTTGCGCATGATCGAGACGATCGAGGCTGGCGCGCCGAAAACGCCATTCCTTCGCTTTGGCGACACTGTGCGCATCGAGATGAAGGACACGGCCGGACATTCGATCTTCGGCGCCATCGAGCAGAAGGTCGAGAAACACGAGAGCTAGGACAATGACAGGCACGTCTTTCTATGTGCTGTGCGGCCTGTGGGCCCTGGTCATGCTGGCGATCTTCATCCAGGCGATCCGGCTGAGCTATCGCATCGAGGCGCGCTCTCCCGACCTGACCAACCGCAGCGGCTTTCCGCGCAACGCGATGATGTTCCACGCCGTCACCAACATGAACGTCGCACGGGATCAGGAAACGCAAGCCATGCGGCGGCGCATGAATCGGCTGCTGCTGATCGTTCTCGCCGGATTTGCGCTTCTGTGGGCGGGCGTGTCTTTGGTCCAGTCAGCGGAGTGAGGTCATGGACCTGCTGAACCATTTGCGCCGCATGGCAGCCAACAATCTCTGGTCGAACGACCGGCTCTATCGCGCCGTGCTGCAGCTTGAGCCCGGCGAATTCGAGGCTGAAAGAACCAGCTTCTTTCCCTCGATCAAGGCAACGCTCAACCACATTCTGGCGGTCGATCATCTCTATCTCGATTTTCTCGAGGAGGGCGGCGTGGGCGCCGCAGCCTATGATGAGTTTTTGCTCTTCGACGAAGCGGACGCGCTCTTTGGCAAACGAGCG
>NZ_SUEO01000069.1:9684-10264 GCF_004962925.1 Mesorhizobium sp. | reverse complement strand
GGCCGACCGGCGGCTGATCGCCTTTTGCGACCGTCTGTCGGCCGACGATCTCGATCGCCGCGTCATCACCGACCGGCGCGAGGACGGAAAAATACCGGAGCGCATCGGCGACCTGCTCGCCCATCTCTTCATCCACGACATCCATCATCGCGGGCAGGTGCACGCAATGCTGTCCGGCACGTCAGTGAAGCCGCCGCAACTCGACGAGTTCTTCCTCGACTACGATCTGAAGCTGAGAAAAGCGGAGGTCGAGCGGCTCGGCCTGTGAGCCGCTCAACCCTGTGCGGTCTACTCTGCCGCCTGCACCTTTAGCACGCCGCGCTTGATCTGGTCCTGCTCGATCGATTCGAACAGAGCGCGGAAATTGCCCTCGCCAAAACCTTCGTCGCCCTTCCTCTGGATGAATTCGAAGAAGATTGGGCCGATCACGGTTTTCGAGAATATCTGCAGCAGGATCTTGGTCGTGCCGCCGTCGACCACGCCTTCGCCATCGATCAGGATGCCGTGCTTTTTCATGCGCTCGATCGGCTCGTCATGGCCGTGCACTCTGTTATGGGACATGTCATAATAGGTTACCGGC
>NZ_SUEO01000069.1:4489-9674 GCF_004962925.1 Mesorhizobium sp. | reverse complement strand
GCCGGGCATGAATTTTAGCCCGTTGGCGGCCAGCCTGTCGGTGGCGCCGTAGATCTCGTCCGTGCCGACGGCGATGTGCTGGATGCCTTCGCCATTGTACTTCTTCAGATATTCGGCGATCTGGCTGGACTCGTCCTTGGATTCGTTCAGCGGGATGCGGATCTTGCCGCAGGGCGAGGTGATGGCGCGGCTGACCAGGCCGGTGATCTTGCCGTCGATGTCGAAGAAATGGATTTGTTTGAAGCCGAACAGGTCGCGGTAGAAGTCCCACCATTTGTCCATGTTGCCGCGATAGACATTGTGGGTGAGGTGGTCGAGATAATAGAAGCCGACGCCTTCCGGCTTCGGGTCGCGCGCGCCCAGCCAGTCGAACTCGGCATCATAGGCCGAGCCCTTTTCCCCATAGGTTTCGATGAAATAGAGCAGTGAACCGCCGATGCCGACGATTGCCGGCACGTCGAGCGCCTTGTCGGTGCCTTGGTAAGGCGTGGCCCCTTTGGCGACAGCATGGTCGAAGGCATGCTTGGCATCGACGACCCGCCAGGCCATCGAGGCCGCGCAGGGGCCGTGCTTGTCGACGAATTTCATTGCATGCGAGCCGGGTTCGGCATTGACGACATAATTGATGTCGCCCTGCCGCCAGACGGTGATGTCCTTGGTGCGGTGCTTGGCTACCGGTGCATAGCCCATGCGGGTAAAAAGCTCGGCGAGCTTTTCCGGCTCAGAATGCGCGAACTCGACGAATTCGAAGCCGTCTGTGCCGGCGGGATTGGCCTTGCTGATCTTTGCGGGCGGCGCGTCGTGTGGGAAGGGGCCCATGGCATTGTCCTCCAAAAAGCTGGCGTGGCCGGAAAAGGCCATTTCGACGCAATCATAGCGCGGAGCGGGTGCACGGTGCTTGCATTCAAACGCTTTAAATGATCAGATGATGCGCGAACTGTGCACATATGGAGATGAATCCATGAATGATGCACGCATTGATCAGTTTGACCGCAAGATAATGGCTCTATTGCAGGGCGATGCACGGCTGACCAACAACGATTTGTCGGAACGGGTGAACCTGTCGGCGTCGCAATGTTCGCGCCGCCGCCAGAGGCTGGAAGAGGATGGCTACATCAGGGGCTATCGCGCGGTGCTCGACCGCGACAAGCTCGGCTTCTCGCTTGTCAACGTCATCTCGGTGACGCTCGCCACCCACAACCGCGACAACGCGCAACGCTTCGGCGAACTGGTGGCCCGGCTGCCGGAGGTGCAGGAGGCGCACGCGCTGACCGGCGAGATGGATTACATATTGAAAGTGGTGACGCCCGACCTGAAATCGCTGTCGGAATTCGTCAACGGCGTGCTCTTGCCACACGAATCCGTGCAGCATGTGAAGACGGCGATCGTGCTCGAAACGCTGAAGGAAACCGGCGCGCTACCGATCTAGCTCTTCGACTGCTGGATCAGCCCATAAAGATTGGTGCAGCGTGCGCCGGAACGGCAATAGGCGAAGATCGGGCCGTCGAGTTCGTCGAGCGCCTCGGCCTGGTCCTCGACATTCTCGGCCGTGATCTGGCCGCTGATGACCGGGATGTAGCGGAAAGCGAGCCCGGCGGCTTCGACCGCCGCCTTGACACTGTCCGCCGAAGGCTGGCCGGGCTGCTCGTCATCAGGCCTGTTGCAGATGACGCTCTTGAAGCCGGCGGCCTTGATGGCGGCGACCTCTTCGGGCTGGATCTGACCCGAGACCGAATAGTCCTCGCTGATCTGACGATATTCCATGATGGCGTCCTCGCAATGTTCGATGCCTGCTGGTCAGGGGGCGGAGTCTTGCCACTCCCTGGCCCGGGCGGCAATCCGCGCAGAAAGAAATCCCGCTGCGCAGATAGCTATTCTCATGCGGGAAATCCAGCCGGGCCGATGCAGCCCGGCTGGATAGGAAGCCTCAGCTTCCGAGGATCGCGCCTTTGATCTGGGCGATGTTGTTGTGCATCAGGTCGATATAGGTCGAAGCCGGGCCTTCGGGTTGCGACAGCGCGTCCGAATAGAGCGTGCCGCCCACCTTGATGCCGGTCTCGCTGGCGATCTGCTCGATTAGCCGCGCGTTGGTGATGTTCTCGACGAAGACCGCCGCCGCCTTGTCCTGCTTCACTTGGCTGACCAGCTTGGCGACGTCGGCGGCTGAGGGCTCCGATTCGGTCGACACCCCTTCGGGAGCCAGGAAAGTGAGGCCATAGGCCTTCTCGAAATAGCCGAAGGCGTCGTGCGAGGTGATGACCACGCGTTTCTCTTGAGGGATGGACTGGATTGCCGCCTTCACTTCGCCTTCGACCGCGTCGAGCTTCGCGGTGTATGCGGCGGCATTGCCCTTGTAGCTGTCGCAACCCGCGGCGTCGGCGGTGCAGAAGGCGTTGGCGATGTTCTTCACATAGATCTTGGCATTGGCGATCGACTGGAAGGCATGTGGATCGGTGTCTTCGCCTTCAGCGGCGTCGGCATCGGCGAATTCGGGTTTGAAGTTGATCGGTGTCACCCCCTTGGTCAGGACGGCGATTGTCGCCTTGGTGGCGCTGGCGTCGACCAGGCGCTGCAGAAAGCCTTCGAAATGCAGGCCGTTGACCAGCACCACATCCGCACCCGCCATTGCCACCGCGTCAGCCGGGCTCGGCTCGTAGACATGGGCATCGCCATCCGGCCCGACGATGGTGGTCAGATTGATCCGGTCGCCGCCGACATTTTTGGCGAAATCGGCAATGATCGTGAAGCTGGCGACCACTTTTAACGGCTCCGCGAGAGCCGACGATGCGCCAAGGGCGGTTAATGTTATAACGCTCATCGCCAAGGCGGCGCGGATCGATTTCAGCATGGACAGGTCTCCTTTGTTGGGATCAGGCGGTTCTGTGGCGGTGATGGATAATGCGGGCGCGCAGGATGCCGCGCGTGCCGAACAGGATCGAGGCGAAATAGACAACGCCCGCAGACAGGATGATCGCCGGGCCGGAAGGCAGCGACACGTGGTAGGACAAGAGCAGCCCCGCGACGCAGGAGACAAAGCCGATCAGCACCGCCAGCACGCACATCGGCTCGACGCGCATGGTCCAGAAGCGGGCGGCGGCGGCCGGCAGCATCATCAGCCCCACCGAAAGCAGTGTGCCGAGCGCCTGGAAGCCGCCGACGAGGTTGAGCACGACGAGGCCGAGGAAGATGAAATGCACCGGACTGCCCAGCCGGCTGACCGAACGCAGGAACAGCGGGTCGAGACATTCCGCGACCAGCGCTCGCCAGAAGATGGAAAGGCTGACCAGCGTGACCAGGACGATGCCGCCGATCAGTGTCAGCGCTTCATTGTTGAGCGCCAGCACGGTGCCGAAAAGCACATGCATGAGATCGACGCTGGAGCCGCGGATCGACACCATCAGCACGCCGATAGCCAGCGAAATCAGGTAGAAGGCCGCCATCGAGGCGTCCTCGCGCTGGATGGTGAAGCGCGAGACCGCGCCGGCGCCGAGCGCCACGATGATGCCGGCGATCAGGCCGCCGATGGTCATCGGCAGGATCTCCAGCCCATAGAACAGGAAACCGGCGGCAGCACCCGGCAGGATGGCGTGGGCCATGGCGTCGCCGGAAAGGCTCATGCGCCGCAGCATCAGGAAGACGCCGACCGGGCAGGCGCCCAGCGACAGCATCAGCGACCCGGCAAGCGCCCGCTGCATGAAGGCGAAATCGGCGAACGGAGCGATGAGAAGACCGTAGAGCGTGTCCATCATGCCGCCCTCGGCCCGGAGCCGTGATGGTGGTTGTGCCCATGGTCGTGAGCGTGATCACCGTGCTCATGATTGTCAGGCTCGCACCAGGGCGCGTTCTCCTCCCAGGCTTCGTGGAAGCGGCGCGCGCGCAACAGGTTTTCCGGCCGCAGCGTTTCCTTGGTCTCGCCCCAGGCGATCGGCTGGCGTGCCAGCAGCAACGTCTCGGGGAAATTCTGCCGCACCAGATCCAGGTCGTGGACAACGACCATGATGGTGCGTTCCTCGCCATGCCAGCGCTTGATCAGCGCAATCAGGTCGCCGACAGTCTTGGTGTCGACGGCGTTGAACGGCTCGTCGAGCAGGATGAGGTCGGCATCCTGCAGCAGCACGCGGGCAAACAGCGTGCGCTGTAGCTGGCCGCCCGACAACGTGTCGATTGGGCGCTTCTCGAAGCCGCCGAGACCGACGGCCATCAGCGCCTGGCTGACCGAATCGCGGTCTTCCCTGGTATAGCGGCCGAGCAGCCCGCGCCGTGGCCACAGCCCAAGCGAAACCAGATCGACAACCCTGGCCGGAAAGGAGCGATCGAGCTCCGACTGCTGCGGCAGATAGGCGGCGCGCACGCCGGGCGCGCGGACAACCGTGCCGGCCATCGGCTTCAACACGCCGACGATCCCTTTCATCAGCGTCGACTTGCCCGAGCCATTGGCTCCGACGACGGCGGTCAGCGATCCCCGGCGTATCGTGCCGTCGAGATGATGGATCGCCGGATGGCTATTGTAGCCCAGCGTCAGGTCGCTGAAGGTCAGGCAGGTTTTGGTCATGTGACGATCCGTGGGGCACGACTGGTACGGCAGCGGCGGTGGATATGTGATGTTATTACATTAGTCAACAAGCCAATCGGGCGGAATTGCGGCGATCGAGGAGATTTGCCCTGTGCTCTTTGGCGGTTGGCTCAAGAGGATTCGCTCTTGCAACCTTGCCCCCGGCGAACCGCGACTCTAAACAGGCGCGACCCACAAAGGAAGGAAACGTCCCATGAGCATTCGTCGCATCGATGTAGGCCCGCGCATGAGCCAGATCGTCATCCACGGCAACACCGTCTATCTGGCCGGTCAGGTCGGTCAGCCGGGCGGAAACGTCGGCGCCCAGACACGGGACATTCTGGTGGCCATCGACGAATTGCTGGCCAAGGTCGGCACCGACAAGACCAAGATCCTGCAGGCGATCATCTGGCTGGCCGACATGAGCACCTTTGCCGAGATGAACGCGGAATGGGACAAGTGGGTGCCGCAGGGCCATACCCCGGCCCGCGCCACCGGCGAGGCCAAGCTTGCCGGACCGGAATATCTGGTCGAGATCATCGTTACCGCTGCGATTTGAGATGCAGTTCTTTACCCTCCCCCTTGAGGGGAGGGTCGCGGAGCAAATGCCGCAGGGCGGCATTTTGCGAAGCG
>NZ_SUEO01000069.1:4192-4479 GCF_004962925.1 Mesorhizobium sp. | reverse complement strand
GGGGTGGGGTCGGTGCAACCTCGCCGACCCTCCCTCAAGGGGGAGGGTAATCACCCCTGCGAAGGTGTAAACCTTGCCACCAGCGTGTGGCTCTCGGCCGCATAGGTGAACCGGACATGGGTGACCGGGTGCTCGGCGCTCCATGTCCGTCGCTCGACCACCAGGCACGGCGCACCGGCCTCGATATCGAGTGCGGCCGCAATGTGCCTGTCGGCCGCGACGGCGCGAATGCGGTGCTCGGCGGCACTCCACGGCACGCGGGCGATCAGCCACGGCCCGGGCGCGAT
>NZ_SUEO01000069.1:0-4182 GCF_004962925.1 Mesorhizobium sp. | reverse complement strand
CGTTGGCGGCCTCGGCCACGGCGGTCAGGTTGATTAGCCGCTGTTCGTGGGCGAACGGCCGCTTGCCGGCGAAATGCCGGCATTCCAGCGCCAGCACCGGCCCGTTGGAGTCGAGTTCCAACAAGGCGCGATCCTCGGCGCTGCTGCGCCTTTTATGTCGCGCCACACGCTCGTAGCGATAGGGCAGGCCGAGCGCCTCGACCTCGATCCTGATGTCGTGGATTTCCAACACCGCGGCTTGCGACTGCGGCCGCCGGACAAAGCTGCCGGAGCGGCGGCGGCGCTCGATCAGCCCGGCCTTGGCAAGCTGCGACAAAGCCTTGTTCACCGTCATGCGCGAACATTTGTACTCGGCCGTCAGTTCGTGCTCGAACGGGATGCGGTGGCCGGGCGCCCAGGCGCCGGAGAGGATCCGCTCGCTGATGTCGGACAGGATGCGCTGATGCAGCGAGAGAGGCTCGCCGACGTCCACATCCACCGTCTCGATTGTGCTCATCCTGCAAGTTCCGTCATCACCTGGCGAAAACGCTCGGCAATGGTGTCGCGCCTTGCATGCCTCCCGCCGCTGACCAGTTTCTTGCCATGCACCCAGACGCAATCGACCTTGGTGCCGTTGGCGAAGATCCAGGCGTCGAGCACTGCATCGCCCGTCCTGCCGGCCAGCGAAGGATGACTGCCGTCCAGCGAGACGAAATCGGCCGAGGCACCAGCGGCGATCCGCGAGGGGCCTGCGCCAAGGGCGGCACTGCCGCCGTCGAGCGCTGCATCGAACAGCGCGCGGCCGGTCGAGCCGCCCGCCACCGCCAGCACGTTGCGGGCACGGTGGGCGAGGCGCTGCGAATATTCGAGCTGCCGCAATTCGTCGGGCAGGCCGATCAGCACGTTGGAATCGGAGCCGATACCGAAGCGGCCGCCATGTTGTTTGAACAGCGGGGCCGCAAAGGTGCCATCGCCGAGATTGGCCTCGGTAATCGGGCAGAGACCGGCGATTGCCCCGCTTTTCGCCATGGCCGCTGTCTCGGTCTCGGTCATATGCGTGGCATGGATCAGGCACCAGCGACTATCCACCTTGGCGTTGGCGAGCAGCCATTCGACCGGTCGCGCCCCGGACCAGGCAAGGCAGTCCTCGACCTCCTTCACTTGCTCGGCGATATGGATGTGGATCGGTCCGCCAGGCACCATTGCCGCGATGTCTTCCAGTTCGTCCGGCGTGACGGCGCGAAGACTGTGTGGGGCGACGCCAACGACGCTTTGATTCAAGGTGCGAACGGATTCGCGGCATTTCTCAACAAGCCGCGAGAACCGATTCACATCGTTAATGAATCGCCGCTGGCCTTCATTCGGCGCAGCGCCGCCGAAGGAGGAGTGCGCATAGAAGACCGGCAGCAGCGTCAGTCCAATGCCGGTGTCGGCGGCAGCGGCAGTGATGGGTTCGGCCATTTCCGCGATGTTGGCGTAGGGCTGGCCATCACGATCGTGGTGGAGATAGTGAAACTCGCCTACGCGCGAAAAGCCGGCCTCCAGCATCTCGACATAGAGCTGCGCGGCGACCGCCTCGACCTGATCCGGCGTCATCGACAATGCGAAGCGGTACATCACCTCGCGCCAGCTCCAGAAACTGTCGGCTGAAGGGCCGCGAAGCTCGGCAAGGCCGGCCATGCCGCGCTGAAAGGCGTGGCTATGCAGGTTCGGCATGCCTGGCAGCAGGATGGCATGGCGTTCGTCACCGGGCTGGGATGACGCGTTCGGCTCAATCGTGGTGATACGGCCATCACTGACGACGATCCGGGCATTGGAATGCCAGCCGTCGGGCAGAAGCGCCTGTTCCGCAAAGATCGCCGCCACGTTTTTCTCTCCGATTCCCTATGTCCCGTGCAATGATACCACTTGCAGTGCGTTTCAATATGTATATACATAATCGCCACCGATTGAAACGGAAAAGATGATGGCTGGAGAGAGCAAAGATCGGGCAGGGGAGGTTCGCCTCTGGCGCAATGCGCGCCTGACGACCATGGCCGAAAACGCCGCTGGACTTGGCATCGTCGAACACGGCGCGATCGCCGCACGCGATGGCGTGATCGTCTATGCTGGCCCGGAAGCCGACATGCCGGCTGAGCTTTTACAAGGCGCCGAGATTGTCGATTGCGAAGGCCGCTGGATCACACCCGGCCTGATCGACTGTCATACTCATCTGGTCCATGCCGGCAACCGCGCCAACGAATTTGAGATGCGGCTGGCCGGTGCCACCTATGAAGAGGTCGCCAAGGCCGGTGGCGGCATCGTCTCGTCGGTCACGGCGCTGCGCGCTGCCAGCGACGACGAGCTGGTCGCTCAGTCGCTGCCGCGCCTCGATGCGCTGATTGCTGAAGGCCTCACCACCATCGAGATCAAATCGGGCTATGGGCTCGATCTCGAAAACGAGAAGAAATCCCTGCGCGCCGCGCGGCTCTTGGGCGAACATCGTCCTGTAACAGTACGGACGAGTTTCCTCGGGGCTCACGCGCTGCCGCCCGAGGCGAAAGGCGACAAGGACGTTTTTGTCGATCTCGTCGCAAACGAGATTTTGCCGGCCGTCGCTGCCGAGGGCCTGGCCGATGCCGTCGACGGCTTTTGCGAAGGCATCGCCTTTTCGCCCGAGCAGATCTCTCGCGTGTTCGACGCGGCGAAAGCAGCAGGCCTGCCGGTCAAGCTCCATGCCGACCAGCTGTCCAATCTGCACGGCGCCGAACTCGCGGCACGCTATGGCGCCCTGTCGGCAGACCATCTCGAATACACTGACGAAGCGGGTGCGGCGGCGATGGCGAAGGCGGGAACCGTGGCGACAATCTTGCCCGGCGCCTATTATTTCATCCGTGAGACCAAGAAGCCGCCGATCGGCCTGTTTCGCCAGCACGGCGTCAAAATGGCGGTCGCCACCGATTGCAATCCCGGCACCTCGCCGCTGACCTCGCTTCTGCTGATCATGAACATGGCGGCAACTTTGTTTGGTCTGACCGTCGACGAATGCCTTGCCGGTATTACCCGTGAGGCCGCCCGCGCGCTCGGACTGCTCGGACAAACCGGCACGCTGGAGGTCGGAAAATCGGCCGACCTGGCGATCTGGGACATCGAGCGACCGGCCGAGCTCGTCTACCGCATGGGCTTCAACCCGCTGCATGCCCGCATCTGGAGAGGACAATGAGCCAACTCAAACTAAAGCCGGGCAACACAACGCTGGCCGACTGGCGCGAAATCTATCGTGGCGCCGTGCCGAAGCTGGATGCCGCCTGCCGGCCGAAGATCAAGGCCAGCGCCGAGGCGGTTGCGCGGATCGTCGCCAGGGGTGAGCCGGTCTATGGCATCAACACCGGTTTCGGCAAATTGGCCAGCGTCCGCATTCCCGCCGCCGACCTCGAGACACTTCAACGCAACATCGTGCTGTCCCATGCCGCCGGTGTCGGTGAGCCTATGTCGGTTGCTATTTGCCGGCTGATGATGGCGCTGAAACTGGCCAGCCTGGCCCAGGGTGCTTCCGGCGTGCGGCCGCAGACAATCGAGCTGCTGGAAGCGATGCTGGCCAATGACGTAATTCCGGTGGTTCCTGCGCAAGGCTCCGTCGGCGCCTCCGGCGATCTCGCGCCACTGTCGCACATGACGGCGGTGATGATCGGCGTCGGCGAGTGCTTTACCCCGCATGGCCGGTTCCCGGCCAAGGTCGCCTTTGTCTCGCACGGGCTGGAACCGGTCACGCTTGGCGCCAAGGAAGGGTTGGCGCTGCTCAACGGCACGCAGTTCTCGACCGCCTATGCGTTGGCCGCCCTGTTCGACGCCGAAGTGCTCTACCAGTCGGCGCTGGTCGCCGGCGCGCTTTCGACCGATGCCGCCAAGGGCTCCGACGCCCCCTTCGATCCGCGCATCCATTTGCTCAGGAAGCATCCTGGCCAGATCGAGACGGCAGAGGCGTTGCGCAACCTGATGGCCGGCAGCGCCATCCGTGAATCGCACCGGCTCGGCGACGAGCGCGTGCAGGATCCGTACTGCCTGCGCTGCCAGCCGCAGGTGATGGGGGCGGCGCTCAGCGTGCTGCGCCAGGCCGCCGACACGCTGGGCACCGAGGCCAACGGCGTCACCGACAATCCTCTGATCTTCGCCGAGGACGACACGGCACTTTCCGGCGGCAATTTCCACGCCGAACCGGTGGCC
>NZ_SUEO01000068.1:23881-27102 GCF_004962925.1 Mesorhizobium sp. | reverse complement strand
GTTTTCGCACCGCAGCGGACTTCCCGGCACCGCCGGAGACGACCTCGAGGACATTGGCTACGACCGCGCGGAGATCCTGCGTCGTCTGCGCTTCGTGTCACCATCGACGAGCTTTCGCGCCGGCTACTCCTACAGCAATTTCGGACTGACCGAGGGTGCCGTCGCTGCTGCCAAGCCGACGGGCAAGCCTTGGGAGGAGATCGCCGAGGAGAAGCTCTACCGTCCGCTTGGAATGGCCTCGACCAGCTCCCGTCATGCGGACTTCATCAAGCACGCCAATCGCGCCGCGCTCCACGTCAAGATCGACGGCGTCTGGGCCGCGAAGGTAAAGCGCGACCCGGATGCGCAGGCGCCCGCAGGCGGCGTCAGCTCCACGGCACGCGATCTCTCGCAATGGGTGCGCCTCGTGCTCGGCAATGGGGTCTATGCCGGCGAGACACTCATTAAAGCCGACGCTCTGGACCAGACGCATGTTCCCCTGATGGCGCGCGGCAAGAACCCCGTCTCCGGCGGCACGTCCTTCTACGGCCTCGGCTGGAATGTCGAATTCGGCCGTCATGGCCTGAGCTGGGGCCATGCCGGCGCCTTCAGCGTCGGCGCACGCACCCTGGTGACGCTCTTCCCGGAGGAGAAGCTTGGCATCGTGATCGTCGCCAACGCCTTTTCGACAGGGGTACCGGAAGGGCTGTCCGACAGCTTCGCCGATCTCGCCTTTGACGGAACGGTCGAGAAGGACTGGGTCAAGGCATGGGACGATACCTATGCGAGCTTGTTCGGCCCGGCGGTCGCGAGGGCCAAGGCCACCTATGCCGCGCCACCGTCTCCGGCAAGGCCGGCCGCGCCGGCCAGTGCCTATGCAGGCCGCTATTTCAACGACTTCATCGGCGATGCGGTCGTGTCGAGTGCCGGAGACGCTCTTGTGCTCAAGGTCGGGCCAGCCGGCGCGCGGTCCTATTCATTGAAGCATTTCGACGGCGACCTGTTCGTGACCTTCCCGGACGCCGAGACGCCGGACATGCCCTCGGGCGTGGGCTTTGTCGTCGGCCCCGACGGCAAGGCGTCGGCCATGACCATAGAGTTTCTCGACGACAATCATCTCGGCACACTGCGGCGCGTGGGTGACTAGGGTCAAATGAGACGGTTGTCCCAGTTATCCCCCTGCAAGACGCGGCATCAACGCTGCCTCGACAGGGCCGACCTTCCATGCTTCGGGTCTGCCGGGCGCCATAATCGTCGAAGGAGAGCACTGAGGTGAACGAAGACGCCGCCAGTCCAAGGCCGCTTTCGGAAATTGCCAGCTATCACGCGCATATCTACTACGACGGGCAGGCCGAGCGGCAGCATGCCGAATGGCTGCGCCTGCGCATCGGCGAGCGTTTCCGCGTGCGCCTGGGCAATTGGCGCGATGGGCCGGTCGGCCCGCATGAGCAGACCATGTACCAGGTCTCGTTCGCGACCGGGATTTTCGCTACCCTCGTTCCATGGCTTATGCTGAACCACGGCGGCTTGAGCATCCTCATCCATCCGAACACCACCAACCCCAAGCGCGACCATCTGGTCGATCCGATCTGGATCGGGCGGGCGTTGGGGGTGAACGGGGAGATTCTTGGCGAGGACGATGAGGCGGAAGAAGCGCTGGAGGTGAATACCGAGCCGACGCTGGGGGCTTAGGGGCGAGCGCGCCGTTCGGTATGTGAGGTTCGGCGTCGGAATCGCGTGTGCCTGCAGTGCAGTTCAGACAGGCATGACCGCCCGCTTTGCGCCTCATTTCGGCCGTTAAGCCCAGCTTTGCCACCGGCTGGAAGCGGACATAGCCGGCGACCACTCTGGAAGCCAGGGTTGCGCCATGAGCTGACTTGAGCACCTGTTTGGAAAAATGACCGGACTGTGCGAATGCCGACCGCATGGTTTCGGGAAACTTCGTCGCCGTGCTGCGGTTCCCGCGGCCGAACCAACACCTCGGGTGCGCATCGCTGAGCTGGACGGGCGCAAAACGGCATGTAAGTTCGTATCCCACGGCTAGAGTTTACGTCCGATCAGTCCTTGAACGCGAACCCGGCCTTTTTGAGCGAACCGAGGAAGAAATCAACGTCCTCTGGTCGAATCATCCGCATCGCGACCTCCTGCCGGAGGTTCTTGATCATGCCTGGCGCGTTTTCTTCAAGCCAGACACGCTGGCGCCGCGCGTCCGCTTCATATCCGCCCTCGCCGAAAATCGCGGCCGCGATGGTGTGATAGTAGGCATTGCCGGGAACCGTTGCTTTCCTGATCCACATGGCCGCCTGCGGATAATCGCCGCGAAAATAGGCGCAATGGGCAAGCGCGGTCTCGTAATAGGCCAAGGGACCCGGATTGCGCGTGCGAGCTTCCGCGACCAGCGGGCAGCCGTGGTCCCAGTCTCCTGAAAGCGCCAGCCGATATCCGTACTCGCCCATCAGTTCGGTATCGTTGGGGTTAATGTTCAAGGCACGTTTGCCCACCAACAGCGCCGCCTCGATCTCTTTGCTGAAATAGAGCGCGAACATTTCCGCCTGCAGGCCGCGAATATTGAGCGGGTCCAGTTCCACGGCCCGCCTGGCCGCGGCAAGAGCGCGAGCGATCGAGGCCGAAGTCGCCGCTTCGTCGGGAGGATAGAGGAATCGAATCTCGTCGATATAGGCTTGCGACAGCAGACCCCAGGCGGTGGCGTAGCCCGGGAAGTGCTCAACGGCCTTCTCCAGACACACGCGCACCGCTGGAAGTGCCTTTTGATCGAGGTTTGCCCGGTATGCATAGAAGGAAAGCGTGCAGGAATAGGCAGCCCAATCGTCGGGAGGATTCGAGACGTTGAGCGACGCGTCCGCCTGAAAGATCACGCCGTATGTCTGGGCCAGGCTCGTCGCCACTTTCTGTGCGATATTGGCCTCGGTCTCAAGAAGCGGGGCGACATCCATCTTTCCATCATAACTTTCCGCCCACAGCACGGAGCCGTCGGCGCGGTTGATAAACCTGACCCGAAGCCGGAAGGAATCGGCCGACAGGTGGACGCTTCCCGCAAGAACAAAGCGCGACGGCGCGACCAAATTTTCGGAAGACTGGACGACGATGACGTCCTTGAACTTAGAGAGTTGCCCGACAATTTCCTGTGTCAATCCGCTCGCAATTGCACTGGAGGCCTCCGTTGCTGAAAGATCGTCAAACGTCTCGACCAGCAGTCGCGGGATCTCAGGCGAAGTTGGGCG
>NZ_SUEO01000068.1:0-23871 GCF_004962925.1 Mesorhizobium sp. | reverse complement strand
CCGCCCCTCGCCAATCCCAACGCCAGAACAGCCAATGCCGCGACGGTAGCCGCAAGAACCACCGTCAGCCACGATGCCCTCATCCATCGTGGAGGGGTCGGGACTTTCTCTGCCCAGTTAACCGGCAATGCCGGCTCAATGGTCAAGGGGGGCGATTGCACCGAGAACGTTGGAACGTAACCGCCTTTCGGGATCGTGATGAGAATTGGGTCGGCCTGTCCGACGGTCAGGTAATAACGCTCAAGCCCGCGCCGGAGGTGGCCAGCCTCGATGCGCACAATCGGATCCGTCTGCGGGTCGAACGACATATCGCGGCCGAACACTTCGACTGCGATCGAATAGGCCTTGATACGATCACCGCGACCCTCCAACGTCTCCTCCACGACATGGCTGAGGAAGCGGCGCTCGCGACCGGTTGCATCGAAGTCCGCGCTGTTGAGGATCAGGGCAAGCTGGGCACGACAATCCTCTGGCGTGAGCTTATGCGCCCTCCCTGCGGCTGGTTCCGCCCGGATCACCTTGGTTCCCTCACCTGACGTTCTGGGGTGACTATTCCCAGTTATATTTCTTTTTTCGCCGGTTACCTCTCGGTTGCAATTTACATCCGCGCGCCAATTCCTGCAATACTCCTAGTAGTCTGAACGAATAACATTAGGAGGGAGGCGAGAATTGTGCAACGCAGCACGGATGACAACGGACCAATAGTTATGCGACCTCACTGGCAACGCAGTTTGAATTTACGATTTTATTGGCTTGCTGCCGACCGAGCTCGCTACGGCACGTTCAGAAATTACCCTGTCGCCCACGTAACTTACATTCCGCAGCCGCCTCAATGCGCTAGGCTACGGTGGTTTCGGGAAAATACGAATTTGCGCCATGAGGATGGACGACGAACCGGCTGATAGGCAAAGGGCGGTCTCGGCGGCAGTGCGTCGGTTCCCGCAATTTGAATTGCCCATCCATCGGCTGATGGACCGAAGTGAGGGTTTTCGGGATATGTGCGAGGAACTTGCTGAAGCGGAGATCGCACTCTCGACGATCGACAGGGTCCCGCCAGCGTTGCGCGAGTCTAGACGAGCCGAATGGCAGGAACTGGTGGATCGGTTGGTTGGGGAAGTCGGAGCCGTGCTGTACGCGGACGCCACCCGGAAATCGCGTGTCATTCCTTGGCCGCCAAGGTGAGCGGCCAGAGCTAAGCGGAGGCTGGCTTGGAATTTCTGTCTGGCAATCGACCTCTACACACTATAGCAGCCGTGCTCCCAGCCCTGCTTGTCGTCACGGCCGCGTGGGCCCAGGATAACACCCAGGATCTCGCCAAGAAGCTATCCAATCCGATCGCCTCGCTGATCAGCGTGCCGTTCCAGTTCAACTACGACAGCGGCTATGGCCCGAACGATGGTGACAAAGCCTATGTCAACTTGCAGCCGGTCATTCCGATCACGCTCAACGACAACTGGAACCTGATATCGCGCACAATCTTGCCGATTGCCTGGCAGCACGACATTGCCGGACCATCCGGCGATCAGTTCGGGCTCGGCGACATAAGCCAAAGCCTGTTCTTCTCGCCTTCTCAACCCACGGCAAACGGGATCATCTGGGGTGTCGGCCCGGTGTTTCTGTTGCCCACTGCGACTGACGCATTGCTTGGCGGAAAAAAATGGGGAGCTGGACCGACCGGCGTCGTCTTGAAGCAATTCGACGGGTGGACGGTCGGCATGCTAGCCAACCATATCTGGTCATTTGCAGGGGACAGCGACCGCAGCGATATAAGTTCCACTTTCCTGCAGCCTTTCGTCTCTTACACGACGACGGGCGCCTGGACCTTCACGCTCAATACCGAGAGTGCCTACAATTGGGAAGTGCAGCAATGGTCGGTCCCGATCAACTTCCAGGTCTCGAAGCTGGTTGTGATCGACAAGCAGCCAATCAGCCTCTTCGCCGGTGTGCGGTATTGGGCCGTAAGCCCCGAAAACGGACCCGACGGCTTCGGATTCCGCGCGGGAATTGCCCTACTGTTTCCGAAGTAGATCGAGCACCATCCGTGATAGCCACGAACAAATGAACCTCTGTCGCACGAAAAACGATCGGAACCCGATTAGGTGGGCAATGCGAACACGTATATGTTGTCACTGGGCCGCCAGACGATCGCATCGGACATGAAGTAACGGAATTGGAGGGGATTTCGATATGGGAATCATCCGAGCTCTCGTGTTGGCTTCGGCGGGAACAGCGGCAGCGCTGTTTGCGGTGCCGGCGATCGCTGCGGACGTTGCGACGCAACTTCCTGAAGCCGCACCCGCGCCGGTCTGGACCTTCACCGCAGAGCCCTATTTCTGGATGGCAGGCTTGAACGGCAGGGTCGGCGTCAGGGGCCTGTCGCCGGTGGATATCGATTTCAATTTCAGCCAGATTTTCAATCACATCGATTGGTCTCCCCCGCCGGTCATGCTTGCCGGCGAGGCGCGCAATGGCCGCTACGCTCTTTTCACCGACTTCATCTACCTGGGACTTGAGGCCGATGGCACGTCGCCCGGCCCGTTGGCTCTTTCGGCCGAAGTGAACATGAAGACGGTGGTGTGGAGCTTCGGCGGCTCCTATCGGGTCGTCGACAATGGCACCGCGACCTTAGACGTTCTGGCCGGCGGACGGCTCTGGTACCTAGACACGGATTTGACTGTTACTGGCCCTCTCGGCGTAAGAGAGGCCAGCGGCAGCAAGACTTGGGTCGACCCCTTGATTGGTGTGGCCGGCGATGTTGCTCTCGGCAAAGGGTTTGGGCTCCATGGCGAGGCAGATGTCGGGGGCTTCGGTGTTGGTGCCGACATCGATTGGCAAGTCCAGGGCACGCTTCAATACCGGTACAGTGATTCGCTCACGCTGGAAGCGGGCTATCGCTACCTTGCCGTAGACTACGACGAGGACGGATTTGTGTTTGACATAGCAATGCAGGGACCAATCATCGGCGCCAGATTTCGGTTCTGATTGGATCTGTGTCGGGAGATCCCCTGCGTGTTGAGCGGACGTAAGAGCATCGCGAGTTCGCTCGGGCAGTTCAATGCTGATCGTTTTCGCTTCCGGTTGCGGGGCAGCTTTCGCGACCCAACGACCCCTTTGGAACGACTTCGAGACGGGAGGAGAGTTTGGGAAATACTTTCGTGAGGCCGTCCAAGGTCAGGCGTCTCAGCAACGCTTTGTTTGCCTCGACGTTTGTTTGCCTGCTGTGGGGGTGCGCGTCCCGTCCGACGAACGTGCTGCTGCCCGTGGCCGATACCTCCCCTTCGTCCAGCAAGGTGGAGATGCTGGTCACAACGACACGCAGTCGTTCCTCCAATCCGGCACAAATGTATACGGGCGAACGCGGACTGGCCCCCTCGTTCGCCGAAATTACGGTGTCGATCCCTCCGGCATCAGTCCGCAAGGTTGGAGAGGTCGCATGGCCCAAGAAGCTGCCCTCAAACCCGGCGACCGATTTCGCCGTTGTGCAAACGAAAGAATTGACACTCCAGACAGCGAAGGGGTGGCTTAGCGCCTCTGTCAGGAAGAGCCCGGATCACAGTGTCCTCGTCTTTATTCATGGATTCAACAATCGCTTTGAAGACTCGGTCTATCGCTTTGCGCAGATCGCGAATGATACGGGCACTCAGAGCGTCCCGATCCTGGTCACATGGCCCTCGCGTGGCAGTGCACTGGCGTATGGCTACGATCGTGAAAGCACCAACTACACGAGAGATGCCCTCGAACTGCTATTCCAATATCTCGCACGCGATCCTGAAATAAAGGAAGTTTCGATCCTCGCCCATTCGATGGGCAATTGGCTTGCGTTGGAAGGCTTGCGCCAGATGGCCATCCGCAATGGCGGCCTCCCGACGAAGTTCAAGAACGTCATGCTGGCCGCGCCTGACGTCGATGTCGACGTGTTTCGCACCCAGATTGACGACATGGGCAAACAGCACCCGCGGTTCACCCTCTTTGTATCCCAGGACGATCGCGCGCTCAAAGTCTCGCGGCGGGTCTGGGGCGATATCCCTCGCCTCGGATCGATCAACCCGGAGCTGGCCCCCTACAAAGAACAACTTGCGAGCAACAATGTAACTGTCATCGATCTGACGAAAGTCAAATCCGGAGATCGTTTAAACCATGGCAAGTTCGCATCGTCGCCGCAGGTCGTGCAACTGATTGGAGCGCGTATGGCTGGCGGCCAGACGTTGACCGACAACAGGATAGGCTTGGGCGACACGATCATTCAGGCGACAACCGGCGTGGCGGCAGCGGCGGGCAGCGCGGCAGGGTTGGTGATTGCGGCACCTGTTGCGGCGGTCGATCAGAACAGCAGGGAGAATTACGGCAATCAGATCGGCACGTTGACGAGTTCCCAGATCAGCCAGAAATCGAGTGCTGGCAAAGAATGCGTTGGCTCCGCTCCGTCCACAAAAGATTGCAAGAAATAGCCCCTCGGTTGGCCCTGCGCCGGCCCGCATTGAAGTCCGCGGCCAGTGAGGCAGGCGTCGTATCATCATGGTGATCGGCGAATTTCAGGGGATCTACGACAGGAACTAAGAAGACATGCCTGCCCTTGTCATCACCAGCCCTGATCGATTGGCCCCAAATTTCGGCTTCCCTCGGTTTTGCTCCGCAATTGGACCTCCGAGACGTCGTTCCAAAGGGGACGACCTTCGTTCGGAAGCACAATCAGGTCTCGCCCAATTGTCCTGTCTGTCAGTCGCGCTCTAGCCTCGTCTTCGTTCGCCGCGTCGAAGGCCACAATTCCACGTCCTGAAATCTGAGCCAAGTACACGGTCACATCGATGCCTTTCTCAGAGAGGTCAGGCCGAGTTCGGATGACGCGGACAGGACCGCGCAGCTCTAGGGCGTGTCGCTCACCGCCTCCAGGCGGGCCTTGCTCTTTTTCAGGGCTTGATTTGCCTGATGAGCAGCGGCCGCAGTCTCGCCGCCACTCTCGACGTGAACGGTGGGAACTGCGATCTTGATACCGTTTTCCGCGAATGCCGCCTTGATCATCATGAGTGCGCGGCGCTTGATGCCGAATTGGGTCCCAGGCTTCGTCGTCAACTTTATCCTCAGAACGATCGCGTATTCCCCAAAACTGTCGATGCCCTGCATCTTGAGCGGCTGAATCGTGTCGGCCGCAAATTCCGGGTCTGCCGCCAGTTCCTGGCCGATCTTCTTGATGAGCTTGCGTGCCAGATCCACGTCGGAATCGTAGGTAACGTTGATCATCATCTGGTCGATCACCCAGTCCCTGCTCATATTCTGGACCGCCCCGAGCTCACCGAACGGGACGGTATAGATGGAGCCGCGATGATGACGCAGACGCACCGAACGCAGGCTGAAGGATTCGACGGTGCCTTTGTAGCTGCCGCTCTGGATGTATTCGCCGACCCGGAATGCGTCGTCTATCATGTAGAACACGCCGCTCAGCACGTCCTTGACCAGGGTCTGCGAGCCGAAGCCGATGGCGATGCCGAAGATGCCGGCGCCGGCAATCAGCGGGAGTATCTGCACGCCGAGCCCAGCGAGGATCGTTAGCGCGGTGACCGCGGCTATGAACATGGCAAGGGCGTTGCGGAATATCGGCAACAGCGTGAGCAGCCGGCCGTTGCGGGCCAGCTCGTCGGCGCTGCTCCCATCCGCCGGCGCGAGGTTCATGTGATATTCGATCAAGGCCTTCGACAGTTGCCAGAGCAGGTCGGAGATCAGCAAAATGATGATGCCGTTGAGCAGCCCGGTTATCAGGAAGCCGCCGGTTTCGCTGCCGGCGAGGCTCGCGGCCCTGATGCGCCAGATATAGGCGAGCCATGCGACCGCCGCGGCAATGACCGCCGCCCTGGCGCCCCTCACAATGAGCACGTTGAGTACGACGCCCATCGCGCCGCTGCGCTTCGACCTGCCGGCGAAGGCCTCTGCCGCGGCGCTGACGCCGCGCAAGGCTGTTGGCAGCACCAGGGCGAAAATCCCAAGCCACAGGACGCCGAGCAGGCCGGCGACCCAAGCCACCCAGAGCACGATGAGAAACAAGGTGAGAAACGATTGCTTGACCAGAGCGCCTCGCCCGTCGGGCCGTTGACAAACGACGTCGATTGCGGTCGCCAGAAATCCAAGCCCGAACAGGAAGGCGGCGAGCCCTGCAACCTCTCGAGAGAAGCCCAGGCCAGGCATGAGGCTGGCGATCGCCCAGCCGAACAACAGGAACCCGGCCACAAGGCTGACGCGCCAACGCCAGAAAAGGGTCGAAGCCTCGCTTTCGAAAAGCGGAGTCGGCCTGTCCGAGGCGGCGCTCGTCGCACCGCCGAACGCAAACAGCAATCGGGCTGCCGCGCGAACGACACGGAACGCGATGAACGCAAGAAGCAGGGTCAGAATGATCCTGCGGAGTAAGGGTGGCCATCCGAATGCCAAGAACGAACCGGCGCTGGCGAGCGCAAAAGTCAGCAGGGCGACAGTCTCGAAGAGGATCGTTTGTCCGGCGTCTTCCTGAGCAACCGCGCTCCTCGTCCTGGCGAGCGCTCGTCGGACCGCCCACTCGGCTCCAAACCCGACCGCGATCAAGACCGCCAGGGTGCCCATAACCAGCCCTGGCCTGCCGGAGTTCACGTCACGCGAGGCAACGTCGGCGGCGCGCGACAGTTCTTCCGGCAGGCGCGGGATCGCGGCGCCGAGCGCACCGATACGGGCACGAATACCCGCCTCCAGGCTCAAGATGTCCTCGGCAATGGACAGGCCTGGCTCATCCGTAGCCGCTGGAATCTTTCCCTCGAGCCATGCCATGAGTTCCGGATCGGACAAAAGCTCGAGGAACTGCTTTGCCTTTTCGGGCGGAAGATCGGGGGAAGGCTGTTGAGCTAGCGAAGTTCCCTGCAAGAGCGCGAGCAAGAGCACGACGACAACTGGCAAGAACCCGAGCCGTAGCTTGCTCTTCATGAGCGCCTCGAGTTTTGAATGCCGACCGGTCGTTTCAGCCCCCGTCGTTGTAGTGTCATTGGAGACCCTCTCGCTCTCTCGCTTTGCGCGGCTACGATCAGTTCACGTAGATGACGACGTAACGGCCGCCATAGGGTTGGTAGTATGTCCCGCCGCACTGCCAAACCGCAGCGCCGTTGATGCTAGTCCTCACGCAGGCGGGCGGTAGTGCCGCCACGTATATCGTCGAGCGGCGGACGACCCGGCGCGTTGTACGCCGCGCAACGCCGGCGACGCTGCGGGGCGTAAGCGGCCTGCCGACGCGCGCTTCCGCGCTGGAGACGATCGAACCTGCCGGAATGAAGTAACCGTCCATCAGGCCATCGGTTACAAGAAACGCCGTCATCACAGCGGCGACCGAGAGATGATTGCGGAACATGCGACGCGCGTTCATTTGCTGCCCTCCAGCATAAGTTCGCCGACCTCGTCGGAGTCTATCCGTTCCAGCTTTTTCGCATTGGCCGGAGCCTTGAACGAGAATAGCTTGGCGTCGACCCCACCGGCTTTCCAGTTGCTGAATCGCAACGAATATTGCGGCGCTCCCGTCACCCATTTGGTGGTGATCACATATTTGACAGGCAGCTTCTCAGCGCCTTTGCTAATCCAGATCTGCCAGTCCACGTCGTCACTGCGAAAAGCCAGTTGATCGCATTCGACGCCGCCGACAAAGGCATCGCCGACCAGTCTCCCCGACGTAGCGCCTTCGGTCAAAACGGCATAAGGATCCGCGACTAGAAAATCGGCGCCTGCAACGTCGAGCCCGGTCGACACCCTGAATTCCTCGACCGCCTCATCAATCGATGCCCCAGGACTGTGCAACTGCGTATAGACGTTCATGCCCTTGCCATAGAGCGAGATTAGCTTGCCGTCGAAGGTGAGTTCTACGTCGGCAAAAGGGCCTTTGCGGGTCATATAGAAGCCGTCGCCGCGGGATGCCTGGACGGAGCCGGAAGCGCTGTACTGCAACTTCTGGCCGGCCAGGTCGACGATCTCATGATCGGTGTCATAGTCGACTGTGAACGCCTGCAAGCTTTTGAGATGGCTTGTCATGGCCATAAGGATACCGTCAGCATCGGCGTCGATGACGTTCTGACCCCACGATGGCGAAACAGAAAGCGCTAGCCCGATTAAAACTGCCGCCATGCTGATACATCCCGGATGCGATCTAAGGCGGGATTTCAAGTTTGCTTGGTTCATGTTGATCTCCAATGCAGTACTCGGCGATTCTTATTCAGATACAGGAACAGCCTCAGTCGACGAGCTCGAAGTCACCCGGTTTCCAGCTCTTGTCGAACCATGGTGGCAGCGGGCCATAGAGACGAATGAGCGTGTTCCAACCCTTGCCCGGCATCGTCTGCACCCAGTTGCTTTCGTGACCAGCGGGAGCCTTGGGCCCGAACCAAACTGTGACCGAGCCGTCGGCATTGGGATTTATGCCTTGCTGCGTGCTGTCGATCCCTGCGCTCTTCTGATCGGTCTCCAGCATCGACCGTGTCTGTCCGTCATAGACGGTGAATGACCAGAACTGTTTGGCAGGGACAGGACCCGGCAGCGTGACCTTGTATGTCTTGCCGCCGTCGAGATACTCGCCCGAGGAATCGCGGGCGGCAACGGCATAGGCCGAGCCGGTCCCTGGCTTCGCCGCGGCCATCGCCGGCGTAATGCCGGTAGCGTAATAATGGAAGAGCACGCGCGCATCGAGCAGGCGTTCAGCCTTGTCAGCGAATTCGGAGCTGCCGCCGACGAAGGCCGTGAACCACTGACGGTCCGGGTAGATCTTCGTGCGCGGGTCACGAGAGGCGAACAATATCGCCCGTGCCGTCGCATTGCCGACGGCGACGGCATCGACGAGGATTGCCCTCATCCGCGCGTCCGGCGCAAAGGGCGCGCCTTTCTTGATGCCGATCGAGGCAAACAGCCCGACCAGTTCCGGGTCGAACGCGTTGGCCGGCTCGGCCTGCACTACGGCGTCGAGTTCTTCGTAGAAATGAAAGTCATTGGCGTGGATCGTGTTGAACTGCATGCCGGAGGTATTGACGAACACTGTCTCGGGCGGACTAGAGGCTGCGGAAAGCGGATAGATTCGAGCCTTGTCCTTCACGCCCTTGACGGCAGCCGCGACGTCGCCATTGGCGACAAATGCTCGAAAGAAGACGAGATTGCCGTAGGTGCGCGTCTTGGTAACAAAGTATCCTGCTGCCGGAACCGTACCGGCGTAGTCCTCTGGAACTATCAGATATTTGCCGCCCTTGCCCTTGTCCGGGCCTGTTAGCCCGACGTCTGTTACAAACCGAAAATAGGCGTCGTCGATGGGACCGAGCACATTGGGCGGCACCTCGACCACCATGGGCCCGTCCGCTAGGTTGACGCAGGCGAAAACGTACACGGTGGTCGCGTTCGGCGTCAGGAACAGCGAGCGCGCATCCATCAACTCCTCGGTCATTCCAAAGCCTTGGTTCATCTTCGCACCGGCTTTGTCGACGCCGTCGCATACCGCGTATACGGACGCGGCCGGCATGCCGGCCAGGAAGGCGTCGATGCCGCGGGAGAAGTCGAGATTGTCGTAGACCTTCGCGACCGTTTCGTCGTCGGGGAGGCCATCGAAGAACTTCAGTGTGCCGATCCGGGTCTCTACGGTGTCCGGGGTCAAGACCGACGACGGAACGTCGGCGGAATATTTCGGCTTCGTTTGAGCGTGGGCTGTCGCGGTCAGGCCCAGACCCAGCGACCCAACCATCAGACACGCTGCGAGACTGCTGAATCCAAGTGCGCGCGGTTTCATGATGCAATTCCTCTCCCTTGTAATCTGTTGTCTCAATGCACCTGTTCGAAATTTCGGCCTCGCGCTCTGACCGGGAAGCGCCGTGGCGCGATCGCAAGGCCGACCGGGGCAATGCCGCACGCCGGCGCCTGTCATCCGAACGATCGTCTATTGTTTTTCATGCTGCTTCTCCCGTGTCATTTCTTGCGGCTTTCGGCGACGACCGGGCGGCTGGGGGGAGATTACCGCGAGGAGGGCAGTGGGGGAATGTAACTTACGTGGTCGGCTGGGTAAGGCAGCTATGTCGATCAAAAGATCGCCGGTTCTGTGCGATGCGATCTATCACGTGATTGCCAAAGACATTTCTGGCGAAGCAGGATGCAAGATCGTACCTGCCCAGGCAGCGTCGCAGCATGTCCGATTAAAGGGCCACGATTTGTAACCGTTTCAACGTCAATTGAAGACTTCTCATGAGGACCTCCTGCAAGCTATGGAGCTCGCGCTTTGACACTGGAATCGACGACGTAACCGAATTGCTCGGCAGCGTTTGCTAGGAATTCATCCCAATCCAGCTAACCATCAATCTGTCGCAGATTAAGAAATCCAGACTTGCACGCCGCCATTAGGCAGTGATGATGCGGTTGCGCCATTCCGGACCTATACGGGGCGGTCGTATCTTTCCCCGAACGGTGCCGGCAAATCTGCACCAGACACGTTTGTGTGGCGGATAACGGCTTCGGGTCGCGGGCGTGAGTTCGATCGAGGGCGAGCGAACTTCCGCGAATGGGTCGTCAGCGGAATGGCCGCTTGTCGGCAACTTCGTCCCGAAAGCGGACCGGCAAATTTCGGCCCAATCAACGACGTTCGAGACCTTGATGCTAGGCGAGGGTGGAGGCAGGTCCCCATCACCCCCCAGCCAACCTCGGCAGCAGGAAAATCTCAGCCCCCTCAGGCAATTCCTTCGACCACGTATCCCGATAGATCGTCCCGTCGATGGCGACGGCGATGCCCTTCTCGATCAAGGGCTCGAGGCCGGGGTACTGCTCAGCCAGTTTCCTGAACAGTTCCCTTATGTCCTTGGCCTCGATCTCGACCTTGCTCTTGCCTCCGGCGAGCGCGCCAAGCGATCCCCAGAGCGTTACTTCGACCATCAGCCTCCCCGTTCCGCCTCGATCGCCGCGAGAATCCGCGGCGGCGACATCGGGATGTGCGTCATGCGCACGCCCGCGGCGTTCGACACCGCATTGGCGATTGCCGCCAGCGGCGGCACGATCGAGGTCTCGCCGACGCCACGCACCCCGTAGGGATGGTTGGGATTGGGAATCTCGAGGATCTGGGTGTCGATCATCGGCAGGTCCGAGCAGACCGGGATGCGGTAGTCGAGGAAGCCCGGGTTCTGCAGCCGCCCGTCCTTGCCGTAGATGTACTCTTCGTTGAGCGCCCAGCCGATGCCTTGCGCGGCACCGCCCTGGTACTGCCCCTCGACATAGGTCGGGTGCACCGCCTTGCCGGCGTCCTGCACGACGGTGTAGCGCAGGACCCTGGTGGCGCCGGTCTCGGGATCGACCTCGATATCGCAGATATGGGTGGCGAAGGAGACGCCGGCGCCGTCGGCGACGAGCTCGCTGTGGCCGGCGATCGGTCCGCCCGTCTTGCCCGACGCGGCCGCGATCTCCCTGAGGGACAGCGCTGCAAGGTTGCCGTACTTCTCGCCTTTGGCAATCGCGTGGCCCTTTTCCCAGACCACGTCCTCGACCGGGATGTCCCACGTCTGCGCGGCGCGTTCCCTGAGGATCTTGATGGCGTTGCGGGCGGCCGAGATTGTCGCCATCGAGGAGGAGAAGGTGCCGCGGCTGCCGTCCGTCATGTCGTTGTAGCCGAGGCTGGAGGTGTCAGCGACCACCGCTTTGACCTGCTCATAGGCGATGCCGAGTTCCTCCGCCGCCACCAGCGACAGCGACGCGCGGGAACCACCCACATCGACCGTGCCGACGGCAAGCGAGACCGAGCCGTCCATGCCGATGTTGAGATCGGTGCAGGTCTGGCCGCCGAAGTTGAACCAGAAGCCGCAAGCCATGCCGCGGCCCTGGTTCTTGCCCAGCGGCGCCTTCATGTGCGGATGGTTCTTCGCCGCTTCCAGCGTCGGGCCGATGCCGATCGGGCCGTATACCGGGCCGTAGGACGATCTGGTGCCTTCCTGGGCGGCGTTCCTGATCCGGAACTCGACCGGATCGATGCCGATCTCCTTGGCCAGCTCGTCGACGGTACTTTCCACCGCAAACGCCGCCATCGGCGCCGATGGCGCGCGATAGGCCGCCGTCTTCGGCCGGTTGACCAGCACTTCGTAGCCGACCGTCTTGACGTTCTCCAGTCTGTAGCAGGCGAACGCGGTCATGGCGCCGATCTCGGCCCACATGCCGGCATAGGGGCCGCAGGAGTAGCGCAGCGTCGCCTCGGCCGCGGTGATCGTGCCGTCCTTGCTGGCGCCGATCCTGACGTCGATCGAGGTGGCGCTGGTCGGCCCCGAGGCGCGGAACACCTCATCGCGCGTCATGACCAGCTTGACCGGCCGGCCGGCCTTGCGTGACAGCGCCAGCGCAACCGGCTCGGCCCAGACATGGGTCTTGCCGCCGAAACCGCCGCCGATCTCCGACGAGGTGACGCGCAGCTTGGAAGCTTCCATGCCAAGCAGTTGGGCGCAGTGTTGGCGATAGACGAAATGGCCCTGCGTGCAGACCCAGAGGTCGGCAGTGCCGTCCGAGCTGACATTCGCCACGCAGGCATGCGGCTCGATGTAGCCCTGGTGCGTCTGCTCGGTCTTGAAGGAGCGTTCGACGACGTAATCGGCCTGTCCAAAACCCTTGTGAATGTCGCCATGGCCGTACTGGGTGCGCGTGGTGACGTTGGACGGCCTGGCGGGCTTTTCCTCGACGCCTTCGGTAAAGATGGTGTCGTTGAGCACGGGCGCCGAGTGCTTCATCGCCTCGTCGACATCGGTCACATGCGGCAGCACTTCATAGTCGACCTCGATCAGCTTCAGCGCCTGCCTGGCGGTGCGGGCATCGACCGCGGCGACCGCGGCCACCGCATGGCCGTCATAGAGCGCCTTCTTGCGCGCCATGCAGTTGTCGAGGATGTCGTACATGGCGGCGTCGCCGTCGGTGAGGTCGGGCAGGTCGGCGGCGGTGATCACCGCCTTCACGCCGGGGAGCTTCTCCGCCTTCGAGGTGTCGATCTTCCTGATCGTGGCGTGCGCGTGCGGGCTTCTCAGAACACGCCCGACCAGCTGGCCGGCCATGTTGAAGTCCGCGCCGTAGCGCGCGCGGCCCGTCACCTTGTCGACGCCGTCGGGACGAATGGGGCGGGTGCCGACGGAAGTGAAATTGCGTCCCGAGTAACGCGGATCGAAATTCATCGTCATGCTCCCTTCATCACGTTTGCCGCGTCCTGGACGGCGCGCACGATCTTGTCATAGCCGGTGCAGCGGCAGAGGTTCCCGGCGAGGCCGAAGCGGATTTCCTCCTCGGTCGGGTCGGGGTTCTTGGCCAAAAGGTCCTTGGCCGCGATCAGGAAGCCCGGCGTGCAGATGCCGCATTGAAGCGCCGCGTGCTCGAGGAACTTCTGCTGCAGCGGATGCAGCGTGTCGCCATGCGCCATGCCCTCGATGGTCTCGACGCGCCGACCCTCGGCCTCCGCGCCGAGCACCAGGCACGAGCACACCAGCCGATCGTCGAGGATGATGCTGCAGGCCCCGCAGTCGCCGGTGCCGCAGCCTTCCTTGGCGCCGGTCAGCCCGAGGCGATCGCGCAGCACGTCGAGCAGCGTCTCGTCCGGTTGGCAAAGGTACTCGATACTGTCGCCATTGATTGTCGTTGAAACCGCTACACCAGCCATCATTTGCCTCCTGCACGTGCATAGGCGGTCGTGGCCGCCCGTCTGGCCAGCACACCCGCAACTTTTCTTCTGAACTCGACGGTGCCCCGCTTGTCGTCGATCGGCCGGCAGGCCCCCGAGCAGACCTTGGCGAGCCGCTCCAGCGCTGCTTCGTCCAGCTTCCTGCCGATGAGGGCCTCGGCGGCCTCCTCGACCAGCAGCACCGTCGCGGCCACGGCGCCCAGCGCCACGCGGGCCGCCTTGACGACACCTGCCTCATCGAGCGTCAGGTTCACCCCGGCGCTGACCACGGCGATGTCCATCTCCGTGCGTGGAATGAAACGCAGATAGGCATCGCCGGAGCGCGGCGCGCGCCTGTCGAGCAGGATCGCCTCGATGATCTCTCCCTTGGCGAGCGACGTCTTGCCCGGCCCGGTCGGCACTGCCTCTACCGCGACGGTGCGCTTGCCTCCTGGCCCGGCAATCAATGCCCTGGCGCCTGCTGCCACCAGCGCCGGCACACTGTCGGCCGCCGGCGAGGCGTTGCAAAGATTGCCGACGATGGTGCAGCGACCCTGCACCTGTTTCGAGCCAATCAGCTTGGCCGCTTCGACGACGCCCGGCCATTCCCTCTTCAAGGCTGCGCTCTCTCCCATCAGGGCACAGGAGACCGCCGCACCGATGCTGTAGCCCTCCGCCGTTTCCCTGATCTCGCCGAGTCCGTCGATTGCCTTGATGTCGACGATCAGGTCTGGCTCGATAAAGCCGCCTTTCATCCTCACCAGGAGGTCGCTGCCTCCGGCGAGAATGGCGGCCGTGCCAGACGAGCCGGCCAACTGGCCAACGGCATCTTCCATTGAAAGCGGACGTATGTAGCGCATCGTCTCCCCTTGATCATCGCAATCCTGTCGGCCTGTTATAGGGCCTTGGATCGGAATGGTCATCCGGTTCTGCATTAGCAGCGATTAGGCCAGGCGCCGCGTCAGGAACTGACGGCTCTGAAAGCTGACCTTGCAGGTGGCCGTCGTCATGGATCATATCTGTCGCGGGAGTCGGTGCAGAACTGTCGTTTTAATCGGGGGGGTTCGCGACAAAGCACTCGCCCGCAATCAGCCCATAGCGGACAAGCTATGCCAGCATCGAAAGGTCAGTTGGCTCTGGTTCTGCACCCGCTGCTGTTAACATCGCGTGGACCTGGCCCCGGTGGTGGGTCTGGTGGTTGAAGAGTTCAACAACACAGAGAGCCTTTGGCTTCTCGATCCGCGTTGAACCTCCCCCAGGATACCAAACAACCATCCCGTTGAGGTCCGCGTCTAGCAATCGTGCTGCCCACTCTTCGATTTCCTCGTTCCGTTGCATACGGAGCGTCTTGAAGTCATCCCAATCCGATGGGCTTGTGAGGGAGTGCTTGATGGTTTCCTCTGGGCGCTCGTTCCCCTTTAATCGCTGTAGAATCAGGGCATCAGCCCAATAAAGATGATTCAACGTAGCTGCGATCGATTGGAAGAACGCACCTCGATCCTTCCAGCGATCCACATTCGTGAGCCCATCAGCGGCAGTTACCAAAGAGGTATTCTGCCAAGTGTTGTAACGGGCCATAAGTCGGCAGTATCCGGATGAGATCATTTTCTCGGGCTCCAATGGTTATCGATGTTCGGTGGATTGGCGGCAGCCAGCCGATCGAGCTTTGACCAACTCAAGACGCTGGTCTCAACTCAGGGCGCCGGGCTGAACTGGAGCAATTTGAAGCAATCGCCGCTTCCCGATTTCAACTGCGTCAGGAAGGGTTTCGACCGATCGATCCATTCCTGGTGCGACTTGGCATCGGCTTCGATCTCGTTGACCGGTCCAAGGCCGACGAAGTTCCGCCCCTCGCTGAAAAGCCAGCACGCACGGCCGAGAAGTCTCCTGCTGCGCTGGCGCAAGAGGTCGGCATCATAAAAGATGTCGAGCATCTCCTGCTTGATCTTTGCCTCCTTTTCAGGATTTGCGATCGCAACCGCGATTGAGTCTCCGCCGATCGCATCCTGGAGGTCCTTGTAGTCGAGGGCGAGCTGCGTGGCGGCATATTTGATCTCGCTCTCATCCCGGACGATGTTGAACCACAGCGTGGGATTGAGTTCGTTGACGACGAACGATGCTTCGAAATCGCGCGATAGATTCAGGATCTCGAACGCTTGAATCTCAACGTCGCGCTCAACCAAAAGGATACTGGCGACCTGCTTGCCGAGTTCCGCCCCATGTGCGCTGATCGCGGTGTTCGTTCCACCGAGTTCCGGGCTGATATAGGGCCCGCCATCATCCAGCAACGCATCGAATTCGCCAAGGTATTCGACGACGGCGGCGCCGCGAGCAATGCGCGCGGCCAGTTTGGCGAGAACCAGCTGAAGCTCCGTTTCGCGTTTGCGCTGTTCCTGATAATTCTGCTGAAAAAAGAAGATGAACAGGGAAACGCCAATGCCGATCAGGATCACGCCGAGCTGGGAAAAGATGTTGCGATAATATTCCAGCAGCTTTTCACGATGGCGTATGTCGTGGCGGACATTGTGTGCCACACGAGCATTGACGATCAGCGAAAGGATCAGTAGCCCGGCACCGACCAGGATGAGGCCGCCGATGAGTAAGTAGCCTTGGCCTGAGAAGGTGCTGAAATCCATGCGTCTGCCAGGTTGCTGAAGCCCGAGACCGCGCAGATTAATACCATTCCGCTTCAACGCCTACGGGCGTCAACGGCCGGAAATGACCCATTGGGCCGTTTTGGAACTGGGCGAGCTGGGCATCGCCAATCACCCTAGGGTCAAAGTCGCAGAAAATGCGGACTGGAACTTGGGTCGCGACGTGGTCTAAATGGTCCCCGGATTGAAACGGGCCGAGCCTTCATTGGTCGCGGTGATTTCTGGCAACCTCGCCACCTCTCGTAAGCCAACTTGCATCGAACCAGCGGTCCGCCGGCCCGTCATAGGGCAGCCGGGTGACGTCCCAGTGGCTGACGAAGCGCGCGTAGGCGTCCCACACCGGTGGACCGCCGCCGATGAAAACGACACGGCCGGCAAAGCGTTGGAGTGTGTCCTCGGGATCCATGCTGGAGCGAACAACGACAAGGTCCCGATCGGCGCGCGCAAAATCCGGAACGCTCGCGATCGTCTTGGGGCCGGCTAGCAAGACGTGTCCTCTCGTGACGTCGAAAAACCGCGCAACGTCGGCGACGAACTCCGGCGACCGGTTGCCTTCCCATGGAAGGCCCCCATTGAGGCCGAGCTGCCCCGCTTGGCCGATGGCACAGACAACCCTAACGACAGTCTTCTTCATGAGTACTCCACCGATAGCGGTCTGATCCCACTAAAAAAGGGGGCCTTGCGTTGTTTCCCGCCGACGTCCTATCTGGGCGGGTATGAAACAGAATCAAGAAGGCACTCGGCGATCATCCATAGGCAACGCACTGGCCATCGGGCTTTTGATATCGAGCATATCTCTGGCAGGTTGCACTACAGTTTCAACTAGCCGTGCGGATGGATGGCTTACGAAGCGAAGTTCTGTCGGGGTTTCCGACGCAATGGCTAAGAAAGGGATGATGCCCGCAGCGATCGACTGCCGGTTCGATAGCACAGTTCCGGGCAAAGCGGCCTATGGATCAAAAGTTACGTGGAAACCTGCCCCAGCAAACTTTCTCTGGCAAACGCATGTCGGCCCTCCCGATTTCGTTGCGAGGAATGAAGCTGAATCACGCGCAATCGGCCTTCATCGCGTGTTCTCGAAGAGGGTTCGTGACAAGGCAACGGGCCAAGTAGTTCAGTGTACGATCTGGACGAATTGATCCTCGCAGCGGTGCTTCGCCAAGCCTCACTTCAGGATCTCTGAGACGCGTCGAGATAAAAGACCAAGCCGGAGCGCCCGCCTAATACTTTAGTTGTAATCTCTCGCGTGTTTGATATCGTGACGGCGGGAGGAATTCAGATGGCGGTGGAGTGCACATCCGCGCCCCATATGGGCGTCTTTTCAACCATTGAACTGGATCTCTTGAGGGGTGTGGTTCGGGAAATTTTGCGGTCCGGCGAAGCGGAGCTTGACAACGGGGACGCCGAAATGATCGCGCGCGCGGTCATCGCAACCTATAAGGACGGCGCCTCGGGTCGCGAGGAATTGCTTGAAGCCGCCCGGATTGCCGCCAGGCGCTGCGCTCTCGACCATTTTTACGATCGAGCAGTGGGCTTGTTCGCATAGGATTTCGCACCGGACGCAATTCAGGGCGGAGTTACTCGTTCTTGCTCCGCTGGCATTCCGTCATCGAATGAGGACCGCATTCAGGCGAGGTTGAGGATGTCATCGCGGCGCGGCAAGCGCGCGAATTTACCCGTCAGGACCTGTGTTTACCTGCCCTGGTTGTCGGCCGTTGCGTCGGTGCTGCTACGCTGGGCGTTAGCGCCGTCGCTCTGTTGCTCGGCCCACCCACCCGGACCGGTCGGAAAGCTCGGCTCTCCTTCCGCCTCAAGGCTCTCGTGGAACTCAGTGGCAGGTCTTCCTGGGTATTGGCGGCCGCTCGACAGGTGCCCTTGATGACCGGGATGGAGGCTTGTGTCATCGTTGCGGGGCATGGTCCGGCGGTTCGGCATAGGCTGCCGTGGCAAACAGCGATCCGGCGCCAATGAAGAGTGCAAGTGCGAGAACGTGCTTCATTGTGCTGTCCTCCAGTGTTTGGACTCAAGATGTAGAAAGAGCCTATCCAGGCTGTGTTAGACGCCCTTAGGGGTCGCTTCGAACACCAGCCTCTTGCGCGCCGCCCGAGTACAGCGTCACGGGATGTCCGGCGTTGCTTTTCGTCCGCAATACGGCTTCCCAGGACAGTCGACATTGGACGTGAAGGATTGACCCATAGGTGCCCGTCACATGTTTCACCTTGAGGGACAGCTTTGGCAAATATCAGATGGAAATATTCCACCATGTGCGGGGGGCAGTGCTAAAAGATGACGATCGGGTTTTACGGGCAACTGTCGTCCCGTATTCGCCGTGGCGCAATTGTAACGAAAAATTCCCAGCGCTGGCATTGGCGCTCTATTGGATAACGTGTGGCTGCTGCTGTCCGCCGGTTTTCTATGCTTGATGAGGCTAGGGAAGCAAAATGAGCGATGTGGACGAACACCTCGACCTGACGGAGATCAACGCCGTCCGCAGTTTGTTGACGTCAAAGCCACGATCGGTGGGCTGGGACGAACGCCGGGCACGGCTCGACGAGGTTGGTTCGGTGTGGCCGATTGCGGACGACATCCGATGCGAGGATGCGGTTTTCGATGGCCTCGAGGGAGAGTGGTCCCTAGCGCCTGAGAGTGACAGGGACAAGATTCTGCTCTTTTTCCACGGTGGTGGCTACTGCTCCGGCTCTCTCAAAAGTCATCGTCGAATGGTGACCGAGGCAGGCCGAGCAATGGGAATGCGCACCCTCGCGATCGATTATCGACGCGCACCGGAACATCCTTTCCCTGCGCAACATGAAGACGCACTCACCGCATGGCGCTTTCTGAGCCGGCAAGGGATCGCGCCGGATCGCATCGTGGTTGGCGGAGACAGTGCGGGCGGCAACCTCACCCTGTGCTTGGCCAGTATATTGAGCGCGGCAGGGGAGCGGTTGCCGCGATGTCTTTGGCTGGTTTCGCCCTGGACGGACCTTTCGATGTCCGGCGCGACACTATCAACTAAGGACGCGATCGACCCTATCATCCAGCGGGCGTATTTGGAGGAACTGGCAACCGCCTATGTTCCCCATGGCGTTGGTCGGCGCGATCCCCTGATCTCGCCGTTGTTCGCCGATCTGAGCGGATTTCCCCCAATGCTGATACAAGTCGGTTCGGCCGAGACGCTGTTGTCGGACGCAACTCGGCTCGCGGAAGCCGCCGGCGCGGCTGACGTCAAAGTACGTCTCGAAATTTGGCCGCATATGATTCACGCTTGGCCGGTTTGGAATGCGGGGTTGAGTGCCGGTTGGCGCGCTCTTCACAACGCGGGCATGTTTGTCCGCGAATATTTATAGTCCGTGGGTGAGGCAGCTGCTTGCGCAACACGGACTTCGTACCAGCGTCGCTTTCGCGGCCCAGCCTTCACCCGCTATCCTTTCGCCGACCTGCCCGCCCCGAACCTCAGCCCGTCCATCAGCAGCGACACCAGCCGGCGCGAGCGGTCGCGCCAGTCCTCGGTGTCGGGCGCCGAATAGATGCCGCCCAGCGCGTGCAGCACGTCGGAGGCGTCGACGTCGCTGCGGATCGAGCCGTGGGCCACCGCCGCTTCGATCAGCTGCCGCAAAGCGAGCGACACCCGGCCGGACATGTCCGAGAACAGGGTTGAATTGGTGTTGAGCAGGATGCGCAGGCTTGTCGCCAGTCCGCGCTTGGTGGCGATGTAGTCGACGAAGCGGCGCATCCATTGTTCGAGCGCGATATCAGGCGGATGGTGAAGGGCAAGCTCGTCTGCGGCCGCGCACAGGCTTTCGACTTCGCGCCGGTAGACCACCTCGACCAGGTGCTCGCGCGTCGGAAAATGCCGGTAGAGCGTGCCGATGCCGACGCCGGCCTGGCGCGCGATCTCCTCCAGCGAGGCATCGACGCCATGCGCGGCGAAGGCCACTGCCGCCACCTCGACCAGCACGTCGCGGTTGCGCTGCGCATCGGCGCGCAACGGTTTTGCCGCTGTCGCGTCGGGCTTGTCTCTGGCGATTGCGGGCGGCTGCGAAGCCAATTTTTTCTCCACTGCGAATACAGGGCTTGAACCCGACCGGTTCAGCCCCCACGTAATAAACGGAGGCGCCTCCGTTTTAGTGGAGCACCTTTATCATATAATCGGGGGAACGCGTATGTCACGTGCTGAAATCCTGCAAGCTGGCGAGAGCGTGATCTCCCCCCTTGAGGGGGAGATGTCGCCGAAGGCGACAGAGGGGGGCGGTTCGACCGGGCGCGGCCTCCTCCTTCTGACAGTTGGAGGTTGGCGCATTACGCGAGACGACCCCCCTCTGGCCTGCCCTATTTGCCAAAACCTGGCATCTCCCCCCTCAAGGGGGGAGATTAGCCCTCACCACCGCCTCGCCATCCTTGGTGCCCTTGCCGCACCGCGTCAAGCAACTGGAGCCAGACGCCCCATGACAAGCAAAACCCGAATTCCCATCCAACTTCAGATCAACGGACAACGCCATGAACTGGAGGTCGAGCCGCGCGTCACGCTGCTCGACGCCTTGCGCGATCATCTCGGCCTGACCGGCACCAAAAAGGGCTGCGACCAGGGCCAGTGCGGAGCCTGCACCGTGCATGTCGACGGCCAGCGCGTGCTTGCCTGCCTGACGCTTGCCGCCCAGGCCCAGGGCAGGGCGGTCACATCAATCGAAGGGCTTGCCGACGGGGACGGCACGCTGCACGCGGTGCAGGCAGCCTTCCTCGAACAGGACGCCTTCCAGTGTGGCTACTGCACGCCGGGACAAATCATGTCGGCTGTCGCCTGCATCCGCGAGGGCCATGCCGGTTCGGATGACGAGATCCGCGAATACATGGCCGGCAATCTCTGCCGCTGCGGCGCCTATCCGCACATTGTTGCCGCCGTGCGCCAGGCGGCACTGGAGGTCGCGTCATGAGGGATTTTTCGTATCTGCGCGCCAATACCGTCGATGCGGCACGCCAGGCGGCGGCGCTGCCGGGCGCCATGCTGCTCGCCGGTGGCACAACGCTCATCGATCTCGCCAAATGCGGCGTCACCGAACCTGAAACCGTGGTCGACATCAGCCATCTCAACGGATTGGATAGGATCACGGTCGATGACCGGGGCGTCACGATCGGTGCGCTGGCAAGGATGAGCAGCGTTGCCGACCATGCCGAGATAAAAAGCCGGTTCCCCGCCGTCTCGGAAGCGCTGTGGCAGGCGGCCTCGGCGCAGCTCCGCAACATGGCGACCATCGGCGGCAATCTCATGCAGCGCACGCGTTGCCCGTATTTCCGCGATCCGGCGAACTTTCCCGCCTGCAACAAGCGCACGCCCGGCAGCGGCTGCACGGCGATCGGCGGCGTCACCCGCGGCCATGCCGTGCTCGGCACTAGCGAGGCCTGCATCGCCACCTATCCGGGCGATCTGGCGACGGCGCTGGTCGCCTTCGACGCGGTGGTCCATCTCGGCGACCGTCAGGTCGCGGTCGATGACTTTTTTCTCCTGCCGGGTACTACGCCGGAGCGCGAGCATGCGATCGAGCCAGGCGAAATGATCACCGCGATCAGCATTCCTGGTTCCGCCGCTGCGGGACGTTCGACCTATCTGAAAGTCCGCGACCGGCAATCTTATGAGTTTGCCGCCGCAAGTGCCGCCGTCGGCATCGAGTTCGAGACTGACGGAAGGACGATCAGGGATTTGCGCGTGGCGCTTGGCGGCGTCGCCACCAAGCCGTGGCGCGCACGCGCCGTGGAGGAGGCGCTGAAAGGCAAGCTGCTGGAGGCTGATATCGTCAAGCAAGCCAGCCTGCTCGCCATCGAGGGCGCCGTCGATCACGGCGCTAACCATTACAAGATCGAACTGGCGCCGCGCATCGTCGCCCGCGCCATCCTCAAGATGGGAGAAACGGCATGACCGTTCACGAGATCAGATCAAGACAAAGTGACTCGAAGAGGGGCGACGCATCTGACGGCGCCATCTTGGCGGAAGCAGTGGGCGGGCGGCTATCGCGCGTCGACGGCCCGGCCAAGATCACCGGTGCCGCAAAATACGCCGTCGAGCAGCAGCTCGAAGGGCTCAGCCACGCCGTTCTCGTCGAGAGCACGATTGCCGCCGGCACGGTGCGTTCGATCGACACGGCAGCGGCTGAAAGCGCACCCGGCGTGCTTCTGGTGCTGACGCCGGACAATGCGTTGCGCCTCAACACGGCGACGGACTGGCTGGGCACGACGCCGCCGGATATTCCTTATTGCCCGCTGGCGCGCGACATCACCTTCAGCGGTCAGCATGTCGCGGCGGTGGTGGCTGAGAGTTTCGAGCAGGCGGTCGCGGCCGCAGCACTGGTCAAGGTCGCCTATGACGAGACGCCGGCCATCGTCGATCTCGACGATCCAAAGGCCGGCGACGGCATTCCGGTCGACACGATGACCAAGGAATGGGGCGATGCGCAAGTGGCGTTTGCTTCGGCCCCGGTGCGGATCTGCGCCGCCTACAACACGCCGCGCGAATACCAGGCGCCGATGGAGCTGCATGGGCTGATCGCGCACTGGCAGGGCGATCGGCTGACGGTGTGGGAGCCCAGCCAATGGCTCGATGGCATGGCGCGGACCTATGCCGAATGGTTCGGCGTGCCGTTCGAGAATGTGCGCCTGGTCTCGCCCTATATCGGTGGCGGCTTCGGCTCCAAGGCGTTCGCCTACGGCTACGGCGCGGTGGCGGCGATGGCCGCGAAAATGCTGGGACGGCCGGTCAAGCTCGCGATCACCAGGCCGCAGACCTTCACCGCCTATGGCGGACGAGCGGCAACGCGCCAGACGGTGGCGCTTGGTGCCGACGCAGAGGGACGGATCCAGTCGATCGTGCATCGCGGTGTCAACGAGACTTCGGTCGACGGCATGTGGGTCGAGCCGCTCGGCTCGGTCACCTCGATCATGTATGCGACGCCGAATTTCTCGTCGCGGCAGAATGTCGTCCGGGTGAATACAGTGGTGCCGGGGGCGTTGCGCGCGCCCGGCGAGAACCCGAGCGCCTTCGGCATCGAATGCGCGATCGACGAGCTCGCCTATGAGATCGGCATCGATCCGCTGGAGATCCGGCTCAGGAACTATGCCGAACAGGATCCGGAGGTGAAAAAGCCGTGGTCGACACGGCAGTTGCGCGAGGCCTTCGCCGCCGGCGCCGAGGCCTTCGGCTGGTCAAGGCGCAGCCCTGAGCCGCGCTCGATGCGCGACGGCAACCAGCTGATCGGCTGGGGTGTTGCCGCCGGCACCTATCCGGTGCGGCGCGCCTACGGAGAGGCGATGGTGCGCATCCTCGCTGACGGCTCCGTCGAAGTTGAAAGCTCGAGCATCGACATGGGGCAGGGCACCTATACGATCCTGGCGCAGACCGCCGCCGAAGTGATGGGCGTGCCGGCTGAGAACGTCGTGGTGAAGCTGGGCGATTCCCGCTATGCCCGCGCAGGGGTCACCGGCGGGTCACGGCTGGCCGGCGTGATGACCGGCGCCGTTCACAAGGCGGCGACCGCCGCGCTCGACCAGCGTGTTGGCTTGCAGCGCATGGAACGGCGAATTTGGATCGCTGATCGC
>NZ_SUEO01000067.1:24811-27154 GCF_004962925.1 Mesorhizobium sp. | reverse complement strand
TCGTTCTTCAAGGGTTGATAAGCGCTGCATACCGCGCTCGCAAGCCAGTTAACAAACATGGTGAACCGTTCGTAAACCATTTCTGCCTACGGTCTTCCCTGGGGCGGGAACGGACTCGGGCCAGGGGCGTAGCGGGCGGCATGGTTGTTTCGCATTTCCTGAAATGGATCTACACGGCAAGGGTCTCGGAGCGCGCTGCGGCAGCAAGTGCGCTGGCCCGCGCCTACATCAATGCCGATCTGCCTTTCGAGGACCGCTGCGCGGCGGAGGCCGCACTGACCCTGCTGCTCGACGATGCCTCGTCCAAAGTGCGGCTGGCGATTGCGGAGGCGCTGTCGATGAGCCATCACGCGCCGCTGCAGATCATCAGCGCGCTGGCGTCCGACCAGCCGGAAGTCGCCAGCCTGGTGCTGGCGCGTTCGCCGCTTCTTACCGACGGCGACCTGATCGACCGCATCGCCGGCGGCCAGAAGACGACGCAGAAACTGATCGCGGATCGTCCGCGCGTCTCCATGGCGGTCGCCGCGGCGATTGCCGAAATCGGCGAGCCGGAAGCCTGCGCCACGCTGATAGCCAACAGCGGCGCCGACATCGCTTCGCTCAGCTTCCGCCGTATCGCGGAACGCCATGGCCATCTGCCTTTGGTACGCGAGGTGCTGGTATCGGATGCGCGGCTGCCTGCCGACTGCCGGCATGTGCTCCTGGTCAAGCTCGGAGAAACCCTAAAAGGATCTCCGCTTGTCGTGGCTCTTATGGGCGCAGCCAGGGCCGAGCGCGTCATGCGCGACGCCTGCGTCAAGGCTTCCGTGACGCTGATCGAAGGCACGCGCCACGAAGAACATGCGGCGCTCATCGAGCATCTGCGCCTGCGCGGCGACCTGACCGCAAGCTTCATCATTCGCACCATCGCGCATGGCAAGGTCGATTTCTTCGGTTCGGCGCTGGTCGCGCTCAGCCAGCAATCCGAACAACGGGTGAGGGCGCTTCTGGCCGGCGGGCACGACGTGGCGTTGCAGGCGCTGTTTCGCAGTGCCGGCCTTGCAACTGCCACGCACGCAATCATCCTGCGTGCGCTGAAAATCTGGCGCGAGGTTGCCAATGGCAAGCGCCTGGCCGGCGTCCAGGAAGTCAGCTGGCTGATGCTGAAGGAATTGGGCGGGCAGTCGGCGGAAGGCGATCTCGCCGGATTGGTCAAATCGATCCATCTCGATGCGCTGCGCGAAAACGCGCGCGGCCATGCGCTGGCGATAGCGGCGGCTTAGACCTTATCCTTCGCGAAGAAATCCGGAAAATCCTCGATCGCGGCGGCGATGATGCGCAATGAGGCCGCTATCTGCAGCATGTCGGCCGCCTCGCTTCGCCCGGTGATGCCAGCCGGATATTGCCGTGCGACAGTGATGGTCGCCGCATTCGATGCGAACGGGCATAAGACGCTCAGATATCCAGCACTTCCGTCTCGGCGAACTCCGCGCGCTCCTGGATGAAGCGGAAGCGGGCTTCCGGCTTGGTGCCCATCAGCGCATCGACGGCATCCTTGGTCGCCGCCTCGGCGTCGATCACATCGACCCTGAGCAACGTGCGCTTCCTCGGGTCCATGGTGGTTTCCTTGAGCTGGGCGGCCATCATTTCGCCCAGTCCCTTGAAACGGCCGATTTCTACCTTGCCGCGCCCGGTGAACTCGGTGCGCAGAAGTTCGTCCTTGTGCGCATCGTCGCGGGCATAGGCGACCTTGCCGCCTTGCCGGATCGAGTAGAGCGGCGGCACCGCCAGATAGAGATGGCCGCCGTGGACCAGGCTCGGCATCTCCTGATAGAAGAAGGTGATCAGCAGCGAGGCGATGTGGGCGCCGTCGACGTCGGCGTCGGTCATGATGATGACCCGGTCGTAGCGCAGGTCCGCGTCGCGATACTTCGAGCGCGTGCCGCAGCCAAGCGCCTGGATCAGGTCGGAAATCTGCTGGTTGCCGGCCAGCTTGTCGTTGCCGGCGCTGGCGACATTGAGGATCTTGCCGCGCAGCGGCAGCACTGCCTGGCTGGCGCGGTCGCGCGCCTGTTTTGCCGAGCCGCCGGCCGAATCGCCCTCGACGATGAAGAGCTCGGCGCCGGCCGCGGCATTCTGCGTGCAGTCGGCGAGCTTGCCGGGCAGGCGCAGCTTGCGCACCGCGCTCTTGCGCGAGACTTCCTTTTCCTGGCGGCGGCGCACCCGTTCGTCGGCACGCGCGATCACCCATTCGAGCAGCTTGGAGGCTTCCTGCGGATTGTCGGCCAGCCAGTGATCGAAGGGGTCGCGGATGGCGGTCTCGACGATCCTGATCGCCTCGATCGTCGCCAGCCTGTCCTTGGT
>NZ_SUEO01000067.1:16122-24801 GCF_004962925.1 Mesorhizobium sp. | reverse complement strand
GGATGAACACCGACAGCATGCCCGCCGCCGAGATCATGACGTCTTCCGAGGTGACGATCGAAGCACGCTTGTTGCCAACCAGATCGGCATAGGCGCGCAGGCCGCGCGTCAACACGTTGCGGAAGCCGGCCTCGTGCGTGCCGCCTTCGCCGGTCGGAATGGTGTTGCAGTAGGAATTGAGGAACCCGTCGCCGCCGAACCAGGTCACCGCCCATTCGAGCGAACCGTGGCCGCCCTGCCTGTCGCTTTTGCCGGCGAAGATTTCGCGGGTGACCTGGAATTCGTCGCCGAGCGAGGCTTTTAGATAGTCCTTGAGGCCACCGGGAAAATGGAACTCGGCCTTCGCCGGCGTCGTGTCCTTCTCCTTGATCAGCGAGGGGTCGCAGGTCCAGCGGATCTCGACGCCGCCGAACAGATAGGCCTTCGAGCGCGTCATGCGATAGAGCCGCGCCGGCTCGAACGCCGCACCCTTGCCGAAGATCTGCTCGTCGGGATGGAAGCGGATCTTGGTGCCGCGGCGGTTATGCACCTCTCCGAGCTGCTCCAGGCCGGTCACCGGAACGCCGCGCGAAAAACGCTGGCGATAGAGCTGGCGCCCGCGCGCGACCTCGACCTCGAGATGGTCCGACAGCGCGTTGACGACGGAGACGCCGACGCCGTGCAGGCCGCCCGAGGTCTCGTAGACCTTCGAGTCGAACTTGCCACCGGAATGCAGCGTTGTCATGATGACTTCGAGCGCCGGCTTCTTGAATTTCGGATGCGGATCGACCGGAATGCCGCGGCCATTGTCGGTGACCGCCAGATATCCGTCGGCGGAAAGCTCAACATCGATGAAGGTCGCATGGCCGGCGACCGCCTCGTCCATCGAATTGTCGATGACCTCGGCGAACAGATGGTGCATCGCCTTGTCGTCGGTGCCGCCAATATACATTCCGGGCCGCCGCCGCACCGGCTCTAGCCCTTCCAGAACCTCGATGTCGGCGGCACTGTAGCTCTCGCTGCCGTCGCGGGATGCCGGGCGCTTCGCCGCCTGCACCAGCGGGTCGGCCGGACGCGCGGTGGCGCGAACCGGTTGCGGCTGCTTGTCCATAGTGCCGAAAAGATCGTTATTGTCGTCCATGCTGGTCCTGGATTCCGATGCTGCGAATCACCACCCGATACTGCCACGCTTTTTGCGGGCAGGCGACGGAGGTTCCTGTTACGTTCGAGGATTGAGCCTCTTACCGCAAAACCATTCGACAACCAAGCGGCGGAAATGCGTCGAGGGCATCGACGCTTTGTAAACCTTTTCCGAAGGTTGGACGGAAGGTTGGCTGAAAAACGGTATCCGCGGACTGCCGCTGACCTAGAATGCAGCGGAACCCTCAAGAGGCTGTCGCTTACGTATGTTGGATTACAGTTCGCTCCTGCTCGCGGCGGCGCTGTCGGGCACGTGCCTCAGCATCACCATGTTTGCGATCTGGTTCGCCGCGCCGCAGGCCCGCTTCGTCCTGACGGTGGCTTGCGGCATTCTCGTGCTCGTCGCACATGTGGTCTTGTTCTGGCACTATGCCAGGGATCCCGGCCCGTGGCTGTGCCAGATTGTGCTTGCGCTTCTCAGCCTGGGCTTCCTGATCATCTGCCTGTCGGCCATGCAATATCTCGGCATGCGCGGCTACAGGCTCGCGGTTCTGCCGACCCTGGCTGCGATGGCGGTTTGCGCAGGCGCGACTTATCTCGGGTTTGACGGTGTCGGCTTCATCGTCACCTACGCGACGGGAACGGCACTGCTCTCGCTTATCGGGGCGATGTTCTGGATCAAGGGTGGTCATGATCGCCGGATATTGCTGGTCGTTTCGTCCCTGAGCGGCGTCTGTGCGCTGTCCTTCGGACTTTGCGGCGCGGTCCTGCTGGTCAAGGGCCAATGGGTGCTCGGCGTTGCGCCCGACAATTGGGCCGAACGGGTGAATTCCGTGGTGTCGGTCGCCTGCATGACCGGCCTTGGCGCTTTGACGCTATCCCTGCACCATTTGCAGGCACAGATCGAATTGAAGGCCGAGACCATGACCGACCCATTGACCGGGCTGATGAACCGGCGGGCGTTGACGACACTCTACGGTGAGCGGGTTTTCGGTCCGTTCATGTCCGTCGCCATGTTCGACCTCGACCATTTCAAGAGGACGAACGACGTATTCGGTCATCCGGTCGGCGATCAGGTTCTGCGCCGCTTCGCCGCTGTCATCAGAAAATACGCCAGGACCGGCGTCGACGCCTTCCGGCTGGGCGGCGAGGAATTCGTGCTGGTCATGTCGCGGATGACGGAAGAGAAGGCCTACGACATTGCGAGTAAGATCAGCGTCGCTTTCGGCACGGAAGTCGTTGCCACCCAGCTTGGTCCGTTGCGCAGCACGGTCAGTGGCGGCATCGGCTTCGGTGGGACCGGCGGCACCAGTCTCGACGATGTGCTGGCCGAAGCCGACGCCGCACTCTACGCGGCAAAGCGCGCCGGGCGGAATCGCGTCGTCGCCCAGAACAAGGCGGGCAAGGCCGACGCGCCGGCCTTGCGTTCTGCCTGATTGAGGCTTCTATCTTCTTGTTAGACCATGATCTTGTCCGAAAACCGAATTCCATTTTTTGGGATCATGGTCTACTCCGCCGCCCCCAGATATTCCGACAGCGGCGGGCAGGAGCAGACGAGATTGCGGTCGCCGGCGACATTGTCGATGCGCGACACCGGCGGCCAGTATTTGGCTGATGTATCGGCATCGCCGGCCGGATAGGCCGCCTCCAGGCGCGAATAGGGATGTGTCCACTGGCCGGCCAGCGCCTCGGCGGCGGTATGCGGCGCATTGACCAGCGGATTGTCGGCCAGGGGCCATTCGCCTTTCGCCACCTTGGCTGCCTCGCCCGATATCGCGATCATCGCATCGCAGAAGCGATCGAGCTCGCTCTTGGGTTCGGACTCGGTCGGCTCGACCATCAGCGTGCCGGCCACCGGAAACGACATGGTCGGGGCATGGAAACCATAATCGATCAACCGCTTGGCGACGTCATCGACGCTGATGCCGGCACTGTCCTTGAGCACGCGGGTGTCGAGGATGCATTCATGCGCGACGCGTCCATGCCTGCCTTTGTAGAGCACCGGGAAATGCGCTTCGAGCCGTGTCGCCACGTAGTTGGCGGAAATGATCGCCGTCTCGGTCGCCTGCTTCAGGCCGGAAGCGCCCATCATGCGGATATACATCCAGGTGATCGGCAGGATCGACGCGCTGCCGAACGGTGCGGCCGATACGGCATGGCCCGAGCCTTCGGTGACGTGACCGGGCAGATACGGCTTCAGATGCGCCTTGACGCCGATCGGGCCGACGCCGGGGCCGCCACCGCCATGCGGGATGCAGAAGGTCTTGTGCAGGTTCATGTGGCAGACATCGGCGCCGATGTCGCCCGGCCGGGCGAGGCCGACCAGCGCGTTGAGATTGGCGCCGTCGAAATAGACCTGGCCGCCATGCTCATGGATAAGGGCGCAGAGGTCACGCGCGCCTTCCTCGAAGACGCCATGCGTCGAGGGATAGGTGAACATCAGCGCCGCGAGGTTTTGCGCATGCTCGGCCGCCTTGGCCTTCAGATCGTCGGCGTCGATGTTGCCGTCTTCGGTGCAGCGCACGACGACGACGCTCATGCCGGCCATCGCCGCACTCGCCGGATTGGTGCCATGCGCGGATGACGGGATCAGGCAGACCGTGCGGTGGCCTTCGCCGCGTGAGCGGTGGTAGCCGCGAATAGCGAGCAGCCCGGCATATTCGCCCTGGCTGCCCGCATTGGGCTGCAGGGTCACTGCGTCGAAGCCGGTGATCTCCGCCAGCCAGCCTTCCAGCTCGTCGATCATCGCGCGGTAGCCGGCCGAATGGCTTGCCGGAGCGAAGGGATGCAGGTTGGCGATATCAGGCCAGCTTACCGGCATCATCTCGGCGGCGGCGTTGAGCTTCATGGTGCAGGAGCCGAGCGGGATCATGGCGCGGTCAAGCGCCAGATCCTTGTCGGCCAGCCGGCGCAGGAAGCGCATCATCTCGGTTTCCGAACGGTTGTCGTGGAAGACGGGCTGCGTGAGAAACTCCTTGCCGCGCGGCTGTCCGGGCATGGTGCTGCTGGCAGCGGCGCCCGCCTTGGCGCCAAACAGCGCCGCGATCGCGTCCAGATCGGCGTCGGTCGAGGTCTCATCGAAGCTGATGCCGATGTGGTCGGCGTCGATGACACGCAGCAGTCGGCCGGTCTTTTCAGCATCGGCGGCGATCGCGCCGGCTCTGCCTTTCACTTCCACCGTCACCGTGTCGAAGCGGCTTGCGCCAACGACTGAAACGCCTGATGCCCTAAGGCCGGCTGCCAAGCGGTTGGCCAATGCATGGATTCGGCCGGCAATCGCCTGCAGGCCGGCAGGGCCATGCCAGATCGCATAGGCCGTCGCCATGTTGGCGAGCAGCGCCTGCGCCGTGCAGATGTTGGAGGTCGCCTTGTCGCGGCGGATATGCTGTTCGCGCGTCTGCAAGGCGAGACGATAGCCGGCGCGGCCTTTGCTGTCGGTCGACTGGCCGACGAGGCGGCCAGGCATCAGGCGCGTCAGCCTGTCGGAGACGGCGCAATAGGCGGCGTGCGGTCCGCCAAAGCCCATCGGCACGCCGAAGCGCTGCATCGGGCCGACAGCGATGTCGGCGCCAAGCCTGGCCGGCGCGTCGGTCAGCGTCAGCCCGAGCGGATCGGCAATGAAGACGACGAGCGCGCCGGTGGCACGGGCTTTTTCGATTGCAGCCTTATGGTCGCCATAGACGCCGAACGTATCAGGCCAGGAGACCAGCAGAGCGGCGGTGTTGTCGTCGATCGTCTCGCCGTCGACCTCAATGCCGAGTGGCTCGGCGCGGGTGCGCACGACGTCGAGCGTCTGCGGATGCGGCGTGCCGGCCAGCGCCACCTTGGTCCGCTTGTCGCGGTGATGGCGCAACGCAATGCCGACCGCCTCGGCCACCGCCGTCGCTTCGTCGAGCAGCGAGGCCGACGCAACCGGCAGGCCGGTCAGCTCAGTGACCAGGGTCTGGAAGTTGAACAGCATTTCGAGCCGGCCCTGGCTGATCTCGGCCTGGTAAGGCGTGTAGGCCGTATACCAGGCCGGGTTCTCGAACAGATTGCGCTGGATGACCGGCGGCACGTGCACGCCGTGGTAGCCGGCGCCGATAAAGCTCTTCAGCACCGTGTTTTTTGCCATTGTCGCTGAAAGCTCGGCCAGCGCCTCCGCTTCGCTCGCCGGTGCGGGCAAGGCCAGCGGCCGGTCGAGCCGGATCGATTTCGGCACAGCCTGGCTGATCAGGGTCTCGACTGAGGGAACGCCGATCGTCGCCAGCATGGCTCTGACATCATTGAGGCCGGGGCCGATATGGCGGGCCGAGAAGGGGTAGGGTGCTGCAGTCATCTTTTTGATCCTGCTATCAACCAATATGGGCTTTGTAGGCGGCCTCATCCAGGAGGCCTTCGAGCTGGCTTTCATCGGCCAGCTTCATCTTCCACAGCCAGCCGTCGCTGGTCGCCGCGGAATTTACCAGGGACGGATCTGACGAGAGCGAGGTGTTTGCCTCGGTGATCTCGCCGTCGACCGGTGCATAGACGTCCGATGCCGCCTTGACGGATTCGACCACGACGGCGGTATCGCCCTTGGCCAGCTTTTTCCCAAGCTCCGGCAATTCGACAAAGACGAGATCGCCGAGCTGCTCCTGTGCGTAGTTGGTGATGCCAACGGTGGCGATGCCGCCTTCGACGCGGAGCCATTCGTGATCTTCGGTGAAATAGGTTTTTGCCATGAGAAGGTTCATCCTTTGCGATAGCGATGCGGCGTGAAGGGCAGGGGATTGATATCGATCGGGATTTTCGTCCCGCGAACGTCGGCGAAGAGTTTCGTGCCTGGTTTGGCCAGCGCTGTCAGGACGTAGCCCATGGCGACCGGATGGCCGGCCGAAGGGCCGAAGCCGCCGGAGGTGACGTGGCCGGCGGGACTGCCGTCGGCGTCGAAAAGGGCAGCACCGGCGCGCACCGGCTGGCGGCCTTCCGGCTTCAGGCCGACGCGTTTCTGCGTCGGGCCGCGCTCCAGGATTGAACGCAATGCATCGGCACCGATGAAAGTGCCAGAGGCGCGAACCTCTTTCGGGATAGCCCACATCAGCCCGGCGCTGGCCGGGTCGATCTCCGGCGTGATGTCCAGCCCGTGCAGGCAAAGCCCTGCTTCGAGCCGCAGGCTGTCGCGGGCGGCTAGCCCAACCCACATCATGCGCTCGTCCTCGAGCAGTTTGGCGACGAGATCTCGCGCGTCCGCTTCCGGCAGGCCGATCTCGAAACCATCTTCGCCGGTATAGCCCGACCGGCTCATGAACCAGTTCTCGCGGGGTTCAAAGCCATGCATGAACAGCAGCGATCCGGTCTCGATGCCGGCGCGGGACAGGGCGGCCCAGGCTTCGGGGCCTTGAATGGCCAGGAAGACGCGGTCGAGTGCGTCCACCTTGGCGTCAAAGTCGCCCTGTGCCTCAAAATCCCCCTTTGTGTCAGAATCCAGGGCAAGTGCGCGCAGGTGCTTTTCGTCGGCTTCGGCATTGCCGGCATTGGCGACGACCATGAAGCGTTGCTGGCCGAGCCTGGTAACAATCAGATCGTCGATGATGCCGGCGGCTTCGTTGAGGAAGAACGTGTATTTAGACTGGGAAATCTCAAGTGCGCCGGCATCGAACGGGCAGGCACGATTGAGCAGTGCCTCAGCGCCCGGGCCACTGATCTCGAACAGCTTCATGTGCGAGATGTCGAACAGGCCGGCATGCTCGCGGGTATGAAGGTGCTCCTTCATCACGCCGGCCGGATAGGTCAGCGGCATTGACCAGCCGGCGAACGCGCCAAAGCGTGCACCTGCGGCCACGTGAAGGTCTTCAAGGGGAAGGTGTTTGGTGTCGTCGCCCGTCATGTCATCTCCAGAGTCGCACGCAATCGGCCGCGAATGGCGGCCAGTCCGTGCCCCTCTGTCTGAAGCCTGAGAGACTCGCGCCCCGTAACTCTGTCGGCAGCGCTTACACCTTCGGCGCGGGGGCAAGCCCCGACTTTCCAGAGTGTCTTTCCCGTCTACGGTTCTTTTGCCTGAGAGATTTCGGGCGATTTCCCCTTCGGCGGCAGCTCTCGCTGCTCTCTCCCGCAAACAGGTAGGACTCAATTTGAGCCCTCGACTCGTCATCCATAGCCTGTGGACGACACCTTGTCACCTGCCAGCGACACCTTACCGACAAGTCTTCGCTAACCACGCCAGAAATCCATCCGGCGCTCGGGCCGCCGATCTGCAAGGTTGCTCGCAAGACTATTGCTTGGCAGGCTCCGGCTTGGCGCTGGTGTCGAACCGCGACATCCATTTGAAACTGCCGAACCAGTAGCGGCGCACACCGGTGATGGTGCCATCTGCGGTACGCGCGTCAATCCAGTTGTTGACGTATTGGATCAGGCGGATATCGTCCGGCCGCATCGCAAACGCCTCCGGCGTCCGCAACAGCGGGCCACCAACCATTGTCAACTTCGCATCATAGAGCCTGGCGGCCATCTGCGGTGTTGGCGATGTGGCGACCATCGCCTGTGCGTCACCGCCGATGACCGCGGCGAAAACATCTGATGTATTGTCGAAGGAGAGGATTGTCGCCTTCGGGAATGCTTCCTTAGCGGCGGCCTCATCCGTGGAATTGGACAGCACGGCGATCTTGTATCCCGGCGCGGCCACCGCCTTTCCCGGCTTTTTCCCAAGGCTGGCGATCGTCGCCACCATGCGGATATCGGCAGCGCCCGTCTGGTCGGAGAACACCACTTCGCGCGCACGTTCCGGCGTGCTGGCGTAGCCCGCTGCAATCATGTCGAAATCGCCCTTGAGCAGCCGCGCCTTGAGATCGTTCCAAGGCACTTCGACCAGCTTCAGGTCGACGCCAAGGTCGGACGCAAGCGCGCTGGTCAGGTCGACGTCGTAGCCTGCGAATTTGCCGTCGGCTTTCTTGAGGATCCATGGCGGATTGAGCGCCACACCGACCGTCAGCGTCTTCTGATCGATGATGCGCTTGAGACTGTCGTCCGCCCAGGCGGATGGCGCCGCCAACGCCAGCCAGGCGGAAAGGGCAAATGCAATCGTGGCGATCATTTTTGAGTGCATGATAGATCCCGCTGCAACCGCCCGGTTGTCAGATTTACACGAGGATGCCATTCTGTCGATAGCGGGCCGGGATATCGATAGCGGATCGGGTTGGAGAATTGCAATGTCGGCACGGATGGCGATCAGCGGCTCGATGGTGTTCCTGGCCTGCACCCTGGGCAATCCGGCGAAGCTCTCGCTGATGCCCGACACCGCGCAGGCGGCAGGCGCCAGACGCGTGGTCTGCTCCAGTGTGAACCACCGTTATTCCTACTGCGGTGTCGACACGCGGCGCGGCGTGCAATTGACCTCGCAGCTTTCGAAGTCGCGCTGCGTCCAAGGCAGAAGCTGGGATTATGACCGAGGCGGCATCTGGGTCGATGATGGCTGCTCGGCGGAATTCCTGGTCGCCGGCTCGGGCCGCAACCCTTCTGCCGGCGACTTGGCCGCGGCTGTTATCGTCGGCGGCGTGGTTGGCGCCATTCTCGACAACAACAACTCGCATCGCCGCCATTCCG
>NZ_SUEO01000067.1:15666-16112 GCF_004962925.1 Mesorhizobium sp. | reverse complement strand
TTATTACCCGAGGCCGCGCCATAGCCGTAACGACCAATGGATCGATCCGACGCCGCAATTCGACAATCAGGGCAATCCCAATTTCGACACCCACGGCAACTATCAAGGCCCGCACGGACTGGGCAAGCTTGTCACCCCCGATGACAATCCGGATTTGAACCCGGCCCTGCGCAGCGATGGCGATGACAGCGATGACAGTTACTGAGCGTCGCGCCTATTTCTTTTGAACATGATCTTTTTCGAAAACCGGTTCCCATTTTTGCTGTGCTGACCGTCGGTTCGGGATCATGCTCTGCGGTCAAATGCCGCCGTACCAGTCGTAGCCATTGTCCTCCCAGTAGCCGCCCTTGCCGCCGCCGATAGTGGCGAAACCGTCGACCAGTTCGATCTTGCGGAGATATTTCGGCATCTTATAGCCGATCTGGCGCTCGACACGGACACGCAAT
>NZ_SUEO01000067.1:9853-15656 GCF_004962925.1 Mesorhizobium sp. | reverse complement strand
GTTCAAGCCATAGGCTAGGATCGTCTGCGGGTGACGGGCATCGACCAGATCGATCGAGCCGTAATATTTGATGTCGCCGGACAGGCTGCGGTCGATGGTGTCGAGGCAATGGAACATGACGTAGCGCGCCTGCGGCTTGACCACCGCCTGATCAAGCACCAGCGACAGCGGCGTGCCGGTCCATTTGGCGATGCAACTCCAGCCTTCGACACAGTCGTGGCGGGTGATCTGGGTGCGGCTCGGCATGTTCATCAATTGCTCACGGGTCAGCGACAGCGGCTTTTCGACGAGGCCGGAAACCTCGAGCCGCCAGTCGGCGAAATTGTTGGCGAGCAGGCCCTTGTAGACATCGTCGTCCGGCGCGGTGACGCCGTTCGGCCGCTGCGGCTGGCGAATGTCGGCTTCGGTGAATTCCGGCGCCAGCGAATCGCCGGCAAGCAGGCGTTGCGCGCGCCAGGTCAGGCCGTTGGCGCCTTCGAGGAAACTTCGCAGGCCGTCGCCGACGCGAAGCTGGCTGTCGAAGGCATCGCAACCCGACAGCATGACACCGGAGACGCCGAGGCTGGCCGAGGTCAGGAATTTTCTGCGGCTGATCATAAACTTCGCCATCTCACGCACTCCTCTGAGGCGCCTTGCCGCCATGCGCCGGCGGCGGATCGGTTCGGTACCAGCCGGTGATGATGGAACGCAGCTCGTTGATCGGGCCGGCGGCGAAGATCATCAGAATATGGATGATGAAGAAGGCGATGAGCAGCAGCATCACGATGAAATGAATCGTCCGCGCCGTCTGCCGGCCGCCAAGCAGATCATTGAGGAACGGCAGCACCGCGTTCATGCTCGGTGACATGGCAAGGCCGGTGATGATCATCAGCGGCAGCAGCACGAACATTACGCCGCCATAAGCCATCTTCTGCAGCGTGTTGTACTCGCGCGTGTGGTGGAACTTGAGCTTGGCATGATCGACGATGTCTCGCGGCAAGCGCCTGAGATCGCCGATGCGCGGAGCAAGATCGCGGCGCAGATGACCGTTGACCAGACTGGCGATCAACCACACGACCAGGGTCGTGGTCAGTATCCAGGCGAAGAAGAAATGGACGACGCGGGCGGTGCCGAGGTCGTAATAAGAGGGGATCGTCGCCCAGGACGGGAAGGCGCGGGACGTCTCGCGACCCACCGGCCCCGACCAACCGAGCACACCGGTCGTGTCGAAGCGCTTGCCGAAGATTTCGGTGTAGCCGCGCGGTCCGTTTGCGGTGTTCTCGGCGCCGATCGCGAAGATGGTGTTGTCATAGGCGAATCCCGACTCCTTGCCGATATAGAGCTGGGGGCGGGCGTTGAAGATCTGCAGGCCGGAAAGCAGCATGAAGAACAGCGAGATGGCCCAGAGCCAATGCGTCAGCCGCGTCCAGCGCGACTGCCGGTAGATCAGCGTCGCATCCTTCGGCGCGGCAGTGTCTGGCCCGACGGTGGATTGGCTCCTGGCAACCGATTCCATTTTTTCGCGTCCTTCCGGCCGCTCAGTCGGCCTTTCCGATCGTTCTCCTTCCAATACGCTGCCAGCCAAAGCGATGTTTCATCCGATCACGGAATTATTACGGGCTGCCCGATACTACTTGCCCCCGAGACTGACGGCGAGGTTGACCGCGGCGGCGACAATCACTGTATTGAAAAAGAACGACACGATCGAATGCAAAAGCACGATGTGACGCATTTTCGTGTTCGAGACCGCGGTATCGGAAGTCTGTGAGGTCATGCCGACGGTGGTCGAGAAATAGAGAAAATCCCAGCCGTCCGGCCGCTCCTTACCGGCAAATACGAGGCCGCCGACGGGTTTTTTCCGCTTCGCTTTGCTGCCGGGGTCGGTCTCTTCATCGTTCAGCCAGTAAACATGTGCGTAGTGCAGCGCCGTCATGGCGTGGATGGTGAACCAGCCGAGCGGGATCGACAGCAGGGCGAAGGTGAGTTCGACAGGATGCGCGCTGCCCTCGCGATTGATCACTTGGAACAACGAGACGATGGCGACGGCGACGACAATCAGCGTCACGGCAAAGATGACCAGCACCGGCTGGTCGGTGGCGCGGGCATTCTTGCTCAGATAGCGGTCGGTGAGCAGCGGCATTTGGGCGACGACGATGACTGTGTAGGCGGCGAAAAACGCATTGGCGCCGATCGAAAAGGCGAGCGGAGTGCGCAAGACCAGCGCGATCGCCAGTGCCACTACACCGATGCAGGCCGACACCGCGAACTGCATGTGGCGGTGCAGTGGTGTCTTCAGGGGCGTCTCGGTCGTCATGGCCCGGCCTCTGATGGCGGCCCGTCTTACCGCCGCTCGTCTTTTAGGACTCGGACATTATAGCAGTTTTGCCTGTGCGCATGATGCCGAAGACCGATTCCCGGTTTTGCTGCGCTGACGTCCGGTTCGAGGTCAAAGCGCTAGTCCAGTGCGGCGGATTTCAGCGCACGCCGCAAGATGCGATCGAGCTCGCCGAGAAACCGCGAGCGGTCCTGCGGCGCGAAACTGGCATTGTAGCCCTTGCTTTCGCCGGTCTCGCGCAGATGCTGCTTGAGGTCGCGCATCGCCACCGCCATGCCGATCGTTTCCGGCGTGAACGGGCGCCCGGTCGGCCCAAGCACGTGGGCGCCGAGCGCCACCGTGCGGGCGGCAAGCGGGATATCTGATGTCACCACGATGTCGTTGGGCTTGGCATTGTCGACGATCCAGTCGTCCGCCGCGTCGGCGCCCTTGGACACGACGACGTTGCGGATCATCGGATCGCGCGACGGGCGCAGGCCGCCATTGGAGACGAAGGTGACGACGACGCCATGGCGCTCGGCGACTTTCTCGACCTCGGCCTTCACCGGACAGGCATCGGCGTCGACATAAATGGCAGGTACGGGCATCGTTCGTTCCAACGCGGATGAAACCTGGCGGCTTCGGCAGGCTCCATCGATGATATTCGGGCGGTCGCTATCCCTGCAACGCTTCGGACCTCTTCGCGGTCCATGCCGCGATGTAGTCCATCAGAGCCGATTTCACCTAGTAAACCACCACGCTCCTGATGCTCTTGCCCTCATGCATCAGGTCAAAACCTTTGTTGATGTCTTCCAGCTTCAGCGTGTGGGTGATCATCGGGTCGATCTCGATCTTGCCGTCCATGTACCAGTCGACGATCTTCGGCACGTCGGTGCGGCCGCGCGCGCCGCCAAAGGCGGTGCCCATCCAGGTGCGTCCGGTGACGAGCTGGAATGGCCGCGTCGAGATCTCCTGGCCGGCGCCGGCAACACCGATGACCACCGACTTGCCCCAGCCGCGGTGCGACGCTTCAAGGGCCTGCCGCATCACCTTGGTGCTGCCCGTGCAGTCGAATGTATAGTCGGCACCGCCGATCTGGTCGGCACCGCGCTTGGTCATGTTGACGAGATACGGCACGATATCGCCATCGATCTCCTTCGGATTGACGAAATGCGTCATGCCGAATTTCTCGCCCCATTCTTTCTTGTCGTTGTTCAGGTCGACGCCGATGATCATGTCGGCGCCGGCAAGGCGCAGCCCCTGGATGACATTGAGGCCGATGCCGCCGAGGCCGAAGACGGCGGCCGTGGCGCCGATCTCGACCTTGGCTGTGTTGATCACCGCGCCGATGCCGGTTGTGACGCCGCAGCCGATGTAGCAGATCTTGTCGAAGGGCGCGTCTGGATTGACCTTGGCCACCGCGATCTCGGGCAGGACGGTGAAGTTGGAGAAGGTTGAGCAGCCCATATAGTGGAAGATCTTGTCCTTGCCGATCGAGAAGCGCGACGAGCCGTCCGGCATCAGGCCTTGCCCCTGCGTGGCGCGGATCGCGGTGCACAGATTGGTCTTTCTGGACAGGCAGGACGGGCATTGCCGGCATTCCGGCGTGTAGAGCGGGATGACGTGGTCACCCTTCTTAACCGAAGTGACGCCCTTACCGACATCGACGACGATTCCCGCACCCTCATGGCCGAGGATCGCCGGAAAGATGCCTTCGGGATCGGCGCCCGACCGCGTGAATTCGTCGGTGTGGCAAATGCCGGTCGCCTTGATTTCGACCAGTACCTCGCCGGCGCGCGGGCCGTCGAGGTCGACCTCCAGGATCTCCAGCGGCTTTCCGGCGGCGACAGCGACAGCGGCACGGGTTTTCATCGGGAATCTCCTCTCAGGGCAAATCTGCAATCGGGGGCGAGCATTAGCGTATCTGCAGGTTCTGGACTATGGGACGAATTGACAGTTCATAGCCGGGTTTGGTCGTCACTAGGCGACTTGCGCCCGGGATATGCGCCAACTTGCCTTGATCAGCCGGGCCTTGACCGGCCGGGCGAAGCCCATAAAAGAAAGGCAGCCGAGGGAACAAAACCCGCATGTTCACAAAAATCCTGATCGCCAATCGCGGCGAGATCGCCTGCCGCGTCATCAAGACGGCGCACAAGATGGGCATCGCGACCGTGGCGGTCTATTCGGACGCCGACCGCGACGCCGTGCATGTCGAGATGGCCGACGAAGCGGTGCATATCGGGCCTTCGCCGGCCGCGCAGAGCTATCTGGTGCCGGAGAAGATCATCGCCGCCTGCAAGGCGACGGGTGCAGAAGCCGTGCATCCCGGCTACGGATTTCTGTCCGAACGCGCATCCTTCTGTGAGGCGCTGGAGAAGGAGGGCATCGTCTTCATCGGCCCAAAACCCAGAGCGATCAGGGCGATGGGCGACAAGATCGAATCGAAGAAATTCGCCAACGCTGCAAACGTGTCGACCGTGCCCGGCTGGCTTGGCGTCATCGAGAATGCCGAGCATGCCGAGAAAATAGCCGGTGAGATCGGTTATCCCGTGATGATCAAGGCCTCGGCCGGCGGCGGCGGCAAGGGCATGCGCATCGCCTGGAGCAAGGCCGAGGTGCGCGACGGGTTCGATCGGGCGCGGTCGGAGGCCAAAAGCTCGTTCGGCGACGACCGCGTCTTCATCGAGAAGTTCGTGGTCGATCCGCGCCACATCGAGATCCAGGTGCTGGCCGACGCACATGGCAACGCGCTTTATCTCGGCGAGCGCGAATGCTCGATCCAGCGCCGCAACCAGAAGGTCGTCGAAGAGGCACCCTCGTCCTTCCTCGACGCCAAGACGCGGAAAGCCATGGGCGAGCAGTCGGTGGCGCTGGCCAGGGCGGTCGACTATCAGAGCGCCGGCACGGTTGAGTTCATCGTCGACAGCGAAAAGAACTTCTATTTCCTTGAAATGAATACGCGATTACAGGTCGAGCATCCGGTCACCGAGCTCGTCACCGGCATCGACCTGGTCGAGCAGATGATCCGCATAGCTGCCGGCGAGAAGCTCGCTATCAAGCAAAGTGACGTCAAGCTGAACGGCTGGGCGGTGGAAAGCCGGCTCTACGCCGAGGACCCGTATCGCAATTTCCTGCCGTCGATCGGCCGGCTGACAAAATACCGGCCGCCGGAAGAGGGACAGTTCGGCGAAATCGTCATCCGCAACGATACCGGCGTCACCGAGGGTTCGGAAATCTCGATGTTCTATGACCCGATGGTCGCCAAGCTGTGCACCTGGGCGCCGACGCGGCTCGCCGCGATCGACGCCATGTCGGAAGCGCTGGACAGCTTCGTCGTCGACGGCATCGGGCACAACATACCGTTCCTGGCGGCGCTGATGCAGCATCGGCGCTGGCGGGACGGGCTGATATCGACCGCCTTCATATCAGAGGAATATCCTGACGGGTTCGCGCCGATCGTGCCGAACGACGAGGAGAAGGCCGTGCTGGCATCGATCGCCACCGCGGTCG
>NZ_SUEO01000067.1:0-9843 GCF_004962925.1 Mesorhizobium sp. | reverse complement strand
CTGCTGCGCCGCGACCGGCTCGACCGGCTGGGCGGGCGGCTGGCGCCGCATTCGGGTGCCCTGAAACGCGACTGGGTGGTCAAGATCGGCGAGGATTACCTTTCGGCTTCTGTCCTCGAAGGCATGATTTCCATTCCGATGGAGCTCGATCTGTCGATCGACGGCGGCAAAGCGCTGACGGTGATGTCAGACTGGCGGCCGGGCGACCTCATCTGGCGCGGCACGGTCGGCGACCGAAGAATCGCCGCGCAGATCAGGCCGGTACTGAACGGGTTTCGCATCGCCTGGAAAGGCATGTCGGTGACGGCACGAGCCATGCTGCCGCGTACCGCCGAGCTCGAAAGGCTGATGCCGGAAAAAGTGGCGCCGGACACCTCGAAGATGCTGCTCTGCCCGATGCCCGGCCTCGTCGTGTCGATCGCCGTTGCCGAGGGGCAGGAGGTCAAGGCCGGCGAGACGTTGGCGGTCGTCGAGGCGATGAAGATGGAAAACGTGTTGCGCGCCGAGCGCGATCTTATCGTGTCGAAACTTAAGGCTAAGCCGGGCGACAGTCTCGCGGTCGATGCGGTGATCATGGAATTCGCGTGAGGCTGAAAATAAAAACCCGCCTCGGCGGCGGGTCGTTGGCGCAACTCAGCACCATGCATATATTCCTAGCATAAATGCCGTCACAAAGCAATGATCGCGAACTTGCAAGGCTCGATTGGCAATTGCTGGACTCGCATCGTCCGGTGCCGGACAATGCAACTTCATCGACTGAGTCCTTTCAAGCGGCGCTAAAAAACTATGGCGAATGAGACACTTCCACGCGACCCTTTGCGGCGCGAGGCCTTTATGAAGGCGTCGCGGCCAGAAGTGCCGGCGCGGCCGTTCATCCATCTGCGCGTGCATTCGGCCTATTCGCTGCTTGAAGGCGCCTTGCAGCTCGGCACGGTTGTCGGCCATGCGGTCAAGGATGAGGCTCCGGCCATCGCCGTCACCGACACCAACAATCTGTTCGGAGCGCTCGAATTCGCGCAGAAAGCGGTGAAGGAGGGCATCCAGCCGATCATCGGCTGCCAGACCACTCTCGCCTTTTCCGGCGAAGCCAGCGACAGCCAGCGCGACCGCAGGCGGCAAGGTCCGGAGATGCGGCCGGTGGTTTTGATCGCGGCGACCGAGGCCGGCTACAGCAATCTGGTCAGGCTGGTCAGCCGGGTCTATCTTGAAACGCCGCCCGGCGAGGCCGTGCATCTGACGACAGAGATGCTGCAAGGCCATAGCGATGGCCTGATCTGCCTCAGCGGCGGGCCGCGCGGCCCGATCGGCAACGCCTTGAAAGAGGACCGCCGCGATCTCGCCGAGACACGGCTTTTGGCGCTCAAGGCCCTGTTCGGCGACCGGCTCTATGTCGAACTGGACCGGGTTTCCGGCTATGACCGGGCCATTGAGCAATCGTCCGTCGATCTCGCCTATATCAATGACCTGCCGCTGGTCGCCACCAACGAGGCGTTTTTCTCCTCGCGCGACGACTATGAGGCGCATGACGCGCTGATCGCCATCGCCGAAGGTTCAGTCGTCGCCGTCGACAATCGCCGCCGCCTGTCGCCCGACAATTTTCTGAGAAGCCAGGCTGACATGGCGAAGCTGTTTGCCGATCTGCCCGAAGCGATCGACAACACCGTCGAGATCGCGCTGCGCTGCTCTTATTATCCCAAGACCCGCAACCCGATCCTGCCGCGCTTTGCCGGCGGCGATGTCGCCGACGCCGATGCGGCGGTGAAGGCGGAGGCGCAGGAGCTTGCCAGACAGGCGCATGAAGGGCTGGAGGCGCGGATCGCCGCGCACGGCCTGGCGCCTGGCTACACGGTCGAACAATACCGCGAACGGCTGGAATTCGAGCTCGGCATCATCGAGAAGATGAAGTTTCCCGGCTACTTCCTGATCGTTGCCGACTTCATCAAATGGGCGAAGGCGCAAGGCATTCCGGTCGGGCCGGGCCGCGGTTCGGGCGCCGGCTCGCTGGTCGCATATTCGACGACCATCACCGACATCGATCCGCTGCGCTTCTCGCTGCTGTTCGAGCGCTTCCTCAATCCCGACCGCGTGTCGATGCCCGACTTCGACATCGACTTCTGCCAGGACCGGCGCGAGGAGGTCATCCGCTACGTCCAGCAGAAATACGGCCGCGACCAGGTCGGCCAGATCATCACCTTCGGCACGCTGCAGGCGCGCGCGGTGCTGCGCGATGTCGGCCGCGTCTTGCAGATGCCCTATGGCCAGGTCGACAAGCTCTCCAAGATGGTGCCGTCGAACCCGGCCAATCCGGTCAAGCTCGCCGACGCCATCGCCAACGAGCCGCGCTTTGCCGAAGAGGCCGAGCGGGAGCCGATCGTGCAGACGCTGCTCGATATGGCGCAGAAGCTGGAAGGGCTCTACCGTCACGCCTCGACGCACGCCGCCGGCATCGTCATCGGCGACCGGCCGCTGTGGGAGCTGGTGCCGATGTACCGCGACCCGCGCTCCGACATGCCGGTCACCCAGTTCAACATGAAGTATGTCGAGCAGGCCGGGCTGGTAAAGTTCGACTTCCTCGGCCTGAAGACGCTGACGGTGCTGGAGACCGCGGTCAAGCTGATCCGCCGCCGCGGCATCGAGATCGATCTCGCCCACATTCCGCTCGACGACCCTGATACCTACGCCATGCTGTCGCGCGGCGAAGTGGTCGGCGTGTTCCAGGTGGAAAGTGCCGGCATGCGCAAGGCGCTGATCGGCATGCGCCCCGACTGCATCGAGGACATCATCGCGCTGGTCGCGCTTTACCGGCCGGGACCGATGGAGAACATCCCGACCTACAACGCCAGAAAGCATGGCGAGGAGGAGATGGCGTCGATCCACCCGAAGATCGACCATCTGGTGAAGGAGACGCAAGGCGTCATCGTCTACCAGGAACAGGTGATGCAGATCGCGCAGGAACTTTCCGGCTATTCGCTGGGCGAAGCCGATTTGCTGCGCCGCGCCATGGGCAAGAAGATCCGCGCCGAGATGGACAAGCAGCGCGAGCGCTTCGTTTCCGGCGCGGTCGAGCGCGGCGTCGGCAAGCCGCAAGCCGACTTCATTTTCGACCTGCTGGCAAAGTTCGCCGACTACGGTTTCAACAAATCGCATGCCGCCGCCTATGCGGTCGTCTCCTACCAGACGGCCTATCTGAAGGCGCACTACCCGGTCGAGTTCCTGGCCGCGTCGATGACGCTCGACATGGGCAACACCGACAAGCTCGCCGATTTCCGCCAGGATGCGCTGCGCCTCGGCATAGATGTCGTGGCGCCTTCGGTGATATCAAGCTTCCGCGCCTTCGAAGTCGGCGAGAACCGGATCTTCTATTCGCTGGCCGCGCTCAAAGGCGTCGGCGACGCGGCGGTCGAGCATATCGTCGCGATGCGCGGCGAAAAACCGTTCAAGAACCTCGCCGATTTCTGCGAAAGGGTCGATCCGAAGATCGTCGGCAAGCGCGTCTTTGAAAGCCTGATCATGGCTGGCGCTCTCGACTGTTTCGGCCACGACCGCGCCGCGATGATGGCGGGCGTCGAGCGGATGATGGGGCTGGCGTCGCTGGCGCAGCAGAACGCAATGTCGGGCCAGCATGACATTTTCGGCGCCTCGCTCGGCGCGCAGTCGCAGGCGCTCAACCTGCCGGCGACCGATCCGTGGCTTGCCGCCGACCGCCTGCACCGTGAATTCCAGGTGGTCGGCTTCTACCTCTCTGCCCATCCGCTGGACGAATACAAGGCGGCGCTGCAGAAGATGCGGGTGCAGACCTGGGCTGAGTTCTCGGCCGCCGTCAAGCGCGGCGCTGCCGCCGGGCGGCTTGCCGGAACCGTCACCACCAAGCAGGAGCGCAAGACGCGCACCGGCAACAAGATGGGCGTCGTGCAGTTTTCCGACACGTCCGGCCAGTATGAAGCAGTGCTGTTTTCCGAAGGCCTGGCGCAATATCGCGACCTGCTCGAGCCCGGCCGTTCGGTGGTGATCACCGTTTCGGCCGAGGACAGGCCCGAAGGCGTCAATCTGCGCATCCAGACCGTGCAATCGCTGGAGGACGAGGCAAGCCGCATCCAGAAAGCCCTGCGCATCTTTGTCAGGAATGACCGACCGGCGTCGGCGATTCAATCGCAGCTTACCCAGCGCGGCGACAGTCAGGTGAGCATTATCGTTATCAAGGATGAGGCGCAGGGCGAGGTCGAGATCGAACTGCCCAACCGTTACCGCGTCTCGCCACAGATCGCGTCGGCCATGCGGGCGGTGCCGGGCGTGGTGGAAGTGGAACTGGTGTGAGCTAGAGCGCTTTGCGTTTTGGCGGAACCAAACGGCGCTCTAACTCTTTGTTTTAACGCATTTTGTCGGACGCCAAACGAAGCCGTTTGACTGCAAAATGCTCTAGCGGGATTAGCACGGTTCCGTTTGTTTCGACGGTGTTCCGCCACTCAGCGCCGGCATTGTCCGGTTACAGTGCCGCTGGTATTGTGAGCTTGGCGGCCTGGGTCTTTCGGCGGCCGGGGGAGCGCGTCATGGACGAGCGGGAAGCCGCTGCCGAACTCCAGAAGATGGTCAATGGGTTCCAGGTATCTCAGGCGATATGCGTCGCCGCCACGCTGGGCATCGCAGACCATCTCAAGGACGGAAAACGCACCAGCGGCGACCTTGCCGCGTTGACCAATACTCATCCCCAGGCGCTTTACCGGCTGTTGCGCGCCCTTGCGTCGGTCGGCGTGTTCCATGAAGCGGAAGACCGGTTCTTCTCACTGACCCCGGTTGGCGGCGCGTTGCGATCCGATGTTCAGCATTCGGTCGCACCGTGGGCTATCCTGGCCGGGCGGCCGTATTTCCGTCAGGCATGGAGCGATCTGCTGCACAGTGTCAGCACCGGCGAAAACGCCTTTCGCCATGCTTATGGCAAGGGCGTTTGGGAATACCGGGCGGAGCATCCGGAAGAGTCTGTCACCTTCGACCGGGCGATGACGGCCATGTCGCGTGGCGTCGCCGCTGCGGTGATCGCGGCCTATGACTTCCGGCCGTTCTCTGTCGTCATGGATGTCGCGGGCGGGCAGGGCGCTCTGCTTGCCGAAATCCTCTGCCGCAATCCCGGCCAGCGCGGCATTCTTTTCGATCAGCCGCAGGTCGTGGCGAAGGCCGGCCCGGTCTTTGACGCCGCGGGTGTGGCCGACCGCTGCGATATCGTCGCCGGCGATTTCTTCGTCTCGGTGCCCGAGGGCGCCGATGCGATTGTGCTTAAATGGATCCTGCATGACTGGGACGACGACACCAACATCCGGATCCTGAAAACCTGCCGCCGGGCGATGCGTCCAGAAGGCAAACTGCTGGTGCTCGAGAGCATTCTGGCGCCGCCCAACGAAGGCGCCAGCGCAAAATTCGGCGATCTGAACATGTTGGTCATGCCGGGCGGGCAGGAGCGCACGGCGGAAGAATTCAGGTTGTTGCTTGCGGCGTCGGATTTCCGGGTCGCGAATATTGTTGAAGCCGGGCCTCGCATCAGCATCATCGAGGCACAACCGGTCTGATCGCTTTCCGGGCCTGAAACTCTCCGGACGTTCTCAACCCACGGCGGCTTCTCCCTGCTCTGCCCACTGGACGGCTGTCTCAGCGAACGTTATCGCAGTTGTCATGAAGGCGACTGACAAGGACGGAGCGCAGGAGTTTTCAGCTTTGGCGCGGCTGCGCGATACGTTGCGCAAGCTTTATCACGGGCGCACGCCTGCCGCTTTCCGGTTTCAACTGGCGGCGATCATCATCGACCTTGCCATCATCGCCTTCTTCATCGCCACACCGGTGATCCAGGAGTCGTCCTCGTTCCTCTGGCTTGACTATTCGGTGGCAGCACTTGTCGCCGCCGATATGATTGCACGACTGCTTGCCTCAAACGACATGCTGCGCCTGATGAAACAGCCGACGTCGTGGGTCGACGCCTTCATCCTGCTGACGCTGCTGATGCCTTCGGCGCTGGCCAATCTGGGTTTTCTGCGCATATTGCGGCTGTGGTCGCTGTCGCGCAGCGGCTCCCTGTGGCGGCATTTCGAGATGCGCGGTCTCAAAAAATGGCGCGAGGCGAGCCACGCAGTCATCAATCTCTTGACATTCCTGTTTGTCATCACCGGCTTCGTCTACACCTTTTTCTTCCGCACCGGGGCCGGGCTCGAAGGCTATGTCGACGCGCTGTATTTCACCGTCGCCACGGTGACCACGACCGGTTTCGGCGACATCGTCCTGCCGGGAATAGCCGGCAAGCTCACTGCTATCGCCACCATGATCATAGGCATATCGCTGTTCGTCAGGCTTGCGCAGGCTCTCTTCCGCCCCGCCAAGGTCTTCTTCCCGTGCCCGCAGTGCGGCCTTCAGCGGCACGAGCCCGACGCCGTCCACTGCAAGGCCTGCGGGCATCTCCTCAAGATACCCGACGAAGGCGACTGAAATGCGAGGCTAGAGCGCGGTTTTGGTGGGACCAAACCGCGCCCTAACTCTTTGCTTTAACGCATTTGTCGGACGTCAAACGAAGACGTTTGGCTGCAAAATGCTAAGACGCTGCCACTTCCGCAGGCTTGGTCGCTTTTTTCTGCAGATTGAGCAGATTGCCCAGCAGGATCAGCAAGGCGCCGCCGGCGGTGAAAGCGTCGATCTGCTCCTGGTAGAGCAGCCAGCCGATCAGCGCCGACAGCGGCACGCGCAAAAAGTCCATCGGCGAGATGACCGTGGCGTCGGCATAGCCAAGCGCCCGGGCCATGCAGAAATGCGACGACATGCCGGTGAAGGCGATCAGCAGGATCCACGGCCACAGTTCGAGCGGCGGGCTGCGCCATTCGTAGAGCGCCGGGGCAAAGCCGAGCACCGACTGGATGAGCAGCATCCAGAAGATGATGCGCACGACGCTGTCCGTCCGTGTCAGCGACTTGACCAGAACCACGGATATGCCGAAGCAGACGGCGGCACCCAGAACGACGACATGTCCCGGATCGACGGAGCCCGCTCCCGGACGCACGATGATCATCACGCCGATCAGGCCAAGCATGATCGCGGCAACCTTGGGCCGGCTTAGCCTTTCACCGAGGAAGCCGACCGCCAGGATGGCCGTCCAGATCGGTGTCGTGAATTCGATGGAGATCAGCACGGCCAGCGGGATCAGCGTCAAGGCGTAAAGCCACGCCGCCTGGCCGATAAAATGGACGACGTTACGCGCGATATGGGCCAAGGGCCGTTTGGTGCGCATCGCCGGAAAACCGCCTGACATCATCACCAGCGGCAGGAGGATGAAAAAACCGATTACCGAGCGCAGCTCCAACACCTGGAAGACGTTGAGCTCGGCCATCGTGGCGCGGCCGGCAACCGACATCGCCAGAAACGATGCGATCGACAGCGCCATCCAGAATGCGGCCTTGGGTATCGACGGTGGGGGTGCCATGTGCGCTATGTCGCAAGCCGGGACTTACACCGCAACCGCTAGTCGACGCATTCGGCTGGGCCAGAAGCGGCACGTTGCAAAACGGCCATGTTGAAGGCGGAACCTGCCGAAGTGGCAGGCGTTGATTCGTAGTGTTTACCTGCCTAGCAGGGAAGTGCCTTGCTTCCGATCTCAACGAGGAGAGATCCGATGAAATCATTCGCACGATTTGTACTCGCCGGCTGCCTGGCGGCTGCAGCTGGCGCAGCTCACGCCGACGAAGCCGATTTCCTCCGCTCGTTCCAGGGGAATTTCGCCGGCAAGGGCACCGTCAAGGTAACCACCGATGCGCCGACGGTTAACGTCTCCTGCCGATTCAATTCCGACGCGACATCGAGCTCATTGTCGCTTGACGGCACCTGCCGCGGTCTTGTCGTGGTAACGCGCGCCATCAGTGCCGATCTGAAGTCCAGCGGGACGAAGTATAGTGGCACCTATGTCGGGTCACGCACCGGGCCGGCGCAGCTCAGCGGCAGGCGCTCGGGCAATGCGATCAATCTCGGCATCCGTTGGGCGAAGGAGGTCAACGGTGATCGCACCGCGCAAATGACGGTCGAGAAGAACGGCGAGGACGGCATGCGGCTGACCGTTATCGACGTCGACCCGAAAACCGGCGAGCGCGTGATGACCAGCCGGATCGATTTGAGGCGCATCTGACGGTACGGTCTCAGTCCTCGATCGGCTCGGGCGGGTGGGCGCTGCGACCCTTGCCGAAGGTGTAGCCGGTCTCCACCGCCCTCAGGCCGAACTTGTCGCGCAGTGTGTCGATGGCGCCTTCGGCCATGGCGCGCTTGCGTGACTGGATATCGACGAGATCGGGCGGATCGGCCTTTTCGTCATTCGAGAGGTCGCTGACGCCGATGCCGAGCAGCCGGTATCTTGTGCCATCCGTTTCCTTGCGCAGCAGCTCGAGCCCGATCGAAAAAATGCGGTCGGCCAGCCGTGTCGGGTCGCCGAGCTGGCGGTTGCGCGTGCGGGTCTTGAAATCCTGGGTCTTCAGCTTGAGCACAACAGTGCGCCCGGCAATGCCGGATTTCTTTAAGCGCCCCGAGACCTTTTCCGACAGCGCCCTCAGCACCGAAACCAATTCATCCAGGGACGCGATGTCGGTGTCGAAGGTGGTCTCGGCCGACACGCTTTTCGCATCTTGGTCGGGATGGACGCGGCGGTCGTCCTCGCCGCGCGAAAGATGGTAGAGCCGGTCGCCCATCACGCCGTAGCGGCGCATCAGGTCGCCGCGCCCCATGCGCTGCAACTGGCCGATCATCCGGATGCCGTCTCGTTCAAGCGTGGCGGCGAAGGCTTTTCCCACGCCCCAGATCAGCGTCACCGGCTGTTCGGCCAGAAAGCCTGATGCCTCGGCCTCGCCGATCACCGAAAAACCGCGCGGCTTGCGAAAGTCCGACGCCACCTTGGCCAGGAACTTGCAGTAGGAAAGGCCTGATGAAACGGTGATGCCGATCTCTTTCTCCACACCGAGCGCGAAGCGTGCCAGCACCACCGCCGGCGGCAAGCCATGCAGGCGCTCGGTGCCGGCAAGGTCCAGAAACGCTTCGTCGATGGAAATCGGTTCGACCAGCGGCGTCAGCGCCTGCATCATGGCGCGCACCTCGCGGCCAACGCGTACATATTTTTCCATGTCCGGCGGGATGACGACCGCTTCCGGACAGGCTTCGAGCGCCTTGAACATCGGCATTGCCGAGCGCACCCCATGGATGCGGGCGATGTAGCAAGCGGTGGAAACGACGCCGCGCTTGCCGCCGCCGATGATCAACGGCCGGTCCTTCAGCGCCGGGTTATCACGCTTTTCGACCGCCGCGTAAAACGCGTCGCAATCGATATGGGCGAGATGCAGCCGGTAGAGCTCCGGATGGTGGGCAAGCCGTGGGCTGCCGCAGCGATCGCAGCGCCGTGCCTCGCTGCGCTGGAAGGTCAGGCAGTCGCGGCAAAAACCGTGATCGGGATTGTTGACAGGAGCCGCCATCGCTGCGAACATAAAGAGAACAAATGCAATGGTACGTCAGGACGGACGCCACGACAAGGCGGTGGGCCGGGAGAGAACTCATGAATACGACCATAGCGCCGTTGGTGCCCGAGCTTTGGGCGGATTTCGAAGATCTTTTCGGTAAGCAAGGCGCCTGCTACGGCTGCTGGTGCACACATTTCCGGTTGTCGCCGGCAGCGCGGCGCGCCAGCAACCGGGAGCGGAACAAGGATCACATCAAGGCGCGGATCGAGGCCGGGCCGCCACCGGGCCTGCTGGCATTCGAGGATGGCAAGGCGGTCGGCTGGATGCAGATCGGCCCGCGCGCCGACGTGCCCGAATGGAACAATAAGGGCAGGGGGTCGGCTCC
>NZ_SUEO01000066.1:26131-27329 GCF_004962925.1 Mesorhizobium sp. | reverse complement strand
ACGTACATTCGAGTACGTGAGCACCGGCCTACGCCGGCCGAAGCACTTATGATCGGTCGTGGCAGTTAAAGGCTACGGCCGGCGTAGGCCGGTGCTCACGTACTCGAATGTACGTTCCGCTCCGGTTCTCGAAAACACCCTCATATGACTCACAGGAGCGAGTTTCGAAACGGCCTCCGAGGAGCCTCGCATCAAGGATTGATCGCCGTCGTCGTGTCGCTTCCAGCGGCTGCCGCCGCAGGCTGTGCCCTGGGCGGCCAATGGAAGTCGTCGGCGCGGCCGGGCGAGGCATCGGGCGCCTTGCCCTCGACGACGAGTTTTTCGCCGAGCCCGTCCGCCTTTGCCGGCGGTGCGGCGCCGAGAAGCTCCGAACCGCCATCGAGCGCCGGATCGTTGAGGAGCATCGGCACGGTGCGATCGACGGCCATGGGTGCCGTAGCCGGTGCCGGCGCCTCGACGGGAGCGCCCGCTGGTGCATAAGTCGCCGGTGTGCCCGTGGGCGCGGTCATTCCAAGCATCTTCATCAACGGTTTTTCGGCATAGAAGGCGAGCTTGCGTTTGCCGGCTTTCGACACATAGATGCCGTCGTCGGTGCGCAGGCGAACCGGCTGGCCGTTGATGTCAGGCCCGCTCGTGACAAAGGCGCCGTCCTCGTCGACGAAACCGTCCCAGATGTCGACGAATTCGCCGCCATGACTTTCGGCCGTCGAGCGGTAGATGTCGTTGAAAGCCAGCATGTCGGAGGTCATCTTCGGCGCCTTGAATGCCGGCATGCCGACCCACAGATACGGTACCTTGGCCGATGCAATGGCCTTGCCGAACGCTTCGGTCCGGCGCTCGTATTCCTTGTCCCAACCTTCGGACCGCGGCTGTTCGCGCTCGTCGTTCACGCGCATTTGCTGCCGATCGTTGGATCCCAGCATGACGATTACGGCCGCGGGCTTTTCGGTCTCGATCAGCGACTTGATCTGTTCGGGCCAGTTGTAGAAATCGTCACGCACGAAACCGGACGAACCGTTGCTGCGAACGACGATCCTGATTTTGTTGTTTTCGGCAAAGGCGGTATCCAGACCTTCGGCAAGGCCGCTCGCCATGAAATCGCCGACCACCAGAACGGTGCGGGCATCCGGCGCCTTCTCGACAATGGGGGTTGTCGGCTCAGCCGGCCGGCGCGGCGCGGCGCGGGGCTTTTTTGCCC
>NZ_SUEO01000066.1:22257-26121 GCF_004962925.1 Mesorhizobium sp. | reverse complement strand
CAGCGACCAGCCACGCCTTTGTTCTTCCTGCGCTACCGCCGGCGTATGAAAGGCGGCGGCAGTACTGACGGCCAGAACGGCAATAGCCAGAATCAGGATCGGCACGCGACGAAGGATCATCTGGATACGCGCAGCCGAAACCAATCACCCTCTCCATCCCTTAAGAGTGCCGGACCCAAGTCCAACCGTGCCGCCGCCTGAGCATCGGATTCTTCCAGAAACCGGTTTAGCTCCGATGCTCCAGGTCGTCTCCCTATGCGAGGCTAGTTCTGCCTGAGCCATTTGAGCACTTCCATGCTCGGATGTCCGTCCTGGGTCAAGCCAGCCTTCGCCTGGAAGGCCATGATGGCGGCTTTCGATCCCTCACCGATCTTGCCGTCGAACTTGCCGTCATAGTAGCCGGACTGGGAAAGCCGCTGCTGAAGCTCCTGCCTCTCCTCGAAGGAGAGCTTCGTGAAAGGCCGCTTCCAGTCCTGCACAAGCCCACCATAACCGGCGATTTCGTCGGCAAGAAGGCCAACGGCAAGCGCGTATTTGTCGGCATTGTTGTAGCGCTTGATGACCGAAAAATTCTTGATCATCAGGAAGGCCGGGCCGCCGCGGCCGCCCGGCACCTTCAGCGTGGCCTTCTCCGCACCACTCTTGAAGGACTTGCCGTTGACACGCGTGACACCCAGCGCCTGCCATTGCGACAGTGACTTCGATCCGGCCGGGAACTTCTTCCCATCGGGAAGGCTGACTTCATAGCCCCAGGTCTTGCCGGCCTGCCAGCCGTTCTTCCTGAGCAGATTGGCGGCCGTTGCCAATGCATCGGGAATCGAATTCCAGATGTCGCGCCTGCCGTCGCCGTCCATATCGACCGCATAGGCCTGATAGCTGGTCGGAATGAATTGGGTATGGCCCATGGCGCCGGCCCATGAGCCGCTGAGGTGGCTTTTGTCGATGTCGCCCCTTTGCAGGATCTTCAGCGCCGCGATCAACTGGGTGCGGGCAAATTTCGATCGTCTGCGGTCCGCATAGCCAAGCGTTGCCAGCGAACGCACGACATTTCGCATGACCTCATCGCGCTTGAGGATTTCGCCGTAGTTCGATTCCATCGACCAGATGGCCAGCAGGACGTAGCGGTCGACGCCGTATTTTGCCTCGATCCTGTCCAGCCACGGCTTCCACTTCCTGGCCATCTGCTGGCCGACCGCGACCGACTGGTCATGGACGCGGTTGTCGAAATAATCCCAGGCTGGCGCGGTGAATTCGGGTTGATAACGCGCTTTTTCCAGCACGACCGGGTCGGCATCGCTGATGCCCTGGAACGCCTGGTCGTAAACGGTGCCGGAAACGCCGCTCCGCACTGCGGTGGCGCGGAAGCTAGCCACCCATTGCCGGAAGCCGGCATCGGCAAAAGCAGATCCGGCGGGCATCAGCAAGGCGAGCGAAAGGCTGGCGGCCGCAACGACGCTTGTGAAGCGCTTTGCGGCGTTGCGAACGGACATCTTTTCCTCCTTCATCATCACAGGAAGATCATTCATCGCCGAACCCGGTTAGCAATTGGTTTACCATAGGTGCCGTTGGGAACGAAAAGGCGGGTTGGTGCTTTACGGACTACAAATTTTTCTGACCAGCCGTTCCATAATCCTCGATTCCGGCATGAAAATGTCTGGAAGCGGGATTGCCGAACAGGCTTACAAGCGGATAATTGACAGCATGAAGAGAGTTCGCAAGGCAGTTTTCCCGGTCGCCGGTCTCGGCACGCGGTTTCTCCCGGCCACCAAGGCCATACCCAAGGAAATGCTGACCGTCGTCGACAGGCCGGTCATCCAGTATGTGGTCGACGAGGCACGCGAAGCCGGGATCGAACATTTCATCTTCGTGACCGGCCGCAACAAGGCGGTCATCGAGGACCATTTCGACGTCCAGTTTGAACTCTATGACACGCTCGCCCAGCGCGGCAAGAACGACGAGCTCGCCCGCCTGCAGCGGCTGCAACCCTCGCCGGGGCAGACCAGCTTCACGCGCCAGCAGGTGCCGCTTGGCCTTGGCCATGCCGTCTGGTGCGCCCGCGAGCTCGTCGGGGACGAGCCCTTCGCACTGCTTTTGCCTGACATGATCATGCAGTCGGAGAAAAGCTGCATGAAGGAGATGGTCGAGCTCTATGCCGAGACCGGCAACAACATCGTCGCTGTTCAGGAATGCGACCCCGCCGAGGCCCATAAATACGGCATCGTCGGCCGCGGCGAGGATACGCATCACGGTTTCCGCATTACCGGCATGGTGGAGAAGCCAAAGACCGGCACGGCGCCCTCCAATCTCTACATCAACGGGCGCTACATCCTGCAGCCGGAGATATTCGGGATTCTCGAGGGCCAGGAAAAGGGCGCCGGCAACGAGATCCAGCTCACCGATGCGATGCTGAAGCTGGAGAAGCAGCAGCCCTTCTATGGCTGCCATTACCAGGGGCGCACCTTCGATTGCGGGTCGCCGGAAGGCTTTGTCGAGGCCAACGTCGCCTTCGCGCTGTGGCGCAGCGACGTCAATGGGAACATGGCGGGCGCCATCCGCAAGCTTCTCGACGAGTTGAAACCGTCAGAGCAGCGAGGCGCGGCGTTCTAGGGAGCTAACGTTCAGTCGGCCTGCAAACGGCGATTTCCTGCGCTTCCGGTACTTGCATGCTCCAACGTGGGCAGCGCTCAGGCTCTCGAAACCAGCGTTCTCGCCTCGGCCTGACCCGAATCTCGGCAACCCCAAACCTTCAATGGCTTGCTTTACGGCTGCAGCGTCACCCCGACGAAGATGCTGTGGGCCGTGTAGTCGCGGCCCTCCAGGTTGCTGGTCTGTTTTTCGGTTCTGGCGCGGGTGGTCAGTCCGGCATACCGGTTCAGCCACCACGTCAGTCCGGCCTCGGCGCTTAGCGTCAGATCATGGCCGTCGGACCCGATGTAGTCGCGCCAGTCCACGCCGAGAGCTGCGTTCCCGGTCAGGTTGGCACGGATTTCCCGCTCGCCCGTGAGGCGGCCGGAGTAAAGGATGTCGCCACTTTCGTCTGGGGTTGTCGTGCCCTCGACGGTCGTTTGTCCCGTGAGGCCGATCGTGGTGCCGCGTTCCGGCGACCATTTGAGGTCGGCGTTTACTGTGGCACCCGAAATCGCCGGCAGTTGGTCGTCGTCGATCGCTTCCCGCAGCCAGCCGGCCGAGAATTCGCCGGCAAGCTTCTCGCCGAGGTCGAGTTCGGCGCCGGCCCGTACGCCAAGCCGTGTCGAGGATCGTTCGAAACCATTGGGATCGACGCGCAAATCATAGACCCGACGGCCGATTTCGACCTCGGTGAAAGGCGTGATGGCGGGAGAAATCTCATAGCCGGTACGCAAGGTGGCGGTATAGAGCGTCGAGTCGCGGGCTTTCTGCGACACCGTTCCGCCCGTCGAAAGCTTGGCGTCGCCATAGATGTCGCGTTCGACCGCGCCGGTCAATGCAAAGCGCATCTTGCCGGCATCCTTCTCGACCGCGAGGCTGCCGTCAAAGGTCTGGCGCACCGGCTGCTCGATGGTGCCTTCGACGACGACCGGCGACGAAGCCGATTCCGGCGCCGCCTCGTAACCGAGCTTGGCGATGGCGCGCAGATCGTTGTCGAGGTCGACATTGAGCGTGCCGTCGACTCGGCCTCGCAACTCCTGGATCTCGTCGCCCGATATGGTCTTGAGAAAGGTGCCGTAGCCATCGATGACAGCCGAATTCTCTCGCCAGTCGGAGACGGCATTGAAGCGCAGCGTCGTTTCCGATAGCAGTGCCGGCTCGCCGTCGGCGCTTGAATCGGCATTCGACGATGCCGTCAGGCCTTGCTCGAGCGTCGGCCTGATCACGAAGGAACCG
>NZ_SUEO01000066.1:21524-22247 GCF_004962925.1 Mesorhizobium sp. | reverse complement strand
TGGCCGGGGTGGCGGGACGGGAGCCGGCGTTTCCGCAAACGGATCGTCGGTGGCCTCCGGCGGATCGAAAATGCTGCCGGTCGTTGGCGCGGTGTCATCGTCCTCTGAGGCGCCCGGGCTGGCCGGCTGATAGGTGGGCGCCGGCGCATCGCCCTGGGTGGCTGCGCCGGCCTGTGCTGTTTGATCCTGAGCGCCGGCCAGAATTGCCGATTCCGAAACCTCGCCGCGCAGCTCGGTTACTTGGGCATAGGGCTGCGCTGGTCGCAGCAAGGCGAAGACGCTGGTCGCCAGCAGCAAGGCGCAGACCGCCTTGCCGTTTCGTCTTCTTTTCATTTCAGGCTGGGCCCCGGACATCGCCACCACTGCTTGTGCGGCGCACGCGCGCCATACTTACCGAACCGTAAATGGGGATGGTTAACGGAGGGTTGAGGCGGCGGTTCATCAGGCCGCACTGATTGGGAATTCCGTTGGACAGGCGCATGGCAAAGCGCTAATCGCATCAGCCATGCATGCGGGATCCCCAGACAAGAAGCGGCTCGACGGGCAAGCTTCGATAGCCTCGGCGCTCAGAACGGTGGCAACCGAGCAGGCCGGTGTCGCGGCGCTGGCGGCCGCGCTCGAAAACGGATTGGCCGAACCGTTCGCGCGCGCCGTCGACATGGTGTCGCAGATCGAAGGCCGTGTCATCGTCACCGGCGTCGGCAAGAGCGGCCATATCGGCTC
>NZ_SUEO01000066.1:17755-21514 GCF_004962925.1 Mesorhizobium sp. | reverse complement strand
TCGAAGATCGCAGCGACGCTCGCCTCGACCGGCACGCCGGCTTTCTTCGTCCATCCTGCCGAAGCCAATCACGGCGACCTCGGCATGATCGCCAGGGACGATGCCATCATCGCCATGTCGTGGTCGGGCGAGAGCCTGGAGCTCAAAGGCATCATCGCCTATTCCAGGCGCTTCTCGATTCCGCTGATCGCGGTCACCGCCGGAGAGCGATCGGCGCTGGCGCGCGAGGCCGATGTGGTGCTTCTGCTGCCGCGCGCGTCGGAAGCCTGTCCACACGGCCTGGCGCCGACGACGTCGACGCTGCTGCAACTGGTGATCGGCGATGCGTTGGCCATCGCGCTGCTCGAAGCGCGCGGCTTCACGCCGGATCATTTCCGTACCTTCCACCCCGGCGGGCAGCTTGGCGCCAATCTGACGCAGATCCGCGATATCATGCATGTCGGCGACAGGCTGCCGCTGGTGCCTTCCGGCACCGGAATGCGCGAAGCGATCCTCGAATTGTCGCGCAAGGGGTTTGGCTGCGTGGCGATAACCGCCGAGGACGGTGCGCTGATCGGTATCATCACCGACGGCGACATCAGGCGCCACATCGGCAGCAATCTTTTGGCGATGAGCGTCGATCAGGTCATGACCAAGGAGCCGAAGACGGCCGGGCCGGATACGCTGGTGGCGACGGCGCTGCAGACGATCAACAATTCGGCCATCACCAGCCTGATGGTGGTCGAGGGCAAACGGCCGGTCGGACTTGTCCATCTGCACGACCTGCTGCGCATCGGCGCGGCCTGACCTGAATCTCAAAACACCCTGAAACGTCGTAGGCTCAGACAGCCTCGACCGTCAGTTCTAGATCGGTATCGGCCGCGCCCGTCACGCGCACCTGCGTGCCGGCCGGCAGATCGGGGCCGGAGACGCGCCATAGTGTGTCGCCGAGCTTTATGCGGCCGCGCCCGTCCTTGATCGGCTCGGCAAGCGTCGCCATCCTGCCGATCATTTGTGCGCCGCGGCGGTTGAGCAGTGGCTGGTCGGTCGGGTCATGGCGCCCACCCACCAGTCTCTTGCCGACATAGGTTGAAACCAGCGACGTCGCGAGGAAGGCGAGGACCTGGACCTGCCAGGTCCAGAAACCCGCGTCCCAGATGAGCAGGGAGACTGCACCGATCAGCAACGCGGCGATGCCGATCCATAGCATGAAGATGCCCGGCGCGATGACCTCCATTACGAGGAGGACGAAGCCGAGAACCATCCAATTCCAGGGGCCGAGTTCGGAAATGATGCGGTTGAACATGGGATCGGCCTCAGGTCTGGCTGGGGCGAACCACGGGCGGGCGTGAAGCTTGCCGCGCCCCACCGGCAGTGCCTTCGCTCCCGAAGACTTCTTTGGCGATTGCGCCGATGCCGCCAAGCGTGCCGATCAGCGATGACGCTTCAATCGGCATCAGCACGACCTTGCTGTTTGTGGCAGAGCCGATCTTGGTCAGCGCTTCGGTGTATTTCAGCGCGACGAAATAGTTGAGCGCCTGAACGTCGCCCTTAGAGATTGCTTCCGACACCACCTGCGTGGCGCGGGCCTCGGCCTCGGCCGAGCGTTCGCGCGCCTCGGCGTCGCGGAAGGCGGCTTCCTTGCGGCCCTCCGCTTCCAGGATCTGCGACTGCTTGAGACCTTCGGCGTCCAGGATCTGCGCGCGCTTGTTGCGTTCGGCCATCATCTGGCGACCCATCGATTCGACGAGATTGGCCGGCGGATTGATATCCTTGATCTCGACGCGGGTGATCTTGATGCCCCAGGGATGCGCCGCCTCGTCGACGACGCGCAGCAGGCGTTCGTTGATGGCGTCGCGGTTCGACAAAAGCTCGTCGAGGTCCATCGAGCCCATCACGGTACGGATGTTGGTCATCGTCAAATTGAGGATGGCGTTCTGCAGCCCGGCGACCTGATAGGCAGCCTGCGCGGCGTTGAGCACCTGGTAGAAGGCGACGCCGTCGACGGCGACAGTGGCGTTGTCGCGGGTGATGATCTCCTGAGTAGGAACGTCGAGCACCTGCTCCATCATGTTCAACTTGGCGCCGATGCGGTCGACGAACGGCACGATGAGGTTGAGGCCGGGGCTCAATGTCTTGGTGTAGCGGCCAAAGCGTTCGACGGTATAATTATAGCCTTGCGGGATGGTCCGAATGCCTTTGAAAAGCACGAGCACGACAAGAGCGACAAGAACAAGAAGCGCGATATCGAAACCACTGAAATCCATTTGGCTCTCCCTCAGATGCCGAGCACATCAGAGCGGCGTGCGTCCATTGGACGCGCAAAGTACGCTCTAACTTTTATACCTCCGCATCGTGCTTCCCAAAAATCGACTTCGATTTTCGTGCCGATGCGATAGTCGCTTCCATACAACCGACTTCACCAAACACTTAAGTGTGTTTCAGAAATGTTACAATCAGGTGATCGCGGATTGCCGTTGTACAGACAGCCGGGCTGGCGGCGCTCGATGATGCCCGCTTCAGATCCAGCCCGACAGTTCGCGCCGCACCATCGACTCGATCACCGCCATGCCCTCGGCACTGTCGTTGAGGCAAGAGATGTGCACGAACTTTTCGCCGCCGGCGTGATGGAAAGTCTCGGCCGCCTCCCTGCCGATCTCGTCCAGCGTCTCGATACAATCGACGGAAAAGCCCGGATTGACGATGGCGATCGATCTCACGCCTTCTCGGGCTAATTTCTCGACCGTCTTGTCGGTGTAGGGCTGCAGCCATTCCTGCGCACCGAAGCGCGACTGGAAGGTGGTGATCAGCTTCTTCTCATCCCAGCCGAGCTTTTCGCGCAGCAGCCGGGTCGTCTCCAGGCAATGGGCCTGATAGGGGTCGCCCTTGTCGGAATAGGGTTTCGGAATGCCGTGATAGGAGGTGATGACCACCTCAGGCTCGAAATCGAGGGTCGCCAGATGGCGCTCGATCGAACGGGCAAGCGCCTCGATGTAAACCGGTTCGGCATAGTAAGGCGGCACGCTGCGGATCGCGGGTGCGCGGCGCATCTTCATCAGCGCGCGAAACAGCTGGTCGTTGGCGGTCGCGGTCGTGGTCGCGGAATATTGCGGATAGAGCGGAAAAGAGAGAATGCGGTCGCAGCCTTGCGCGACCAGCCCGTTGGCGACGCTCTCGGTCGAAGGATTGCCGTAACGCATCGCCCAGTCGACGATAACATCGGGGAGGTCGCGCAGCGCCTCGGTCAGCTTTTCGCTCTGGGCGCGGGTGTAGGTGCGCAGCGGCGACTCGTTGCGCTGCCGGTTCCAGATCCTGGCATAGTTGGCGCCCGACTTCTTCGGCCGCGTGGTGAGAACCAGCCCATAGAGGATCGGGTACCAGATCGCCTTGTTGAGTTCGATGACGCGCGGATCGGACAGGAATTCCCTGAGATAGCGCCACATCGGCTTGAATTCGGTGCCGTCGGGCGTGCCGAGATTGACCAGCATGACGCCGATCCTGCCCGCTCCGACCGGCGGCTGTCTTGCCGGCAGCGGGCCGAGGGCCTTCGCAGCCTCGGGATCGACAGGGTTGGAAAGCGTCATAAGGGATCTCCAGGCACCGCGCGAAACTAGCGATGCCGCGCCGGTTTTCAATGCAGCGTCTGGCCGCACCTTATCTTACCTTGGATATTACCTCGGGCGGAAAGCAGAAAACCCGCCCGGCTACCCGGACGGGTTTTCCTGCAATGACGGAAGAACCTAGTTTGCGGCCGGTATGGTCAAGGTTGCGCCGACGGGA
>NZ_SUEO01000066.1:9129-17745 GCF_004962925.1 Mesorhizobium sp. | reverse complement strand
GGAGCGGGCGCAGCCTCGGCCGGCTTGGTCGGTTCCGCCGCGGCGGCCGCCGCGATCTCGGTGATGCGGCCATCGAGCTTCGGCGTATAGGGCCGATGCGCGCCGAGATAATCGGCGACCACCTGTTCGAGGCCCGGACCGTAGTCATAGGCGTTCTTGGCCTTGTCGGCGAACACCTTGTAGCCGTCGCCGCCCTGGCGCACATAGTTGTTGGTGGCGACCAGGTAATTCTTGTCCGGACTGATCGGGGTCCATGCGCCGCCTTCCATGACTTCAACCGACTTGACGCGCCCGGCATTCGGGGCCGCCGATTTGTCGAATGAATACTTCAGGCCGGCAACCTGCGGGAAGCGTCCGGCGCCGTCCTCGATCTGGCTGAGACCGTTCTCGAGCCCGGCAACCAGATCCTTGCCGGAAATCTGGAAGGTCGCCAATGTGTTCTGGAATGGCAGCACGTTCAGCACTTCGCCCATGGTGACGGTGCCCTGGTCGATCGAGGCGCGCAGACCGCCGCCATTCGAGACGACGATCTCGACGCCCTGGTCTTTGACGCGGTCGAGGACGGCGTCCGAGACGAGATTGCCCATCTCGCACTCGCGGGTGCGGCAGTTCTCACGGCTGCCGTCGATCGCCTTGGTGGTTTCGGCGACCTCCTTGTTCTTCAACGCCTCGATCGGTGCGCCGAGCTCCTTGATGCGGGCAAGCACTGCGGGATCCGGCGTGATCGACTTGTCGAGGTAGATCGGATCGCCGCTGGCTTGCTTGACGACGCCGTTGTCGTCGAACACGACCTTGAACTCGCCGAGATATTTCGAATAGGACGCCGCCTGGACGACCGGCACCTGGTAGCCGTCCGGATTGTCGACCATCGTCGGGTAGGGGCCTTCAGCCTTGGGGTCGGCGTTGGACAGCAGCGAGTGGCTGTGGCCGCCGACCACCACGTCGACACCTGGGATCTTGGCGATGACGTCGCGCTCGCGCTTGTAACCGATATGGGTGACCGCGATGATCTTGTTGACGCCTTCTCCCTTCAGTTTTTCGACCTCTGATGTGATCGACTTGACGTCGTCTTCGATCTTGACGTTAGGGCCTGGAGAAGCGAGCTCCGGCGTGTCGTTGGTGACCGCGCCGACGATGCCGATCTTCTGACCGCCGACCTCGATCACGACCGACGGTTTCACACGGTCACCGAGTTTGGATTGCGCGTTGGCCTCCACATTGGCGCCAAGCACCGGAAACTGGATCATGTCGAGGAACGGCGCCAGCGCCGCCTCGCCGTCGTCGAACTCGTGATTGCCGACTCCCATGGCGTCGAATTTCATCTGGTTGAGGAATTCGCCTTCGGTCTTGCCCTTGTAGGTTATGTAGAAGAGCGATCCCTGGAAATTATCGCCGGCGCTGAGCAGCAGCACGTTCTGGCCTTCCAGCTTCTTACGCTCCTGGACGATCGCCGTGATCAGCCGCGCCGCGCCGCCGATGCACTCGCCCTTGGTCTCCTCTTCGGCCGAGCAGGTCGATTCATATTTGTTGTTGCTTTCGATGCGGCTGTGCCAGTCGTTGATGTGCAGGATGTTCAGCGTGTAGTCGGCAAAGGACACGCCGGCCGACAGGCCAAGCGTGGACGCCGACAAGGCGGCAATGGCGGCGATCTTCTTCATCTTCGTCTCCCCGGATGACCTGTTTAACGCCCTTGCTTGACTGGAACATAACAGCCAGATTTTTGCCCATGTTCACATCGGGTTTCGGCCGATGCAAGCGGAATCGGGGGCAGCTTTGCCGGCGCAAAAAAGGACGGCGGCCTCAAGCCGCCGTCCTTTGCAAAAGCAGTTCAGCATAGAGCTCAGGTGCGTCGCGTCAGCACAAAATTCTGCCCGCTCGCGCTGGTGCAATTAAGCTGGGAAGTGGAGATCAACAGGCAGTTGAAGCTGATCGGCGTCTGGCGGATCAGCGAAGTGCCATGGATCTCAACCGAGGTGCCGCCGGTCATGGTGTAGCTGCCGTCGGCAAGCTTCTGGCCGGTATCGGTCGCGACGGTGTTGAAGCTGCCGCTGGCGAAAGTCGACAGGCCCGTGCCTTGCGCATCGATCCATGAGCCTTCGACGGGGCTCCGCGCGGCCAATGGCGGCCCGCCCGGGCCGGCGGTGGTGCACGCCGCCAAGGCGGCAGCGGCCGCGACAATGCCGGCCGAAAGCAATTTGCGCGCAATCGTCATCATCAAAATCCTCTCCTCTCGCATCGCCCCGAAAATCGATCCGATTTCGGAAAGCACGATGCGTACTTTCAAAGCGCTAGAGCGTACTTTGTGCGTCCAAGTGCACGCACGTCGCTCTAGGCCGCCCTCATTCAATCGCCCGATTTCCAGGCGATTGCAAGGCTGTGAGACATTGCTATCGAACGAGGATGTCGCACTATCGAATGAGGATGTTGCGGAATTGCCATGGGTCGTTTTTGTCGAGGTCTTCCGGGAACAGACCAGGGCGGTTATCGAGCGGCGTCCAATCGGTGTAGTAGCCCTTGATCGGTCCGAGATAGGGGGACTGCACTTCCAGGCAGCGCCTGTAGTCCATCTCGTCGGCCTCGACGATGCCGGCCTCGGGATTTTCCAGCGCCCAGACCATGCCCGCCAGCACCGCAGACGTGACCTGCATGCCCGTGGCGTTTTGATAAGGCGCCAGCTTGCGCGCTTCCGCCAGCGACAGTTGCGAGCCGTACCAGTAGGCGTTCTTGTCGTGGCCGTAGAGCAGCACGCCGAGCTCGTCGACACCGTCGACCAGTTCGTTTTCATCGAGCACGTGATGCACGGCTTGCGCTTTGCCGGCGGCGCCGAACATCTCGTGCAGCGACAGCACGGCGTCGTTGCAGGGATGGTAAGCGTAGTGACAGGTCGGGCGGTATTGAACCTTGCCCTTCTTGCCGCGCAGAGTGAAGAAGTCCGCGATCGAAATCGACTCGTTGTGCGTCACCAGAAAGCCGTATTGCGGACCGGGCGTCGGGCACCAGCTGCGCACACGCGTGTTGGCGCCCGGCTGCTCCAGAAAGATCGCGGCCTTCGAGCCATGCTTGTGCTTCTTGGCGTTCTTCGGCATCCACGTCTCATGCGTGCCCCAGCCGAGTTCTGCCGGCTGCAGCCCTTCCGAGATGAAGCCTTCGACCGACCAGGTGTTCCAGAACACGTCCATCGGCTTCGGCTTCTTGGTGCGCTGTGTGTCGCGCTCGGCGATGTGGATACCCTTGACGCCGGCCTTTTTCATCAGCTTGGCCCAGCCTTCGCGATCGTGCTGCGCGGGCTCCGAGAACTCGAGGCCAAGATCGGTGGCGAGGTTGACCAGTGCCTGTTTGACGAACCACGAGACCATGCCCGGATTGGCGCCGCAGGTGGAGATTGCGGTCGCCCCGCCGGGGTGCGCGTGCTTTTCTTCGATCATGGATTCACGCAGCGCGTAATTGGTGCGGCTGGCATTGTCGGCCTTGGCGTCGAAATAGAAGCCGAGCCATGGTTCGACGACGGTATCGATATAAAGCACACCCAGCTTGCGACAGAGCCGCATCAAATCCACTGAGCCGGTGTCGACCGACAGGTTGACGCAAAAGCCCTGGCCGCCATCCTTGGTCAGCAGCGGGGTCAGCAGCTTCTTGTAGTTCTTCTTGGTCACCGCATCCTGCATGAAGGTGATGCCGCGCTCGTCGAGCAGCTTGCGGTCGGTATCGCGTGGGTCGATGACCGTCATGCGCGACTTGTCGAACTTGAAATGGCGCTCGATCAGCGGCAGCGTCCCCCGCCCGATCGAGCCGAAGCCGATCATCACGACAGGGCCGGTGATCTCGCCGTAAACGGGCCAGTTTTCATTCGCCATTTATCGATTACTCCCTCAGATAGGCTGAAAAGCCGGGCAAACAGACGCAAAGCGAAGCATTTTTTTGCCCGACCGCCACGCGCTACAACCACAGATCATTGTCATAAACCAGTGAAAAGCGCCAACCGCGGCTATGCTGCGTTGGCGACGTGGTTAAGGCCGAAACCGTGGATGGGCGAAGCTCAAGATCGGCTTTTCTCGCTTCCGCAGCAACCGACGTCCGTTAGGCCGCAATGGCGGGGAGCCTATCCGGGCCTGGCGCAACCGTGATGAGGTCGAACGGATGTTCGCGGGGGCCGGAGCTTTCATCTTCGCACGCCGGACTGCACTAGGGATGGCATTTCGCCCGCTCCTGCAAACGCCCTCTCGCGGGAAGCTCAATCTCTTGGCTCTTGTCCTTCGATCAAAGTCTTGCGCTGAGCAAGCTGGTTGGCCAGGAAGTCGAGAACCGTACGAATCCGGGTCACGCGCCTGAGGTCCGGATGGGTGAGCAACCACAAGGCCGCCTCCATGTCCGCCAGAGGTCCACGCACCCGCCTAAGGTCGGGATCCTGATCTGCCAGGTAGCAAGGTAGCGCGGCCTTTGCGTCAGCACAGCCAGACCTCCAAGTTCGGAATCCTGTCAGCTTCATTCTTGCGGAAACTGCAAGCTCTGCTTTCATTCTTGCCGGGTGTTTTTGCAAATCATGAAAACAAATATAGGTCGTAGCACATAACCACGGAAGGAGATCGACATGGGTGCTCCCTCACCAGAACTCTGCAATCTGTGGCTGGCTCGCGCCTTCAATGCGCACGACGTGAGCGCAGCAATAGCAATGTATCATCCCGCCGCATCAATCGTTCAGGTGGATCAGGTTCACGGCGGCACAACGATCGCGCGCGGCGCCGACGCTATTCGCGAAACCATGGCCGCCTACGTCGGCATGTATCCGCATATGGATGTCGTCACACACCACACTACGATTGCCGGCGACTTCGCGATGACGCGATCGCAATGGCTGATTAAAGGAGTGGATCAAAATGGCGAGCCGATTGAAGTGCATCATCACGGCATGGAGGTGCACCGGAAGCTGCCGGATGGTACTTGGGCCTTCTTTATCGACCATCCCTTCGGCGCGGACCCCGATTGGGCGGTCGAAGCGCCACCAAGAACGGATTAGGCTTGCCGGCCTTTCAAAGGCTCCGTGCTTGGCACGGACGCGTCCCTTCGGGATCTGGCTCCATTCGCTGTGTGCACAAATGCGGTAACTTCCGTTCGATCCGCCCATACGTTCAAAGCCGCTTGCACAGCACGGCGAAATACAGATCGTCACGCTTGGATGACCAAAAGCGAATGTCGCCAAGGATAGGCTTCAGTCTCGCCGGTGGCTGAGTAACCGCGGCGTGCACACCACGCCAGCAACGCGCGCGCCCGTTCAGCGGATTTTTGCCCTCGGCGCGGCTGTGGACGCCCGAACCACCAGTTCCACGGGCAGAACGACTTGGCGGGGCGGTTCATTGTCAAGAACCATGCGGGCGGCGAGCCTGCCTTTTCCGATCACGTCTTGCGCAATAGTCGTCAGCGGAGGCGTGGTGCGTGCGGATTCGGCAGTGCCATCGAAGCCAATGACCGATACGTGGCCCGGCACCTCTATGCCGCGCCGAACCGCCTCGTCGAGTATTGTGATCGCTTGCCAGTCCGACATGGTCAGGATTGCGGTGGCTTCCGGCACATTGTCGAACACCACCGCTCCAGCAGACGGATCGCCCGGCGTCGTCTCGATGATCGGGACATCGTCGATCGACAAATTCGCCTCTGCCAAACCCTGTTTGAAACCTTCGAGCCTTTCGTCGTCGAGCGGGAAGCCGGCCAGAAGCGGGCGCTTTGCCTGTCCGGGCATGTGAACGATCGGAGGGCCCGGAGTTCTCCGTATGGATAAGATGCCAAAATGCCGGTGCCCCAGCCCAGTCAGATGCCGGACGGCAGCAACCGCGCCACTTCTGCCGTCGATCTTTATCGAATTGATGTCGGGACCTGCATCGCTTTCGAGAATGACGAAGGGCAGGCGCCGTCGTTGTGCCGATGTTATGAGACCGATGTCCGCGCTGTGACCAAGGATGAAGCCGTCAACGAGGGCCTCGCGGATGCTGGCGAAGCGCGTGTTGTCGGTGCCGTTCACAAGGCTGAGCGTCGTTCCGGCCTCGTCGCAGGCAAGCGAAACGCCCAGCACCAGCTCGCGGCCATAGGGGCTTCTCATCACCTCGGCGATGGCATAGGCGCCAGGCGGCATGAAGCCGATGGCATTGAACTTGCCGTCCCGCAGCAAACGTCCTTTCGGGTCGGGGCCACCAAACCCGAGCGTTCGCGCGGCCGCTTCGACGCGCTCGCGCAATTCAGGCCTGACCAGCTCTGGCCGGTTGAAGACATTGGAAACAGTTCCCCGGGAAACTCCGGCAGCCTTGCCGACATCAGCTAGGGTTGGCATTGGCGGTTCACTCGTTTCTTCAGTTAGACCATAATTTGGAGCGCTCCAAGAATTTTGTTGACTCGAAAGCGGAAAAGGCGGATCGTTTTTCTTGGAGCGCTCCAAATTGGTATATATGGCATTTTTTGCAACTTAAGCACCAGTAAATTGCAAATAGCCTGGTCACAAAGGCCAAGCCAGTGGAGGGAGTCATGGCAGAAACCAATATTTTTCCAGCCTCGCTTATCGGTAAGACTTTCGACTGTGTTTTCGGTCCGTTCGTACCTCGGTTGACGTTTTTCTCGCCGGAGGAATTGCATGTGCAGGCGTCGATCGGAGCTGTCGAAATTGACGAGGTGGTCAAGATCGACATGACCAGCGTACGCCCGAACCTCGTGCTCATGAGCTGGACGGAGCAGAGCGGCAACTTCATCGTGCAGTTGCAGGATCATGAGAACGGGATCGTCCATAATTATGCGCGCCTGGCCGACGGGCAGCTCTTCTGTGCTCAGGGCGCCATTCAATCCGTTGCAATGGCGTGACGCCGCCGCGCTGCCGTCCAGCAAAGTGCGGCATCGGCCTGCGGCCGACATACTGCTGGTTCCTCGTTGAAGCACTTCAGACGCCAAATTGCTGAAGTGCCGTCATCGATTTCGCTATGAAGGAGGAAAGTGCGATGGAACTTGCCTACGACAGTCATCTGCTTGCCCGAATTCTCCTTAGTGTCGCGACCGTGGGCTACGGTGTGGCGACAATCAAAGCCGACTTGAATGCCACACACGCCACCAATCCGCTGTGGACCCCGCACGCCCGGTTTCACGTCGTTTGGCAGGTGCTGAGCTACACCGGAGTCGCGCTGATTGCGCTGGGGCTTATCTGGATTGGAGGAGCACTCGAAGCCGAGCGGCTCTATCTCGCCGGGGGATTGGGCGTCGCCATGTATGGAGCCTTCTTCGTAGCCATGCTCTCACGACCGATCTATGGCGGCGTGCTCTACGACGAGAACGGCTATCTGCCATTTCGACCGCCGTTCGGACCGGCGGGCTGGCGATGGGATGTCAACGTCACGGTCTTTACCGCGATGTCCGCGATCCTGCTGCTAGGCCTGGCCGCGATCTAGGGCAGCGCCAGCGCCTTGAGCCGAGCGATTAGCCGGTCACGGTCTGCCGTCATACCCTTGTAGTCGAGCTGGGCTTCGTCCAGCGCCAGCAGTTGGTCGGCGAAAGATGCGGCGAGCATTGCCCGGTCGGGGTGGCGCGCCAGCACAATGAGCGGGTCGAGATGGATCCGGATGGTGAACAGGATGTCGCGCGACACGGGAAGCTTCCTGAGCGTCTGTCGCTCGACGCGAATGAAGGCCTGGGCGTCGATGTCGTCACCCGGGAATATCGATGGACGGTTGGTGGTGCGGTCGATGCGCTCGAGGTCGGAAAGCGGATGGTGGAGCACGTCGCCCGATTGGATTGACCAATTGTAGCGCTCGACGGCCTGGCCCTGGAGACCGTCGAACATGCGGTTGATGAGATCGGCCGGGCGTGTGCCTGGACCAAAGCCCGGCACCGGTGCATGGATTTCCTGCAGCGGCCTGCCGAATTTTTCGATCAGCGACCATGACGAGGGAAAGCACAGCGAACCGGCGACCAGACGCCAGCCGCTTTCGTCCCGGCGCATCAGAATCAGGTCTTCCTGGACAAGCAGCGAAGCTGCGACGAGCGGCGCATTGCTGAAGCCGCCGGCAATGCCGTCACCATGAAAATTGCTCGGAGTACCGATCACCTCGAGCCCTGTCCCGGAGCGCTGGTAGACTTCAGGAAATTTCGCCACAAGATGCGCACCAAGCAGATCGAGCACCTCGCGCTGAGCCTCGCGCGTGCCCTCCTCCTCGACGAAGACCCTGTCGGGAATTTCCGCATAGAGCCGTCGTTTCTCGGCGAGATAGGTCAGCAGACGCCGGTCGATCTCGATCCATCTATCGGGGTCGAGCGGCTTTAGCCCGATGGTGAAGAGTTTTGATGAACCGTCATAGGGTGTGTGGGGCGGCGGGGTCTGGCGAAAACTCATGTTTTTTTGAGGGGCGTCCTATGCGGCGGCGGTCATTCTCGCCGTGAATTCGGGTTGCGTTTCAGCCCAGTCGTGCCGGGATCAATCCGCGCAGTGAATTGCCGACGAACAGCGCCTTGGCCGACTTCAGATCATCCAAGGTGTAGATTGCTTCGCGGGCACGACCTTCATCCAGCAATTCGCCACGCAACACGCCAGGCAGCAGGCCGCAATCGAGCCGCGGCGTTGCCAGCACGCCGTCGCCGAAATCGGCGAAG
>NZ_SUEO01000066.1:0-9119 GCF_004962925.1 Mesorhizobium sp. | reverse complement strand
AAGAGATTGGTGATCGTGCCCTCACAGATTTCGCCACGCTCGTTGGCCAGCAGCACCTCGTCGGCGCGGCTAATCAGATATTCGGCTCGCGCCCGCTGATAGGTATCCCGGCGGCTCGTCTTGTGGCGCAGCAGCATGTCGCTCGAATCGAGCCGCACCCTTGCCAGTTGCAGCCTCCACGCCTTGTCGGCTGCATGGGGCTCATAAGGCAGCGCCGAGACCGTCATCTTGCCGCTGCGCGACAGGACAAGCCGTGTGCGCAAGGCTATGTCCGGCCGGTCGACGGCGTTCCTGAGCAGCTCGCCGACCTTCTGCGGATCGCAGGCAAAACCCAGTTCGGCTGCCGAGCCATAAAGGCGTGCCAGATGGCGGTCGAAACGGAGGAAGCCCTGGCCCGGCTGCCAGCGCATGGTTTCGATCAGGTCGAAATCGGCGGTGTTCCCGTCGCGTAGCGCGCTTTCAGCAGGCACTCCTGATACTCCTCCTCGGCCGTCGAATCGAACACGACGCCGCCACCGATATTGTAGACGGCCTCGCCACCGGAAAAGAGCGATATCGTGCGGATCGCTACCGAAAAGCGCATCGTGCCGCCGGGCGCGATCCAACCGATGGCGCCGCAATAGACGTCGCGCGGCGAGCCTTCCAGATCGTGCAGGATTTCCATGGCGCGGATTTTTGGGGCGCCGGTGATCGATCCGCATGGGAACAGCGCAGCGAAGATCTGGCGGATGGTGAGGTCGGGCAAGAGCTTGGCCCGCACGCGGCTCACCATCTGGTGGACGGTCGGGTAGCTCTCGATGCGGAAAAGCTCCGGCACCTCCAGCGTGCCGACCTCGCTGATCAGCGAGATGTCGTTGCGCAGGAGATCGACGATCATCCGGTTCTCAGCCTGGTTCTTCTCGTCATTGAGCAAGAACGCCTTCAGCCGCTTGTCCTCCGCCTCGGTCGCGCCGCGCGGGGCGGTGCCCTTCATCGGATGGGTCTCGATCATGCCTTCGGCATCGATCTCGAAGAACAGTTCCGGCGAACGCGACAAAACGACCGGATCGCCGAGCGCGATCAGCGCGCCGTATTTCACCGGCTGGCGTTCCGTCAGCGCGTCGAAGGCGGCCAGCGGATCGCCCGACCACTGCGCATGAACCGGAAAGGTCAGATTGCCCTGATAGCAATCACCCTTGCGAATGTGATTGTGGAGCCGCGCAAAGCGTTTTGCGTAATCTTCTGAAGACCAGGCAGCCCTTGCGTCGAAGATTGGGCCGTTGGTCGCCGGCGCGTTGCTGCGCACGACCGTCTGTTCGACAGGCGCGTCGAAGATTCCCAGGCAGACAAGCGGGGCGCGGCGTCCGTCCGGCAGCAGCGGAACGAGCTTCGGCTCGAGCAGGTAGCCGGCCTCATAGGAGAAATATCCGGCCAGCCATCTGCCGGCGTCATGAGCGGCCTGCGCAATTTCCAGCGCCGGCAGGAAATCCTCCGCGTCATGCGCCACGATGATGCCGGACGGACGATCGAAAATGAGCTGGTGCGCGCGCTCGTCATTCCGGAAAATTGCAGAGGGCAGGGACATGGGGCTCGGATGCTGCGGTCGATGACGCCAGCTATCGCTCTATATGGGGGCTCGATCGCGCGCAATCGAGAGAGCGGCGTCTCAAGACGCAAAGGCAGCGTTGGTGCAAAAGCAAACCGGCGGCACCTCGAGGGCGCCGCCAGTCTGTTATGTGCTCGATGCCGGCAGGCAATTCAGGTGTTGCTCGTGGTCCCCGCGGTCGGGAAGCGGCGCGCGAATTCCTTCTCGTCGCCGGCGGCAAGCAATTTCGCCTGCTCGATCCAGCGCTCACGCTCGATGCGGCCGTCGAACTGGAGAACGTCTTCGATCCGCTTGATATCCGCCGCCGTCCAGGCGGCGATCTGAGCGTAGGTCCTGACCCCAAGGCCGTGCAGCTTCCGCTCGTTGACCGGGCCGATGCCGATCAAGCGACGCAGACTGTCGGGCTTATCAGCTGCTGCCGCTGTTGCCTTGGCTGCGGGGGCTTTCTTTGCCGCTGGCGCAGCCTTCTTGGCTGTGGCGCTCGTTTTCGACGCCGCCGCGTTCGATGCACTGGCCTTTGGCGCGGCTGCCGCCTTGGCGGCCGCCGGTTTCTTGGACGCGGTCTTTGCCGGCGTGGACTTTGCTGGGGCAGACTTGGTCGGCGCAGTCTTTGCCGGCGCGGACGTCGCCATCAATGCCGACGGTGCCGGGATCGCTGCCTTTGTCGCGCCGGTCTTGGCGCCTTGCGCCTCGCCCAGCTGGCGCTCCAAGTCGGCGCGGGCGCCGCGGCATACATTCAGCTCACCGGTCAGGCGGTCGGCGTCGGCGCGCAGTCTGTCGCGCTCGCTGCGCGTGCGGTCCATGTCACCGCGCAGGCTGTCGAGCTCGCCACGCAGACGTCCCCAGATGAACCAGCCAACCAACACACCTACCAGGAAGGCTAGGAGCATGTAGAAAAAAGTGCCCATTGTCTCTCTCTCCAGTCGGATCCATCTGCCGTGGCCTGGAGTGGTGACCTTGGCAAAAGGACCATTCAATGGTGGCTCCGCTGTCGCGGAACAGCCGGCTTAAATCGAGCTGTCGGCGACCGGCTCTTCCTGCCATGGCCAACGGCCGCTGTCGCATTCGCCGAGCACCGTGACCGGCCGGAGATTTTTTCCTGGCCTGAGCCCCGCGCCCGACTGAGCTTGAGGCGGGACGCTATCATACAGCTTCGCGAAAGCTAACGGAAAAATCCCACAGAGAGTTATTTAAGAACAAATATTTAGGGCAAGAATAGAACGGCCTCAATATGCATTGCGGCTAAACTGTTCTGTCGACCCCGGATGTTCAGCGCTGTGCGTCAATTGTCCAAAGCTTCGAGCTCGTCGATCAGCCCGCCTATCACGCCAAGTCCGATCTGCCAGAAGGCAGGGTCGGTGGCGTCAAGGCCGAACGGCGCCAGGAGCTCGGAATGATGCTTGGTGCCGCCGGCGCGCAGCATGGCAAAATACTTCTCCTGAAAGCCACGCTCTGCATTTTGATAGACCGCATAGAGCGAATTCACCAGGCAGTCGCCGAAAGCATAGGCGTAGACGTAGAAGGGCGAATGGATGAAGTGCGGGATGTAGGTCCAGAAGACCTCGTAGCCCTCGCGCAGCTTGATCGCCGGCCCGAGGCTTTCCGCCTGCACTTCCAGCCAGAACTGGCCGAGCCTATCGGATGTCAATTCGCCGTTCTTGCGCTCGGCATGCACCTTGCGTTCGAACTCATAGAAAGCGATCTGGCGCACGACCGTGTTGATCATGTCCTCGACCTTCTGCGCGAGCATAGCCTTGCGCTCGCGCTTATCCGTGGTCTGGTCGAGCAGCGAGCGGAAGGTCAGCATCTCGCCGAAGACGGATGCCGTCTCGGCCAGCGTCAGCGGCGTCGAAGCCATCAGCGCGCCCTGGCCTGCGGCCAGCACCTGATGCACGCCATGGCCAAGCTCATGCGCCAGCGTCATCACGTCGCGCGGCTTGCCCATGTAGTTGAGCAGAACATAGGGATGCGCCGACGGCACGGTCGGATGCGCAAAGGCGCCCGGCGACTTGCCCGGCCTGACCGGCGCGTCGATCCAGTTGCGGTCGAAGAAAACCCGGGCGATCGCCGCCATGTCAGGTGAAAAGCTCTGATAGGCGGAAAGCACCGTGTTCTTGGCCTCGTCCCAACCGATGATCGCCTGCGGGGTCTCTGGCAACGGCGCATTGCGGTCCCAGTGGTTCATCACGTCCATGCCGAGCCAACGCGCCTTCATCGCGTAGTAGCGGTGCGACAGGCGCGGATAGGCATCGCGAACGGCTGAGGCCAGCGCATCCACCACGGTGCGCTCGACGCGGTTGGCGAGATGGCGTGAATCGGCGATGTCCTCGAAGCCACGCCAGCGGTCGGAAATCTCCTTGTCCTTGGCCAGCGTGTTGGTGACCAGCGTGAACGTGCGCAAATTCTTGCGGAAGGTTGCGGCCAGCGCTTCAGAGGCTCGGCGGCGCACCTCGCCATCGGCGTGCTGGAGGCGGTTCAGCGCCGGCTCCAGGGTCAGCTCCTCGCCATCGATGTCGAAGCGCAGATCGGTCATGGTCTCGTCGAACAGGCGGTTCCAGGCGCCGCGTCCGGTAATCGACTTCTCGTGGAAAAGCTGCTCGACCCGATCCTCGAGCTGGTAGGGTTTGTCCATGCGCAGATCGAGCACCCACGGCCGGTAGTGAGCGAAGGCGGGGTCGGCAGCAAGCGCGGTCTCGATCGAGGCATCGTCGATGAGGTTCAGTTCGAGCGCGAAAAATAGGAGATGCGCGCTGGCGTCGGTCATCTTCTCCTGAATGTCGCCATAGAGCTTGGCGCGCTGCGGATCCGCGGTGTTGCCGGCATAGATCAGTCCGGCATAGGAGACGATCCGGCCGATCAGTTCCTCCAGTGCCTCATAGGCGGCAAGCGCTTCGCCAAGCCTGCCGCTGTCGCCGCGCTCCGCCTCGGCGGCGAGCGTGCCTTTCCAGCGGCTCTCGAAGCTGATGGCATCGGCTGCCGCCTTGGCAATGTCGCGCTTTAGCTCGGGGGCTTCCATACCCGAATAGAGATCGGCGAGATTCCATTCCGGCAGATCGCCAAGCTCCGCCACGCCCTGACCGGACGACGACGCCGCAAGCTGCCGACCAAAAACCATGCGCATTGCCGATACTTTCCAGATTGCAAGATTCAAGCGGCCAGACTCGAAGTGTCAAAGGGGAATGAGAAGCCAGTCAAATCCTAAGGAATTCGTTCACCGGGTTTTTTGAAACCTTGTTTAGAACCCTGTGCCAAGATGATCCATAGGGGTGGCCCCTTGGGTGGGCATTTTGGGCGAGCATCGTTGAACCAGTCATGACAGGTTCCATACTCATAGTCGATGACGATCCCGTGCAGCGCAGGCTGCTCGAGGCGGCCGTGACGAAATTCGGCCACAGCGCGATCGTCACGGACGGCGGCGAGGCGGGTCTCGATGCGCTCGACGGATCCAATGCGCGCGATGTGTCGGTGGTCATCCTCGACCTTGTCATGCCGGGCCTCGACGGCATTGGCGTGCTGAAGGCAATGCGCGAGCGCGGCATTCATGTTCCGGTTATTGTGCAGACTGCCCAGGGGGGCATCGAGACCGTCGTTTCGGCCATGCGTCATGGTGCTTTCGATTTCGTCGTCAAGCCGGCCTCTCCCGACAGGCTGCAGGCATCGATCGGCAACGCGCTCAAGGTCGAGGCGGTCGAGGGCGAAGTGAAGCGCACGTCGCGGCGGCGCGGCGGACATCTGACCTTCAAGGACATGATCACGCATAGCCCGGCGATGGACCGCGTGATCCGTCTCGGCCAGAAAGCGGCCGCGTCCAATATCCCGATCCTTATCGAGGGCGAATCCGGCGTCGGCAAGGAGTTGGTGGCGCGCGCCATCCAGGGCAGCGGCGACCGCCGCTCCAAACCCTTCGTCACTGTCAATTGCGGCGCCATCCCCGACAATCTGGTCGAATCGATCCTGTTCGGCCACGAGAAAGGCTCGTTCACCGGCGCCACCGAAAAACACACCGGCAAGTTCGTCGAGGCGCATTCCGGCACACTCTTCCTCGACGAGATCGGCGATCTGCCGCTCGACGTGCAGGTCAAGCTGTTGCGCGCCGTGCAGGACGGTGAGGTCGATCCGGTCGGCGGACGTTCGACCATCAGGGTCGACATCAGGCTGATCTCGGCGACGCACCGCAATCTTCTGCAGCAGGTCAAGGACGGCAAGTTCCGCGAGGATCTGTTTTACCGGCTGAACGTCTATCCGATCTTCGTGCCGCCGCTGCGCGATCGTCGCGACGACATTCCGTATTTGGTCGAGCACTTCCTGGAGAAGATTGCGCCCACCGATCCACGTCATCGTCTGCACGGCATTTCGGCAGCGGCGCTCGCCATGCTGCAGGCCTACGACTGGCCGGGAAACATCCGGCAGCTGGAAAACGCCGTCTTCCGAGCCTCGGTGCTTTGCGAGGGCGACCTGCTGACCGAGGAGGAGTTTCCGCAGATCCGGGCGCAGGTCGAAGGCACCGTCAACCTCGATGCGCATGGCGCGTTGCCATATCCCGCATTGCCGTTGACCATCGAGCCGCCTGGCGAGGGTGCTTCGGCCAAAAACGGCATCGCTGCGGCCGAGACCGATCCGCCGGCCAGGCCGCAGCCCCGCTTCGGCACGCTGCGGGCGCTCGACGAACGCGGCAATGTGCGCACGCTGGCCGACGTCGAACTCGAAATGATCAAGCTCGCCATCGATCATTACAACGGCCAGATGAGCGAAGTTGCCCGCCGCCTCGGCATCGGCCGCTCCACGCTCTACAGGAAGCTCAAGGAATACGGCATCGATCCGGAAACAGGCCGTATCGACCGGCTTGCTTCCTGACAAAGCAGTCCGGACCAGCTTGCCAGCCTGGCATCAGGGACAGTCGACAGTCATGGATGACGCGTCGGGCGACGCGCTTGCAACTGTGTTCACGCATTAAGGCGTCCGGTAACAGATCGTGTTCAAGGCAAAGGCCGAAACATGATCTAAACCAGCAGTTTACCAAGAAACCCTGCGCAATATTTTTGACGGGATATCGCCACGGTGTTACCGCATTTCGGCTTCAATAAGCGATGATTAACCATTAGGATCGATATTCGGATGCGAACATCACCGCATCCGTTGGTCAAATCCGGGGACAAACGGCAGCCTGCAAGGCCTTTTGATTTGAACAAAGTCGAACGACACACAAACGGGCGGCACTATCACATGAGCGTCTGGCCGAGATGGCTGGCAGCGGTGATTCTCGCCTTTGGCTTCCTTGCAGCGGCTGAGACCGGCGCCAGCGCTCAGACGCGTTCGCTAAAACTCTATAACCTCCACACCAAAGAGAAGGCGGAGATCGTCTTCAAGCGCGGCGGCCGCTACGACCAGGCGGGTCTGAAAAAGATCAACGTCATCCTGCGCGACTGGCGCCGCAACGAGCCGACCAAGATGGATCCGCGCCTGCTGGACCTGGTCTGGGAGGCTTACCGGGAGAGCGGCGCCCGCGACTATATCCAGGTCGTGTGCGGTTATCGCTCGTCATCCACGAACTCGATGCTGCGCAGCCGCAGCAGGGGCGTCGCCAAGAAAAGCCAGCATATGCTCGGCAAGGCGATGGACTTCTACATTCCCGGCGTGCCGCTGAAGAAACTGCGCGACATCGGTCTGCGGATGCAAGGTGGCGGCGTCGGCTACTATCCGTCGTCCGGCTCGCCTTTTGTCCACATGGATGTCGGCAATGTGCGCCACTGGCCGGGCATCAGCCGCCAGGAACTGGCGCGCGTGTTCCCCAATGGCAAGACGCTGCACGTGCCGAGCGACGGCAAGCCGCTGCCCGGCTATTCACAGGCGCTCGCCTCCTACAAGTCGCGCAAGGGCGCCGGCACTCCCGCCATCGAGCTGGCCAGTGCAGGTGGCGGCTCCAAAAGATCCGGCGGTCTGCTGGCGGCTTTCTTCGGCGGCGGTGAAGACGAGGCGGATGACAGCGCCGATGTGGCAGCCGCGCCGGCGCCGAAGCCAAAGACCGTGAAGCTGGCGAACGCGAAGCCGACGCCGGTCGCCAAGGACAGCAAGCTTCCGGGCATTGCCATCGTGTCGCCTGAGGATGCGAAGCGCGCCGAGATTCCGCAAATCGCCGACGCGCCTGCTCCGGAACCGGAGGAGGATACGCCGGAAACGATCATCGCCGCGCTGCCGGCGCGCAGCATTCCGCTGCCTGATTTCGCCCCGCGTCCGAAGACCGATGTCGGCGCCCAGCCACCCGAAAACGTTCCGTTCGGCGTGGCGGATGCCACTGCTACCACCGAACAGGCGGTGGCGACCGCACAAGCGCCGGCAAGTGCCCCCTTCGGCATGGCCGACCCGTCTGCTGTCGCCGATCCGGCGCAGGTTGCGGCCAACAACATTCCGTTGCCGACCTGGCGTCCCGATCATTCGCTGCCGGCCGACCTTGCAGCGGCCGACCTTGCGCCGCAGGATAAGGATGTGCTTTTGGCGCTGGCGGACACGGCCGGGCACGGCAAGACCGTTACCGATGCGTTCTCGGTGCTGCCGTCGGCGCGGCCCGACTTGGCTCAGCCTGACCTGGCCGAACCCGATTTGGCCCAACCCGATTTGGCCCAGTCCGCCCAGGTCCAACCCGACGCGGTCAAGGCCGTCCTCGAGCGGGTCAGCGCAACCGACGAATACCAGGTCGCTTCGCTCTCCCAGCCGAGCTCGGTCTTCAGCGACGCGGCGAACGTCAATGCTGCATCGCCGCGCGGGGCTGTCGTTGCCCGCCCGATCGGCTCCGATCCGGCTGCGGCGATCGGTGCGGGTGTGAAAACCACCCGCAAGGCAGCCAGGGCAACCGCCCGTGACCTGAAGCCTGGTCCCAAGTCCGTGGTGGTCGCCGCCGAGCCGAAGGCCGCGCGTTGGGCGTTGAACAGCGGCGAGAATGTCGCCACCGTCTCCAGCGCAACGACGGCGCCGCGCTATGCCTACAATATCGTGCACACGCCGCCGAGCGAGGTCTACACTGCGGGCTTCCAGCCGAACGATCAGATGGCCGACGCCAACCGGTTCACCGGCAATGCCGTCAAGTTCCTGTCGGTAGCCCGCTTCCAGACCAAATAGCGGATCGACCAAGCAATACAAAAGCCGCGCCGGGCAACCCCGCGCGGCTTTTTGCTGTTCGCAAACAGCAATGCCGCCGGCGATGCAGCCAATTCACTTGTTGAAAGTGTCTCTACCGCCCGAGTTTGCTCGCGGCGCGCGCCAGGGCTTCGATTTCATCCCACTTGCCGGCCTTGACCAAATCGTCCGGCGCCACCCAGGAGCCGCCGACGCAGATGACGTTGGGCAGGCTCAGATAGTCGGCGGCGTTCTTGCCGGTGATGCCGCCGGTCGGGCAGAATTTGACATCGGCGAGCGGCGAGGCGAATGCCTTGAGCGAGGCGATGCCGCCTGACTGTTCCGCCGGGAAAAACTTCAGGAAACGCAAGCCTGCTTCGCGGGCGGCCATGATCTCACCCGGCGTGATGGCGCCGGGCAGCAA
>NZ_SUEO01000065.1:24056-27440 GCF_004962925.1 Mesorhizobium sp. | reverse complement strand
CCCGATGGAGAACCTGTCGCTGTTCATCATGGCCGGCTACGGCACGGACGACAACCTCACGGACCCGACCTATGCATGGCCCGCTGGCGGCCGCGGCTTCTACAAGCAGTGGGACGGCAACTGGGCTGTCTGGGGTGGTGGCACCTACACCATCAACGAGAAGACCTCGTTCAACACCCAGATCTCGTATGACGAAGGCGAAAACCTCGGCATCGCTGCCAACATTGCCTACGATATCGTTCCGGGCCTGACGATCACGGCCGAAGTCGACTACCTCCACTTCGGTGACAACAACTTCGATAACTGGACCAGCGCCGACGACGAAGACAGCTTCGGCGGCCTCCTCCGCTTCCAGCGCTCGTTCTAAGGGCTGGCTCTTTGCAAGTGAAATCCAGCCCGGGCGCTTCAACGCCCGGGCTGTTTTGTTTCGTGACTGGATCAAGGCAAACAGAAGGAACAGGGGGTAACGGTAGCTGAATAGGGTCCGTGGGGCGATTTCGTGGGATCCGTCGATAGGCGGATGAAATCACAACTGCGTGATCAAAACTCTTGAAAGGACGCTTCCAAGCAGATAGGGCTGACCTATCCACTCCGGGGGTGTGGCAAGACAATGACAAACGAAGCGATTCAAGAGGGTGCTCCCTCTGACCATTTTTCGATGTTTTCTTCTCAAAACGCAAAAATAAAATACAGTTATAACAAGATCAGAGAAGTAAAGTCGTACAAGGTCGGGGAGCTGTTTTCAGCATACCGAGACATACTGTGGGATGATGGGCGGCATAAATACAATGTCAGCTCCTTCATCGGCGAAATAGACGAGATTCTCCTCGGAGAGCGTTTCAGCGCCTTTGACCAGAGTACCCTGGACAACCTTATCGGCACCTTGCGCCAGCGCGGCAACAGCAACGCAACCATCAACCGGAAGATGGCTGCTCTCAGCAAACTGCTGCGCAAGGCTCACAAGATGGGGGATATCCACAGCCTGCCCGAGTTCCGCCGCCAAAAGGAGCGGGCGGGACGGATTCGCTTCATCGAGAGGGATGAGGAAGCCCAGCTATTCGCCGCCATAAAGAGGCGCAGCGAGGACGCTTACCGGCTTTCGGTCTTTCTTGTCGACACCGGTTGTCGCCTCGGCGAGGCGCTGGGTTTGATCTGGAACGATATCCAGGAGCATCGCGTCAGCTTCTGGATCACCAAATCCGGCCGCAGCCGCACCATTCCACTCACCGCCCGGACCAAAGAGGTGATCAAGCTGCCGGTCACCGAGGGCCGTCGGCCCAAAGGTCCTTTCACCAAGCTCAGCCAAGCGCAGTTTCGCGCCATCTGGAACGATGCGAAGGCCGAAATCGGCCTTGGCGCCGACGAACAGGTGGTGCCGCACATATTGCGCCACACCTGCGCCTCGCGTCTCGTCCAGGGCGGCATCGACATCAGGCGTGTGCAGATGTGGCTTGGCCACCAGACGCTGTCGATGACCATGCGTTACGCGCATCTTGCCACGAACGACCTCGACGGCTGTGTCGTCGTGCTGGAAACGCCTCGGTGCAATGGATCGGACGCGGGAAGCCCTCTGTCTTCTGCGGCAATGCAGGAACCAAGGAGCGAGCCGGTCGCGGCGAAAGCCTCATCCAAGGCGCCCCGGAAAAGTTCGAAGTCCGCGTAAGCCAAATTCAAGTAAAACCTCCAGGATTGAAGTCGATCCTTGAGGTTTTACTTCGAGTTCTGTTCAGCCTTATCCAGAAAAGCGGCGATGGTGCCGGGCAGGCCGCCGGTCTCGAGGAAAGGCGCATGGCCCTGGTCCTCGACCGTGGTCGCCTCGATACAAGGGTGACGCTTTCGCATCTGTTCGAGCGTCTCAGTGGACAGCAGCTTCGAATTGGCGCCACGTATGGTGAGCAAAGGCATCGCCGCCAGCGCCTCGAACTGCGGCCATAGTGCTGTCAACGGCTGGGTGAGATCGAGACCCGCCAGCGTGTCGACCAGCTTCGGGTCGAAATCCGGCACCAGCCCTTCATCCGTTTCGCGATAAAGGGCCGATACCATCCTGTCCCAATCCGCGTCGCTCAGGGCCGGAAAGTCGCTGCCATGCGCGCCGCGCAGAGCGCCGACCGCCTCAGCATGGGTTTTCGGCTTTGGCGCGCGCTCGAGATAGGAGCGGATATGGGCAAGACCGCCAGCCTCGATCTTCGGACCGATGTCGTTGAGAACGATGGCTTTCAGGACGGCCGGCCGCATCGCGCCGAGCACATGGATGATCAGCCCGCCGCGTGACGTGCCGATGAAGCCCGCCTCCTCGATATCAAGCGCCGCCAGCCCGGCGAGGATGTCACCGGCTTCGACGCCGACAGTGTAGTGGCCGATATCGGGGTCGTAGGCGGATTGCCCACGCCCGCGATAGTCGAAGGCGACGATTTTTCGCGGAGTTTGGGCCCGTCGCGACAGGTGCAGCGCCAGTTCATGAAAGTCGCGGCTATTGCGGGTGAGGCCAGGCAGGCAGACGACCGGCCAGCGTCCGGAGTTCGCTTCGCCGTAGATCCGGGCGTGGAGTTGCAGCCCGTCCGGCGAGGCGTAGAAGAAGTCGGAAAAACCGCTCGACATTTGGACTGATTCCTCTGGATGTGCCGATCTTTAAAGGCGAGGCGTCTGAGGGACAGCACCCCCCTCTGTCCTGCCGGACATCTCCCCCGCAAGGGGGGAGATTGGATGTCACGTCGGCTTTCGCCAATCTCCAGCGTTTAAGAGAAGGCGAGGCGTTGAAACCGCCAATCTCCCCCCTTGCGGGGGAGATGTCCGGCAGGACAGAGGGGGGTGTGAAGGATCACCGGCCTCTGGTTTTCCAGATGAAGACCGAGGTCTTACTTCGAACGCTTCCCCTCTCGCTCGTTCAACTCCGCCCGTTCACCAGATCGCCCACAATGTCGTACTTCCCGGAAATACGCATCTTGTAGACTTCGTAATTCTCCATCACGCGCTGGACATAACTTCTTGTTTCCGTGTAGGGAATCCGTTCGATCCAGTCGACGACGGCGTCGATGTCCTTGCCGCGCGGATCGCCGTATTTCGCCACCCACTGGGCGGCGCGGTTGGGGCCGGCATTGTAGCCGGCAAAGGTCAGCACGTAGGAGCCGTCGAAGCGGCCGAGCTGCTCGCCGAGGAAGGCGGCGCCCAGCGTCGCATTATAGCCGGCGTCGGTGGTCAGCCGCGCCTGCGAGAAAATCATTCCGGCCTTCTTCGCCAGTTGCTTGGCGGTCCCCGGCATCAGCTGCAGCAGCCCGCGCGCGCCGGCGCTGGAGACGGCGCCGATGTTGAACTCGCTTTCCTGGCGGGCGATCGCATAGGCCAGCGCCTTGCCCGAGCCGGAAATGTTGGCGGTGTCGGGAATGA
>NZ_SUEO01000065.1:21567-24046 GCF_004962925.1 Mesorhizobium sp. | reverse complement strand
CCAGCGGATGCGACAGCGCGCCGACATCGATGCCGCGAGCGCCGGCGATCTTGCCGACTTTCAGCGCCAGGAAATGATTGCCCTGCTTTTCCGCCATCACGGCCAGCAGCGCCAGCTCTCCGGGGCTGCTCAACTGCCCGGCGAGGTCGCGGTAAAGCGTGTCGGCATAGCGCTCATAGCCCGCCTCCTGCAGCCGCCTGATGGCGCTGACAGCTTCGCGATTGGCGAAATTCCGGCGATCAGCGGCGCTCGGCGAGGGATAGGCGATGTTGAGCACCTGCCGGCCGACGCGCTCGCCGGCGAGCTGGCCGTAGAACGTCGTGCCATAGGCGGCGGCGCGGATGAAATGATCCTTCGCATTGCCGGGACCACCGGCTTCGGCTGCACGGCCGAGCCAGTAATAGGCGCGCGACAGCGATATCGGCCCCTGGGTGAGATCGGCGATCCGCCCGAAATGCTTGGCAGCGGAGTTGGGGTCGTTGAGGCCGCGCAGCGCGTACCAGCCGGCATGGAACTCCGCATCCGCCGCATTGGCAGCACTTTCGGCGCCTGCTGCGACGATCCTGTAGGCGGTCTTCATGTCGCCCTGGTCGACCAGTTCGCGCGACAATACTCGACGCTCGGCCCACCAGGCATCCGGATCGACCAGCGCATCGCGATCGCTCGGCGCCTTCATCATCACCGCGGCGGCGTCGGAAAGCTTGTCTTGCTTGCGCAGATATTCGGCCTGCGCGAAGACATAGCCGGCCGAACGTTGCGCGGCGGGCACCGCCTTCAGCAGTTTGGCCGCGTTCTTGTCGCCCCTGGCCGCCGCCGCCCAGGCGTCGGCCAGTTGCTGGGCGCCGGCAAGGCCGGCGACGCGCAGCGCGGAATTGACCCGGTCGGCATAGAACATGCGCTCCATGCGGAAACGGTGGTCGGCTGGGGGGATCAGCTTGCCGAATTCCTGGATGATCGCCGCTTCGTCCTTGGCTTCCAGTTTCTCGGTGCGCCAGAAAGGCGACAGTACCGAGCGCGCCGCCTTGACGTCGCCCCGCGACACATACGATCGGGCGAGGATCACCACGCCCTCGACTGTTTGCGGCTGGCTGCCGCCGAATGCCTGCACCACGATCTCAGGCGCGGGATTCTCGCGATAGAGCGCGCGCTCGCTATTCTTGCGCAAGGCGATCATGCCCGGCCAGTTAGGCAGTATCTTCGCAGCATCGGCGATGTCGCCGCTTGGCACCTTGTCGCCGCCATAGAGCGCGATCGCCCAGGCAAGGATGTGCTGGTCGAGCGAATTGACCGGCAGAGCCTCGCGCACTTGACGCGCTCCGGCAATGTCGTTTGCCGCCAGCGCGTCGAGGCCGCTCTTCAGCCTGGCGACGCTGGCGGATGGGGATCTCGTATCCTGCAGGCCCGTACCCTGCAGGTGTGGCATCGGAATGGCCGACGTGACCTGCACATCGACGTTGCCGACGGCCACACCGCTCGGCGCCAGCAGAAGAATTGCGCCAAGCAGCGCAAAAAAATAAGGCTGCCTGGTCGGCATGGTCTTCATCATTTTCTGTCTTACACATTACCAACAGGCACACAGATCAACTGAAGCCTAGTTGGCTGCTATGAAGAGGCCGTAAACAAAGCGCTACCAAGGTCGTTCAAATTGCGCTTGCTGGCACTACTGCCATGCTTGCCGCGCAACGGTGTCGAGACTATGGTGCGCCGCTTCGCTTTCGGCTAGAAGGCGCGCACGACAAAACACCTGCAGCGCCGCGCGTCTTCTCGGACGCGCAACGGACGCTGCAGCACTTTAAATTTTGGCGCATGATCTTTCCGAAATCGGCTCCGATTTTCGGGGTCATGCGCTAGTCCCAAGGAGTTGGACGACATGCTGAGAGGCTCGCTTACCGCGCTCGTGACACCGTTCGAAAAGAGCGGCCGTTTCGACGAGAAAGCCTTTCGCGCCCTCATTGCCTGGCAGATCGCCGAAGGCACGACCGGTCTGGTTCCGGTCGGAACGACAGGCGAGTCGCCGACGCTGTCGCATGACGAGCACCGCCATGTCGTCAAGGTGTGCATCGAGGTGGCCAAGGGCCGCGCTCCGGTCGTCGCCGGCGCCGGCTCCAACAACACCGAGGAGGCTGTGGGACTGGTGCAGTATGCCGAGAAGGCGGGCGCCGACGCGGCACTCGTCGTCACGCCTTATTATAACAGGCCGACGCAGCGCGGCCTATATGAACATTTCGCCGCCGTCGCCAGGGCGACCAGCCTGCCGATCATCATCTACAACATCCCGCCGCGCTCGGTAATCGACATGATGCCCGAGACGATGGGCCGGTTGGCTCACGACTTCAAGAATATCGTCGGCGTCAAGGATGCCACCGGCAAGGTCGAGCGGGTTTCCGAGCAGCGGGCGACCTGCGGCAAGGATTTCATCCAGCTTTCCGGCGAGGATGCCTCGGCGCTCGGCTTCAACGCCCATGGCGGCGTCGGTTGC
>NZ_SUEO01000065.1:15959-21557 GCF_004962925.1 Mesorhizobium sp. | reverse complement strand
GTTGCATCTCGGTGACGTCGAATGTCGCCCCCAGGCTCTGCGCCGAATTCCAGGAGGCGACGCTTTCCGGCGACAGCGCCAAGGCGCTGGATTTGCAGGACCGCCTGCTGCCGCTGCACAAGGCGATTTTCATTGAACCCGGCGTGTCCGGCGCGAAATATGCGCTGTCGAAACTCGGCAAGGTCGAGAACGTGCTGCGTTCGCCGCTGGTCACCGTCGAGCAGTCGACCGCCGAAAAGATCGACGCGGCCATGAAGCACGCCGGCTTGATTAATTAGCGAGCCCGTTTGGAAACTCTACTCCTGCGGCCATCTGAAGGCGTCACCTGCGCTTCCGGTGCTCAGGTACTATATGTACGCTCCGCTCCGGTTCGCGCATGGCCCCGAAAGCGTTCGCTTTCGGAAAGGACCATGCGCAAAGTCAGACTTCTAGAGCGCCCTTTGCGCGTTTGAAAAACGCGCGGCGCTCTAGTGCCACCATCATCTGACTCGCAGGAGCGAGTTTCGAAACGGACTCTAGACGTCATGAATCAAGTCAGAAAAGCCGATCCCAACAACAAGACCGTTGCGGAAAACCGCAAGGCGCGGTTTTCCTATGAGGTGCTCGACACGATCGAGGCCGGCCTGGTGCTGACCGGCACCGAGGTGAAGTCGCTGCGCCAGGGCCAGGCCAACATCCAAGACAGTTACGCCTCGGTCGAGGGCGGCGAGATCTGGCTGATCAACTCCTATTTGCCGGAATATCTGCAGGCCAACCGCTTCAACCACGAGCCGCGCCGGCGCCGCAAACTCCTGCTCAACAAACGCGAGATGGCCAAGCTGTCGCAGAGCGTCGATCGCGAAGGCATGACGCTGGTGCCGCTAAAAATCTATTTCAACGACCAGGGCCGGGCGAAGGTGCTGCTCGCCGTTGGCCGCGGCAAGAAATTGCACGACAAGCGCGAGACCGAAAAGCAGCGCGACTGGTCGCGCGAGAAGGGCCGGCTGCTGAAGGAGCGTGGGTAGGCTGGGAGCCGCTCTGTTGAAGAACCGGATCGTCCTTTGGGGGGCGGCCAGCCTGATCCTGGCGTGCCTCGTCGCGGTCGGCGGCTATTTCTACTTCCAACCGTTTTCTCCGGACCGCGGAAAATATCCGGTCAGAGGTATCGACGTTTCCCATCATCAACGGCAGATCGACTGGCAGCGTGTTGCTGCCGACGATGTCGCCTTTGTCGTCATCAAGGCGACCGAGGGCGGCGACCATGTCGACGACGCCTTCGCCGCCAATCTGCGTGAGGCGCGTGCGGTCGGGCTGGCGGTCGGTGCCTATCATTTCTTCACCTTCTGCAGGCCTGGCGCCGATCAGGCGCGCAATTTCATCTCCGTCGTGCCGCGCGACCGATCGCTGCTGCCGCCGGTGGTGGATATCGAATTCGTCGGCAATTGTCCGCGGCGGCCATCGCCCGAAGAATTGAATGTCGAACTCTCGGCTTTCTTGCGCCCTGTCGAGGCAGCTTTCGGCAAGACGGCGATCCTCTACGTGACCGACGAGGCTGCGCGGGTCTATGCCGGCCAGATCGCCGGCCGCCCGCACTGGGTTCGCTCGCTGGCGCTGTGGCCAGGTCATGACGACTGGATCTATTGGCAGTACCATGACAGGGGTCGCGTCGACGGCATCACCGGCGATGTCGATCTGAATGTCCTTCAGGGCGGGGAGGAGAAATTGGCCGAGCTGTTTGCGCCACCGCCCGAATCTATCTCTCCAGAAACGCCGCTATCTCCCTGAACACGTTGACGAACATCGCTTCCGTCAGCACGCCGGTGTTGGTGTTGTAGCGCGAGCAGTGGTAACTGGAAAACAGCGTGATGCCATTGGTTTGCTGCTGTCCGCCATGCCTGAAAGGGTAAGCGGCAACACGCTGGCCGAACGCCCGCACGGTCGACTGGTGCGCGATCGAGCCCAGCGCCAGCACAGCGCGCAGGTTTTTAAACCGCGCGATCGTCGGCACCAGGAACGTCCGGCAGGTGGCAATCTCGGCGCCGACCGGCTTGTTGTCCGGTGGCACGCAGCGCACCGCATTGGTGATCGCCGTGCCGACAAGCTCCAGCCCGTCATCGGGCCGCGCCTTGAATTGGCCGCGCGCAAAGCCGTGCGCAATCAGCGTGTTGTAGAGCAGGTCACCGGCGTAGTCGCCGGTGAAGGGACGCCCGGTGCGGTTTGCCCCACGCAGGCCTGGCGCCAGCCCGACGATCAGCAACCGCACCGCATCCTCGCCCTCCGGCGGCAGGAAGGTCGGCACCGGTGCATTGAACCAGGACGGCTCGCGCTGCCGCCATTGCGCGATAAAATCATGCAGCCGCGGGCAGAGCGGGCAGTCGCGATCGGGCTCGGGGGATGCGACCAAGGGAGCAGTCAAGACCGCCGCCGTCAATAGTCGTCCTCGTCGACTTCGGCCGGCTCGGGCCGGCGCACCGGCCGCTCGGACGGATCGCGGCCGACCTCGCTCTTCAGCGTCATCAGGTCGATGAAATGGTCTGCCTGGCGGCGCAGATCGTCGGAGATCATCGGTGGCTGTGAAGCCATGGTGGAGACGATCGAGACCTTGCGCCCGCGCCGCTGCAGCGCCTCGACCAGCGTGCGGAAATCGCCGTCGCCGGAAAAGATGACATAGTGGTCGACGACATCGGCGAGTTCAAGCGCATCGACGGTCAACTCGATGTCCATATTGCCCTTGATCTTGCGACGGCCGGTCGAGTCGGTGAACTCCTTGGCCGGCTTGGTCACCACCTTGAAGCCGTTATAGTCGAGCCAGTCGATCAGCGGCCGGATCGAGGAATATTCCTGATCCTCGACCAGCGCGGTGTAGTAGTAAGCACGCAGCAAGTAACCGCGCTTCTGGAAGCTCGACAAAAGTTTGCGGTAGTCGATGTCGAAGCCGAGCGCGCGCGACGTGGCGTAAAGATTGGCACCGTCAATGAAAAGAGCGATTTTTTCACGAGGGTCGAACATGGAAAATATTCCTTTTCGAAAATAAGCGGCCGTCAAAATGCGCGTGACTATCGGTCGGCTTGAAATAACCGGCTGACCTTCGTCATTCGAGATAACGCCGGTTTTACGGCAATCCAAGGGTATGATGCTGCATAGCAAGCAATTGTGATCGGGGCCGTATCGTCGCAGGCGGCGCGCCCAGACCTCGCCTTGGTCGGCCCCGGACTTGACCCGGACCTTGCCCCGGACTGATATTGCCAAAAAGCTTGTATTTTGGCGGCGTTCAGGTTATGGACCGCGCCTGTTTTCCATTAAATCCAGGCATGAAAGGGGCAGCTCATGGCCCGCGTAACCGTTGAAGATTGCATCGACAAGGTCGATAACCGCTTCGAGCTCGTGCTCCTGGCCGGCCACCGTGCCCGTCAGATCAGCCAGGGCGCGCAGATCACCGTTCCTCGCGACAACGACAAGAATCCGGTCATCGCACTGCGCGAGATCGCCGAAGAGACGCTGTCGCCCGACGATCTCAAGGAAGACCTGATCCACTCGCTGCAGAAGCATGTCGAAGTCGATGAGCCGGAAGCCGATGGCGAGGCGATCGCCGACCAGACCGGTACCGTCGCTGCGGCTACCGATGCCGACGACACCGAGGACAACATCACTTTCGACCGCATGACCGAGGAAGACCTCCTGGCCGGCATCGAAGGTCTGGTACCGCCGGAAAAAAGCGACGATTATTAATCTTCGCAACGACTGCCGACACTTTCGCGTCGGCAGTTTCGTGGTTATCTATGACATGCGCCGTACGCCAGTGCGGCGCATGATTCATTTCAGCACTGCGAGATCCCGCCCATGATGCGTCAGTATGAGCTTGTCGAGCGCGTCCAGCGCTACAAGCCTGACGTCAACGAGGCGCTGCTCAACAAGGCCTACGTCTACGCCATGCAAAAGCATGGACACCAGAAACGCGCCTCCGGCGACCCGTATTTCTCGCATCCGCTCGAAGTCGCCGCCATCCTCACCGAAATGCACATGGATGAGGCGACCATCGCGGTTGCCCTGCTGCACGATACGATCGAGGACACCACGGCGACCAGGGCCGAGATCGACGAGCTGTTCGGTCCGGAAATGGGCAAGCTGGTCGAAGGCCTGACCAAGCTGAAGAAACTCGACCTCGTCTCCAAGAAGGCCGAGCAGGCGGAAAACCTGCGCAAGCTCTTGCTGGCGATCTCGGAAGACGTGCGCGTCCTTCTGGTCAAGCTTGCCGACCGCTTGCACAACATGCGCACGCTCGACCATGTGCCTGAAGCCAAGCGCCTGCGCATCGCCGAGGAAACGATGGATATCTATGCGCCGCTGGCCGGGCGCATGGGCATGCAAGGCATGCGTGAGGAGCTCGAGGAGATCGCCTTCCGCTTCATCAATCCGGAAGCCTACCGCGCGGTCACTGCCAGGCTTGCCGAGATATTCGAGCGCAACAAGGATGTGCTGTCGGAGATCGAGAAGGCGCTGTCCGCACTGTTCGACAAATATGCGATCAAGGCCGAGGTCAAGAGCCGCCAGAAAAAGCCGTGGTCGGTGTTCCGCAAGATGGAAGCGAAGGCGCTGTCCTTCGAGCAACTGTCCGACATTTTCGGTTTTCGCGTCGTCGTCGATACCGTCGAGGACTGCTACCGGGCGCTCGGCGCTATCCACACGACATGGTCGATGGTGCCAGGCCGCTTCAAGGATTACATCTCGACGCCAAAGCAGAACGACTACCGGTCGATCCACACCACCATCGTCGGACCGTCGCGCCAGCGCGTCGAGCTGCAGATCCGCACCTACCAGATGAACAAGATCGCCGAATATGGCGTTGCTGCGCATTCGATCTACAAGGACAGCGGCGGCAAGGTAAACGGCACCGCCCATGCGATCTCGAAGGAGACCAACGCCTATGCCTGGCTGCGGCGCACCATCGAGCAGCTTGCCGAAGGCGACAATCCCGAGGACTTCCTCGAAAACACCAAGCTGGAACTGTTCCAGGACCAGGTATTCTGCTTCACGCCCAAGGGCATGCTGATCGCGCTGCCGCGCGGCGCCACGCCGATCGATTTCGCCTACGCCGTGCACACCGATGTCGGCGATACCTGCGTCGGCGCCAAGGTCAACGGCCGCATCATGCCGCTGATGACCGAGCTGAAGAATGGCGATGAAGTCGAGATCATCCGCTCCAAGGCGCAGGTGCCGCCGGCGGCGTGGGAATCGGTTGTCGTCACCGGCAAGGCGCGCTCGGCGATCCGCCGCGCCACCAAGAATGCCATCCGCAAGCAGTATTCGGGTCTCGGCATCCGCATACTGGAACGCGCCTTCGAACGGTCCGGAAAGACCTTTACCAAGGAGAGCCTGAAGTCGGTGCTGCACCGGCTGGCGCGCAAGGACATCGAGGATGTGCTGGCTTCGGTCGGCCGCGGCGAACTTGCCTCCACCGACGTGATGAAGGCGGTGTTTCCCGACTACAAGGATGAACGCGTCACGCTGGTCGCGCCCAAGCAGCGCGAAGAGGGCTGGTCGAAGATCCGCAACGCTGCCGGTATGCTATTCCAGATTCCAGGCCGCGCCGCACGCAAGGACAAGGACCAGCCAAGGGAC
>NZ_SUEO01000065.1:7351-15949 GCF_004962925.1 Mesorhizobium sp. | reverse complement strand
GCGCCGTGCCGATCCGCGGCGTCCGCGGCGACCTGCCGGTGCGCTTCGCGCCGGAAGGTGCTGTGCCCGGCGACCGCATCGTCGGCATCGTGCAGCCGGGAACCGGCATCACTATCTATCCGATCCAATCGCCGGCGCTGCAGGCCTTCGACGACCAGCCCGAACGCTGGATCGACGTGCGCTGGGACATAGACGAGCGCACCAAGGAGCGGTTTCCGGCGCGCGTCTCGGTCACCGCAATCAACGCGCCGGGCTCGCTGGCCGACATCGCGCAGGTCGTTGCATCCAACGACGCCAACATCCATACATTGTCGATGGTGCGCACCGCGCCTGATTTCACCGAAATGCTGATCGATCTTGAAGTCTGGGATCTGAAGCACCTGAACCGGCTGCTGTCGCAGCTCAAGGACAATTCGAGCGTCAGCGATGCGCGGCGCGTGAACGGCTAAGAATCACTAGCGTGCTGTTGCAGAAAGGGCAGAGATGAACACCGACGAAGTGCTGGGCATTTTCCGCGAAGCCGGTGCCGTTCTCGAAGGGCATTTCATCCTGACGTCGGGCTTGCGAAGCCCGGTCTTCCTGCAGAAGGCGCGGGTCTTCATGCATGCCGACAAGACCGAGCGCCTGTGCAAGGCGCTGGCCGAAAGGATCCGCGCCGCTGTGTCCGGCAAGATCGACTATGTCGTCGGCCCGGCGATCGGCGGGCTGATCCCGGCCTACGAGACCTCGCGCCATCTTGGCGCACCGGCGATCTGGGTCGAGCGGGAAGGGGGCGAGTTCAGGCTCCGCCGCTTCGAGATCGCCAAGGGTTCGCGCGTCGTCATCGTTGAGGACATCGTCACCACTGGCCTTTCGATCCGCGAGACCGTCGACTGCCTGCGCGTGCTTGGCGCCGATGTCGTGGCCGCTGCCTGCATCATCGACCGCTCGGCCGGCAAGACCGATGTCGGCGTGCCGCTGATCGCGCTCGCCGAATATGAGGTTCCGGCATACCCGGCCGACAGGCTGCCGCCCGAGCTCGCTGCCATACCGGCTATCAAGCCGGGCAGCCGCAACATATAACGGAGGCGCTGCCGTGATCGCTGGCATCGATCATTTCGTGCTGACGGTTCGCTCCGTCGATGACACCTGCGCCTTTTATCAGCGCGTGCTCGGCTTCAAGCGCGTGGACACACCGAACCTGCCGACGGCGCTGCTTTTCGGAACGCAGAAGATCAATGTGCATGAGGCAGGCCACACTTTCGAGCCGAAGGCCAAGGCGCCGACTCCGGGCTCGGCGGATTTCTGCCTGGTCGCCGCCCGTCCGCTCTCGGAGATCTGCGCCAGTCTGGAAGCCAATGGCGTTGCCGTCGAAGCCGGGCCGGTAGAGCGGATCGGCGCCCGTGGCCCGATGATGTCGGTCTATTTCCGCGACCCGGACGACAACCTCGTCGAGGTCGGCGATTACAGCAGGTAAGCGAGAACGAAATGCATCGGCAAAGCGCGGCCAACCGTGTTCACGCCTGCCGCAGCGGTTAGGCCATCGTCCGGATGCGGCGAAGCTTAGTTTTGCCAAAGCCACAGCTCAGGCCAGTTCCGCTTCCACAGGGCAGTCGAGGCAAGCGGAATAGTTGCAGAGCCGGCAAATACGGTATGCATGGTCCTCGGTGCTGACGAGCCCACGCAACAGCTTGGCGGCAAGTTTGCCGAATTCCTGCAACTCCTCCGAACTTAGAACGGCGAGCGCTGACGCGAGCCCCGTCTGACGAGCAGAGAGAATAGCGCTGCAGGTTGTCTCGCCCAAAGGAGTGAGCCTTAGCGCTACCGCACGATGGTCGTCAGGCGCCGAGAACCGTGCCGCCAATCCATCCGCGACCAGTCGATCGACTAGTCTAACTGTGCCCGAATGAGACAGTGACAATGCGCGGCGCAGCCTCTCGATCGACAGGCCCGGTACGTGGCCAATGAGGGTGATCGCGGAAGCCGCAGGGCCGGGTTCCGGTGCTTTGGCCTGAGCGTCCCGCTGCAACGTGTCCGCAAAGGCCAGCGCTAGGGCGCCAATCACATTTTCAATCTTGGAATCAGCCATCTATAAAAAATATATGCTTGGAGCATATACATCAAGGTCGAATTATTATATGCTTGGAGCATACAAATCGAAGGAGGAAGGCCATGTTTACCTCTGCAACCGCCAACGCTCCGTTCGCGGCGCGCATCAATCAAGCTGGCTACCACCTTACCGCCGTCGGTCGCGCGGTAACCCTTTTGGGGGTGGTGCTCCCTCTGCTTTTGATCGGCATTTTGAAATTCACCGCAATCGAGATCGAGGCGCTTAGGCCATTCATAGAGAATACGCCTTGGCTGGCGTGGCTCTATCCCGCATTCGGATTTGCGGGCGCCTCCTACTTCTTGGGCGTGGTGGAACTGGCCACAGCGCTTCTGCTGATAGCATCTGTCCGCAGCGTTTGGGCTGGCCTCGTGGGGGGCGCCATCGGTTCAGTCATTTTTGCGCTGACATCCTCGACAATGCTCACCCTGCCGATCTGGGAAACGGGATCTGGAGGTTTTCCCTTCCTCAACGGGTTAGGTGCCTTTCTGATCAAGGATGTCGCCTTGCTCGGAGTGAGCTTGGTCATATTGGGGAGCAGCCTTCAGCAACTCGTATCCGGCCTCGACCGGGAAGTTGATCGTAGTGATGAACAACGAATCGAGAGGTGAGAGCATGACTTTACTCGCTATCTGGCGCAGGACGGACGAACCAGGGCACGATGTCGCGCAGCTAAAGCAGACAGACCTCGGCTGGCTCTTGAATGGAGCCGCTGTATACCTCTCAGAGGCGGGCCCGGCACGTTTGGACTACACTGTGCAACTGGCCGAAGATTGGATGACCAAATCCGGCAGCGTTCGTGGGTTCATCGGTCCCCAGTCAATTGATCTCACAATCATCCGCAACGAGATCGGCTGGACTGTTAATGGGCAGCGGCAGCCAGCGGTTCAGTCGATGGTGGACCTGGACTACGGCTTTACGCCGGCGACGAACCTGCAACAAATTCGCAGAATGAACCTGAAGGTCGGTGACAAGGCGGATTTTCCGGTTGCTTGGCTGGTTGCCGGCGCCTCGAGTTTGGTTGTTCTGCCGCAAACCTACCATCGTGTCAGTGAGACCGAGTACATCTACGAGGCTCCCACAGTGTCCTACCGTGCCACGCTGCTCATTCCCGACGCTGGCTTTGCTCAAGATTACCCCGACGGCTGGATTCTCGAGACCGGCAACGCCGGCCGTGCGCTATAGGATTGCGGCTGAAGCTTGGCTGCTTGCAAGCTGACCTCCAAAGGCAAGTAGCTACTTCGGGGCAAGGCGAACCGGTCGCATCCCGGCGACTCGGGCGGCGCCTTCCATACAGGCGGGCCGGCGCGCCCCGGCTGTCGATTTCGCCTCTATAGCGACTTTGTTATCTCCTGTGGCAGACCATCGCGGCAGCGTTTCGTTGTCTTGGGGCTTGGGTATCGCTATATCAACGTCGTTATTGCCTTTCGACGGCCGCAAAGCGCAAGATGTGGCTGTCACGCCCGGCCGGGATGGTCGAAGCGGCAGCTTTGGATATCAGGACAGGAACAGAGTGCTTTTTCGACGCCGCAAGCCTGATGGTTTTCTTGAGCGGGTGCGTACCTATCTGTGGCCGCGCCGCTCTTTCTCGCGTTCGCTGCGATATTTTTCGAAGCGCATCCTGCGGCTGAAGGCCACCCCGCACGCCGTGGCCGCCGGTGTCGCGGCGGGCGTGTTCGCATCATTCTTTCCGCTCGGCTTTCACTTCATCATCGCCTTCGCTGTCTCTTGGCTAATCGCTGGGAATCTGGTCGCGGCAGCGCTCGGCACGGCTGTCGGCAATCCGCTGACCTTCCCGCTGCTGTGGGGCGCGTCCTGGGAAACCGGAAAGCTGATCCTGCACGAGCACCTACCGGAGCATGGGCCGCCAGCGCATCTCGGCGAGATGCTGCACGATCTTTCCTTTTCGCAATTGTGGGAACCGGTGCTGAAACCGATGGCTGTCGGCGCCGTGCCGCTTGGCCTGATCTTCGGCCTCTTGTTCTACGGCATCACGCGCTGGGGCATGGCCACCTTCCGCGAACAGCGGCGCATGCGCCTGGCGGGCAGAGCCGGAACGGCCGGACGGGAAGTTCCCGCCGAATGATCATTGGCATCGGCAGCGACCTGATCGATATCAGACGCATCGAAAAATCGCTGGAGCGCCATGGCCAGCGCTTCATTCAGCGCATCTACACCGAGGTCGAACAGGCCCGCTCCGAAAATCGCGGCGCCCGCACCGCCTCCTACGCCAAGCGCTTCGCCGCCAAGGAAGCCTGCGCCAAGGCGCTGGGCACCGGTATGGCGCAAGGTGTTTTCTGGCGCGATATGGGCGTCGTCAACCTGGCCAGCGGCAAGCCGACCATGGCACTGACCGGCGGGGCGGCGGCGCAGCTAGACAAAATCCTGCCGGAAGGGCACAGGGCGGCAATCCACCTCACCATCACCGACGAATTTCCGCTGGCTCAAGCCTTTGTGATCATCGAGGCGTTGCCCGTCGAAGAAGCGCCATATTGATTGCATCTGACCACCGGCATGACGTTGCCCAGCGCGCGCCGAGCCCCTATACCAACCAACGCATAATCGAGGACGACATGAGCGTGGCTGAAAAATCTCAGAAGAAATCCGGCGGGCTTGGCGAAACCGTCAGCGTCATCGTCCAGGCGCTTTTGCTCGCTCTGGTCATCCGCACGCTCCTTTTTCAGCCGTTCTCTATCCCGTCCGGGTCGATGCGGCCGACCTTGCTCGAAGGCGACTATCTCTTCGTCACCAAATGGTCCTATGGCTTCTCCCGCTATTCGCTGCCGTTCGGGCCGGATCTCTTTTCCGGCCGCATCTGGGGCGCCGAACCGAAGCGCGGCGACGTGGCGGTGTTCAAGTTCCCGCCGGACCCCTCCGTCGACTATATCAAGCGCGTCATCGGCCTGCCGGGCGATAAAATCCAGGTCAGGGACGGCCAACTCTTTATCAACGGCGTCGGCGTGCCGCGCCAGAAGGTCGGGCAGATCGACAATCGCGACATCACCGAGGAGAGCGGGCCGGTCGACGTCTATCGCGAGACTTTGCCGAACGGCGTCAGCTATGACACGCTCGACCTGACGCCGAACTCGATCGGCGACAACACCCGTGAATTCGATGTGCCGCCCGGCCACTATTTCATGATGGGCGATAACAGAGACAATTCCTCGGACAGCCGCTTCACCGTCGGTTTCGTGCCCGACGAAAACCTGGTCGGCCGCGCCAACCTCATCTTCTTCTCGATCGGTGGCAGCGCCAGCCCACTCGAAATCTGGAAATGGCCGTCGCAGATGCGCGCGTCGCGCCTGCTCCATTTCGTCAATTAGGATCATGGCGGCGACAAAACGGTTGACCGCGGACGCGCTCGCCAAAGCGCTCATGGAGCGCACAGGCCACGCCTTTGCCGACCGCCAGCGCTTGCAGCGTGCGCTGACCCATGCCAGCGCCCGCAGCAGCCATGCCGGCGTCGACTATGAGCGTTTCGAATTCCTGGGTGACCGCGTCCTCGGCCTGGTCGTCGCCGATATGCTGCTGGCGGCGTATCCGGACGCTGCCGAGGGTGAGCTTTCGCTCAGGCTCAATGCCCTGGTCAATGCCGAGGCACTGGCGGAGATCGCCGAGGAGATCGGCCTGCCGGAGCTGATCCGTGCCGGCTCGGACGTGCGCGGCCTCGACGGGCGCAAGCGCGTCAATCTGCGCGCCGATGCGCTGGAATCGCTGATCGCGGTGCTCTATCTCGACGGCGGGCTGGAGGCGGCCAGCGCCTTCATCCACAAATACTGGCGGCCGCGCTCGCAGGCCGTCGGTGCCGCCCGCCGCGATGCCAAGACCGAACTGCAGGAATGGGCGCATCAGGCGGCAGGCGCCGTGCCGGTCTATATAATCGACAGCCGCGAGGGACCGGACCACGATCCGCTGTTCACCGTCAGCGTCAAGGTCGGCGCCTATCCGCCGGCGGCCGGCAGCGGGCGCTCCAAGCGCGAGGCCGAGCAGGCCGCCGCCACCGCACTGCTGTTGCGTGAAGGCATCTGGCTAAATAAGGGGAGCGCGGCATGACCGCCACCGAAGACGTCCCGCCGGCAACAGAAGCTGCCGTCACACACTCCGGCTTCGTCGCGCTGATCGGCGCGCCCAATGCGGGAAAATCGACGCTGGTCAACCAGCTGGTCGGCGCCAAAGTGTCGATCGTCACCCACAAGGTGCAGACGACGCGCGCCATCGTGCGCGGCATCGCCATCCACAACAACGCACAGATCGTCTTCGTCGACACGCCGGGCATCTTCAAGCCGAAGCGGCGATTGGACACGGCGATGGTGACGACCGCCTGGGGCGGCGCCAAGGACGCCGATATCGTGCTGTTGCTGATCGATGCCGAGCGCGGCATCAGGGGCGACGCCGACGCCATCCTGGAACGGCTGAAGGATGTGCGGCAGCCGATGGTGCTGATCCTCAACAAGGTCGACCGGGTCAAGCCCGAGGCGCTGCTGGCCCTGTCCGCGGCAGCCAACGAAAAGGTGCCCTTCAAGCGCACCTTCATGGTCTCGGCGCTGACCGGGTCGGGCTGCAAGGACCTGCTGGATTATCTGGCCGAAACCCTGCCTGCCGGCCCCTGGTATTACCCGGAAGACCAGATCTCCGATCTGCCGATGCGTCAGCTCGCGGCCGAGATAACCCGCGAGAAGCTCTATCTCAGGCTGCATCAGGAACTGCCCTATTCTTCCCACATCGAGACCGAGAAATGGGAAGAGAAGAAGGACGGCTCGGTACGCATCGACCAGACCATCTATGTCGAGCGTGACAGCCAGAAGAAGATCGTCCTCGGCCACAAGGGCGAGACGATCCGTGCCATCGGCCAGGCGGCGCGCATGGAGATATCAGGTATCCTCGAACAAAAGGTGCACCTGTTCCTGTTCGTCAAGGTGCGCGAGAACTGGGGCGACGACCCCGAGCGCTACCGCGAGATGGGGCTGGAGTTTCCGCATTAGAGCATGTTCCCGAAAAGTGGGAACCGGTTTTCGGAAAAGATCATGCTCGAGCAAGAAGTCACTATCGACACACCTCTCGTGAGCCGGCTGGTCGCCACGCAATTTCCCCGATGGAAGGATCTTGCCGTCAGGCCGGTTGCGCCTGGCGGATGGGACAACAGGACCTTTCATCTCGGAGACCACATGCTCGTGAGGCTGCCGAGCGCGGCGGCCTATTCCTTGCAAGTGGAAAAGGAACATCGCTGGTTGCCAAGGCTTGCACCTCTTCTGCCGCTGCCTGTTCCGGTTCCGCTGGCGATGGGAGCCCCGGCCGACAACTATCCCTGGCATTGGTCCGTCTACCGCTGGATCGAAGGCGAGACGGCGACGCTGGAGCGTATTGCCAGCCTGCCGCAATTCGCGGCCAGCCTGGCCCAGTTCCTGGTCGCCCTGCAACGCATCGATCCCGTCGGGGGACCGGCGCCAGGGCAGCACAACTTTTTTCGCGGCGGATCACTGAGCGTTTATGACGGTGAAACCCGGCAAGCCATTGCAGCCCTCGACGGCAAGATCGACACACGCGCCGCGAGCGCGGTATGGGAAGCAGCGCTTGCCGCGACATGGCATGGAGCGCCCGTCTGGTTCCATGGTGACGTCAGTTGGGGAAACCTGTTGGTCAGGCAAGGCAGCTTGAGCGCGGTGATCGACTTCGGGACTTCCGGCGTGGGCGATCCGTCGTGCGATCTGGCGATTGCATGGACGCTCTTCGAAGGAGAAAGCCGAGAGGTGTTTCGCGCGGGTCTTCGGGCCGATGAGGCAACCTGGGCACGGGGCCGTGGCTGGACGTTATGGAAAGCGCTGATCACGGTCGCCGGACATATAGGCATCAATCCAGTCGAAGTTGAAAAGTCGCGACATGTGATCGATGAAGTGCTTGCCGACCATCAGCGCGCGGACCGCTGCGAAGGGGGCCTACATAGGGCCTGAAAAAACCCAATCTTGATTTCGCCACCGAACCGGTGACAAGCTCCGTTCATGGAATGGCGCGACGAGGGAATCATTCTCGGCACCCGCAAGCATGGCGAAACCAGTGCCATTCTTGAGGTCATGACGCGTGCGCATGGCCGTCACCTCGGCCTCGTGCGCGGCGGCCGCTCGCGCAAGCAACAGCCCGTTCTGCAGCCCGGCAACCGCGTCGACCTCTTGTGGCGGGCGCGGCTTGACGAGCATCTTGGCACCTTCCAGGCCGAGGCGATCGAGATGAACGCCGCCCGGCTGATGGACAGCGCCGTCGCCATCTATGGGCTGCAGACTATGGCCGCGCATCTGCGCCTGCTGCCCGAGCGCGACGCCCATGGCGGTCTCTACGAGACGTTGGCCGTGATGATCGCCCATCTCGACGATGCGGACGCCGCCGGCGAGCTGGTGGCGCGCTTCGAGCTGCTGATTCTCGACGAACTCGGCTTCGGCCTCGATCTCAGCCAGTGTGCTGCGACCGGCGCCAGGCAGGACCTTGCCTATGTCTCGCCGAAATCCGGGCGTGCCGTGTCG
>NZ_SUEO01000065.1:3079-7341 GCF_004962925.1 Mesorhizobium sp. | reverse complement strand
CGCGCGCGGCAGGCGCGCCATGGCGCGACAAGATGCTGGTGCTCCCCGCCTTCCTGCAGCGCGGCTCCGGCCTGCGCGCCGATCCGGCAGCGATCGAGGACGCCTTCCGACTGACCGGCTTCTTTTTTACCCGCCATGTCTACGAGTCGCGCGGCATCGAGGCTCCCGGCGCCCGCGCCGGCTTCCTCGCCGCCTTGCGCAAGCACCACGCGCCCGGCAAGACCCTGATCGAAGAACCCGCCGCCGGAGAAATCACCAGATGAGCGAAGTGGAGCTCTATCCCGGCCGGGTCTCGCCGCTCGGCCTCGGCACCATTCCGTACGCCGACATCCTCGAATACACCGGCCTGCAATTGCTCCAGCGCATCATCGACAATAAATACCCGGCGCCGCCGATTTCCTTCCAGCTCAGCTTCGACCTGACCGAAGTGTCGGAAGGACGCGCGGCGTTCCGCGGCATGCCGAACGAGCGCTATCTCAACCCGCTTGGTGGAGTTCATGGTGGCTGGGCCGCGACGCTGCTGGATTCGGCTCTTGCCTGCGCGGTGCAGACGCTGCTCGACAAGGGCGAGGCCTATACGACGGCGGAGTTCAAGGTGAACCTGACACGGCCGATCACGCCGAAGACCGGCGAGGTGGTGTGCGAGGGCTAGGTGGTGCACAAGGGCCGCACCCTAGCGGTTTCGGAAGCGACACTGAAAGATGCCCATGGCAAGTTGCTGGCTTTCGGCACCGAAACATGCTCGATCTTTCCTGCGGCCAATCTGGCGGCGCGTTGATATGTCCGCCATTTGACGACACTAGGCGCGCGACGCAGTTTATTGAGGATGTCGTTTACAATAAGTGGTGTGTAACTGCCGGCTTAATCGCAAGGTTGTTTCTATCGTCTTGATTGATTAGACGACCAGCTGCATTGTTCGCTCGAAGTTTAACCGAGTCGAACACATGGCAAACCGAGTTCATATCGACGCACCTGCGGGTGTAATAGAAATCGAAGGAGAGCGGGAATTTGTCGAGGGTGCGCTCGCCAAGTTCTTGCCGCTGGTCGAGCAGGCCGGTTTCGGTAGCCGTCCGCGTAGTCAAGCGGCCAGTCAGGAAGCTGATGACGAGCTTCCAGCCGATGGTGACACAGGGCCTGCAGACGATGCCGGCAAGCCGAAGATCAAGCGGAAGAGGGGATCTCCTCCGCCGAAGGGGCAATCCTGTGGCGATCGCATCAGAACGCTCAAAGCGGACGGCTTCTTCAAGGAACACCATGGTCTTCAGGAAATCATTGCCGGGTTGAAAGCTAAAGGCTGGACCCACAATACCAATCAGGTGTCGGCGGCGGCGGACCGGCTTTTCAAGAGAAACCTTATCCAACGCGCTAAAGAAGGTAATGGTCCGTGGACGTTTTACTGGGATAGAGATTGAATTTGAGCTCCGCCTCTATACGTGACGCCCTCAAAGTTCTTCCTGACGGCTTGAAGGACCCTCTCATTGCAGAGTTCGAGCAGGCGCTGGACGAGTATCGCGCCGGCGATTGGGAGAGTGTCGGCGTCAAGGCAGGCAAGTTCTGCGAGATTGCCTATTGCATCTGTGCCGGGCACGTGGCCGGCAAATTTCCATACACTCCGCATAAGCCGGAGAATTTCCCACAGAAGTGCCTTCTACTGGAGGAGCATAACAAAACAAAAGGCAGGGGTATGTGCGTCCAGATACCCCGCATCCTGATTGCACTCTACGAACTAAGAAACAATCGAGCCATCGGTCACGTGAGCTCGGAAGTAAGTCCCAACCATATGGACGCGGAATTCTTCGTGCGAGGCATGAAGTGGGTTATGGCGGAATTTGTGCGTCAGCTATCTGAGCTTCCTCTTGACGTTTCCCACGCTCTGATAGAAGCCGTCACGGCCCGGACTTTCCAGATAGTTTGGTCGAGTGGTGACGCTCGGCGCATCTTAGAGCCAGCCAAATCTGCAAGCCACAAGACACTGATTCTGCTTTATGCCGAAGCCAAGCCTGTTAAGGCTGCGGCTCTTCGTGGATGGGTAGAATATGCGAATTTAACCCTCTTCAAGAGCAGAGTGCTAGACGAGCTCCATAGCAAAGCCTTCATTCACTTTGACAGGGCCAAGGATACGGCCGAGATACTCCCGCCTGGCCAAGCCTTCGTTGAGAAATCCGGCCTCCTGTTGATGGGCGGCAAATAGAACTATTTCTCGCTAACGAACTGTTGGGCGAAGCCAATGCTCAGGGAATGCCAATGGCAAGCTGCTGGCTTTCGGTACCGAAACATGCTCGATTTTGCCCGCCGCCAATCTGGCGGTGCGTTGAGTTTGCCTGGCCGCCTGGCGGCCGTATTTGAGTGTCAGTGGGGTCTGAATGTCAGTGACACTGGCCTGGTTTGGGGGAACCGCCATGTTCGAAAGCCTGATCGGCCTAGTCGCGATCATCGCGCTGTTTGTCATTATCTCGCGCCAGCAGAGCCGCATCGGCCTGATCGAGCGCGAGCTTGGTGCGCTGCGCAGCCTCGTGCTTTCGGGCGCGCATGTGGCCCCGCCACTGCCCAAGCCGGTAGAACAGGCCGCAAACGACAGCAAGCCAGCGGACGCAGCAGTTGCGGCCGTGACCGACATTGCCCCGCCAGCGGCGGGCGAGGCTGAGGAAAAGCCGTCCGCAGAGGTTGAAGCCGGGGAGGTTGCATCCGGACCGTGGGCTGCGGGCGAAGCGGCGCCAGCTGGATCTGCACCTGCGCAACCGGCCGCAGCGACGGCGAAAGCGGCCCAAAAACCCGACATTGAAACGGCGCTCGGCACCCGCTGGGCGGTCTGGGTCGGCGGCATCGCGCTGGCGCTGGGTGGCTTGTTCCTGATCCGCTACACCATCGAGGCTGGCATTTTCGGTCCCGGCGTGCGGCTGAGCATGGCAGCAATGCTCGGGCTGGTGCTGATCGCCGTCGGCGAGTTCATCCGCCGTACCGGCTTCAGGGTGCCGGTGCAGGGCGTCGCCGGCGCCTACATTCCGGCGATCCTGACGGCGGCCGGTGCTTTCATCCTGTTCGGCACGGTTTATGCCGCGCATGGCGTTTACGGCTTCATTGGGCCGGCGCTTGCCTTCACGCTGCTCGGCGCCATCGGCGTGGCGACCATCGCGGCAGCCCTCATTCACGGTCAGGCGTTGGCCGGCGTCGGCCTGCTCGGCGCGGTGGTGACGCCGATGTTGGTCGCCTCGCAGGCGCCCAACCCCTGGGCGCTGTTCGGCTACCTGGGGATCGTGCTCGCCGCCACCGGCGTCATCGCCCGTATGCGGGACTGGAAATTGCTGATGGCGGCAGCGTTCGTCGGCACCGGCCTCTGGACCATCCTCTACATGACCGATGCGCCGGGCACCAACCTGCCTGTCATCCTCTTTATCAATGCGGTGACCTTGGCCGTGCTTGCCTTCGTCTGGCTCGGCCGTCGCGGTGGCGAAGCTGAACCCGCCAGAGGCTTCGACTGGCCGTCGATCGCACCGGGCTTCTTCATCGGCCTTTCGGCCATGGCGCTGTTCGTCGACCCGGCGTACGCTGCCGGCGATGCTCTGCCGGGAGCAGCCCTTATCGCAGCCCTGGTCGCGGTGGCGCTCTATAGGCCGCTGGCGCTGGCGCTTCTGCACGCGGCAGGGCTGGCGACGGTCTTGGTCTATCTCGGCATCATCCCGCCAACCTCGATTGCTTCAGACCTTTCCGGCGGCCTGGGTGTCGATGGTCTGCCGACCGTGGCATCCGATGCCCTGATGCTCAGGATCGGCATCGCACTCGGGCTTGGCTTCATCGGCGCCGGCTTTTGGGCGGCGCGCAGATTTGCCGCATCGGCTCACATCCGCGCCGCTTCATGGGCGGCGTGGGGCGTTGTCGCGCCGCTGGCCATTTTGTTGGCGCTCTGGTTCACCTTCGGCAATCTCGACCGCGATCTTGTCTACGCGGCGGTAGCAGCCCTTCTGGTCGTGGTCTTCGTCGCAGGCGGCGAGTGGATCGCGCGGGGCGAGGAGCCGTCGCTGCAGGGCGGTGCTGCCGTCTCGTTCGCGCTTGGCGGGGCAGCAGTCGCCGCCTTGCTGATGCTCTACATGGCCTTTGGGTCCGGCTGGACAACAATCCTTCTGGGTGCCGCGGCCATCGTGCCGGCGCTTGCCACCCGCTGGCGCGCCTATCCGGTGCTTGGCTGGATTTCGGTTGGCGCGGTCGTCGCGGTGCTCGGCCGTGTCGCCTTCGATCCGACAATCGTCGGCGCCGAATTCCTGTCA
>NZ_SUEO01000065.1:0-3069 GCF_004962925.1 Mesorhizobium sp. | reverse complement strand
CGCCGGTGTTCAACTGGCTGCTGCCGGGATACGGCGTGCCGGCGCTGGCATTCGGCTTTGCCGCCTGGCAACTCGCTCGCACCACCAATGGCCGGCCGCGCCTTGTCATGGAAGCGGGCGCAGCACTGTTTGCACTGCTCACCGTTGCCATTCTGGTGCGCCATGCCATGCATGGCGGCGTCATCGACACTAGTGCTGCGACGCTCGCCGAGCAGGCGATCTACACGTTGATCGCCCTTGGCGCCGGCGCCATCCTGGTCGCCATCGACATGCGCTCGCCGAGCTCGGTGCTGCGCTATGGTTCGCTTGCCGCGGGCGCGGTCTCGGTCGCCTTCGTCGTGGTCGAGCATTTCCTGGCGCTGAACCCGCTGTTCACCGACGAATCGACCGGCCAGATCCCGGTGTTCAACCTTCTGTTCCTCGCCTATCTCTTGCCGGCCGTCGCTGCCGGGGGGCTCGCGCTCTATAGTAGGGACAAGCGGCCGAAATGGTACGCCGCGATGCTGGCGCTGGTGGCGGCGCTACTGGTCTTCGCCTATGCGACGCTGTCGGTGAGGCGGCTGTTCAAGGGCGAGTTCATCGGCTTGTTGAGTGGCCTCGGCCAGCTCGAGACCTACAGCTATTCGGCGCTGTGGCTAATCATCGGTGTGGCGCTGCTCACTGCCGGCGTCTGGCTGAAGTCGCAGGTGCTGCGCATCGCGTCGGCCGCGCTGATCTCGGTCGCCGTGCTGAAAGTCTTCCTCTTCGACATGTCGGAGCTCGAAGGCGTGCTTAGGGCACTGTCCTTCATCGGCCTCGGCGCGGTGCTGATCGGCATCGGCCTGTTCTACCAGCGGCTGCTGACGCGCGCGGCCAAATCCGAACCCGGATAGATTCAGGCCAGATCGGTCTGCAAGAAATCATTGCCCTTGTAGAGCAGGGGTACCCGGTAGGCCTTGGCACATGCATAGCTGAAGCAGTCGCCGAAGTTCAGCTTGGCGGGATGGCCGACATATCGACCGTAGTCGCGGGCAGCTTTGACTGCGAGTTCGCGAATGGCGGTATCCAGCGGAACTTCCACGGCCTTGAGTTCGGCCAGGAAGCCAATGACAATCGTTTGGCATTGATCGATCAGAGCAGGCGGTGTCGGAGCTTGATCGCCGCTTTCAGCTACAGATTTTCTGCGGGCTATCCCCAGGATCGCTTCAAACGCGGAACTCGGCGAGAAATAAAGCGTCTCGGCAGTTTCAATCCTTCTCAGCAGACGATCCACATCTGCCTCTCTCAAAATCAGCGCAATAATGACGGAAGCATCAAGAAACATCGGGTTCTCCCCAGGCCTCGTCCATGAATTTCTTCATATCGAAGGTGGGGTCATCGGGACCAAGTGCGCTCGCGGCATCCTGATATTTTTTGATACGCTCGCTCAGCGGAAGGACAGAGTTCGCTCGTTCAAGCTCGCGCTTGAGAGCGATCCGCACTGCTTCAGTCTTCGTGGGGGCCTTGATGGCGGACTGTAACTGACGAGCCAGGGCGTCGACCTCGTTATCGCGGATGTATAGAGACATATCGATTTCTCCGAACGTATATTCCAAGTCGAATATACCAAATATGTGACTTTGAATATACATCCTTTAGGGTGCGTTTTCAACCTCAGGCTTCTTACTCATGGCGTGCGGCGCCTTGACAGGTGGCCCTCTAGCCCGGCCGGGAATAAACCGGTCCACGCCAGCGTTATTGCATTGCTTGGGTGACCGGGGCGGCGGACCGCTTCGCGCCGGCCACTTGCGCCGCGCCGTGAAGGCGCGTTCAATCGGATGAACAAGGCACCTCAGAACCAGCGGTCATGGACGCAAAGAAGGCAGCAATCCTTGGCGAAATACCGCGTCTGCGCCGTTATGCGCGCTCGCTGTTGCGCGACCGCGATTCCGCCGACGACCTCGTTCAGGACTGTCTCGAACGAGCGCTTGTGCGGCTCGACAATTGGCAGACTGGAGAAAGCCCCAGGAGGTGGCTGTTTACGATCATGCATCATTTGTTCATCGACCAGATGCGCAAGGTGAACCGGCGCGGCGAGGGAGCGATGCTGCCGCTGGAAGCGAGCGAGGCGCAGGCAGCACCTGCCGAGCAGATGGAGAGCATCGCCTCACGCGAGATTATCGACGCACTGCAGGCGATCAGCCCCGACCGGCGCGCAGCACTCGTCATGGTCGCCATCGAAGGCTTTTCCTATGCCGAGGCCGCCAACATCCTCGGCGTGCCGGCCGGCACGCTGATGTCGCGCATTGCGCGCGGACGTGATGAGTTGCGCGGGCTGCTGGATGACGCCGCGCGTCGCCGGGCGATAAGGATCGTCGAGAAATGACCCGGCACGATTTCTCCGAACGCGACATCCACATGGCACTCGATGGCGAGTTGCCGGTTGACGAGCGCGTGGCTTATGACGCCTGGCTCGACGCCAATCCTGAAATGAAGGCGAGGAGCGCCCGTTATGTTGCCGACCGCGCAGCGCTGCGTGCCGCCTTCGCCGGCGTGCTCGACGAGCCGGTGCCGGCGCGGTTGCAGAAGATCGTGTTCGGTGAGGCGCCGGCCAAGGCGGCAGTATCGCGCTCGCGCTGGTGGCTTGCGGCCGCCGCAGCCGCGGTGCTGGCCATTGGCGGTGTTGGCGGTTACGTCGCCGGCATCGACCATTTCGGTCTGGAAGACCCGGCCGAGGACCAACTCGCCGAGCAGGCGATCGCAGCCCATGTCATCTATGCCGCCGAGCAGCGGCATGCGGTGGAAGTGCCCGCCAGCGACAAGGATCATCTGCAGACCTGGCTGTCCAATAGGGTCGGCCTGAAGCTGGTCGCACCGGATCTGGCGGCGGAAGGATTCCAGCTCGTCGGCGGCCGGCTGCTGCCTGCAGGCGAGAACAAGGCCGCGATGCTGCTTTATGAAGACGACAAGGGCGAGCGCATCTCGCTGTTCGTCACGGCTGAATCGGCAGAGAAGGCCAAGGGCACCTATGGGTCGGAGGAAGATGGTCCTGCGGCTGTCTACTGGCTGGACAAGGGTTATGGCTGCGCCGTCGTCGGCTCGTTGCCGCGC
>NZ_SUEO01000064.1:25590-27640 GCF_004962925.1 Mesorhizobium sp. | reverse complement strand
CATATTCCGGTCATCGCGTCTTCGCCGGGCCCTATCACCGCAACATCGCCGGAGATCTGCTTGCGCTCGACGCCTTCCAGGGGTCGTCCGCCGATGCCAGGGCGGTCGTGGCGACGCATCACGTCGGCCTTATCGCGGTTTGTCGTGGCAATGCGGAAAGCGAGCTTCTCGCCGCCAAGGCGCCTCAGGGCTTTCTTGCCGGATTGATGCGCATCAGCGGAGGTTCCCTCGAACTGTACCGCGTGCGGCTCGACCGCTGAAACGGCTCTTCACCTGTGAAAGAAATCGGTTTGGGTACGGTTCCTAAAGGGTTTGCTGCCAGTCTCGGAATTATTCCGACCTTAAAACAGGGTTACCGATGCAAACGACGTTTGGCACCGGGCAGGCAACCAGGGAAAGCACGGATCTGGCCTTTACCGATCCGTTGACCGGGCTTGGCAATCATCGCCGCTTCTTCGACAAGGTCGACCGCCTGATCAGCGACCGCGCCGACGATCCGGCGCCGTTCACCGTCGGCATCCTCGACCTCGACGGTTTTAAGCCGATCAACGACTTGTTCGGACACAAGGCCGGCGACGAGATCCTGATCCAGGTGGCGATGCGGCTGCGCGCATCGATGGACAGCCATTCCACCGTCTGCCGCATCGGCGCCGACGAATATGCCTTCCTCTATCCGATGGTGTTCAGCGAGGAGGCGGCGGCCGAAAAGTCACGAACGCTGATCGAGATACTGTCGGCGCCTTACGATGTCGGCGAACGCACTGCCAGGCTTTCGGCCTCGGTCGGTTGCTCGATGTTTTATTCGGGCGACGAGACCACCGAAATTCTGGTCAGCAAGGCCGAGACGGCGCTCTACCATGCCAAGCGTTCGGGCCGCGGACGGGTGGTCGTCTATAGCAGAGAGATGGAAGAAGCGGCCAAGCGCGTTACCCTCATTGAGCAGGCGCTTCGCCGGGCTGTCTCGGCCGGCGAGGTCGAGCCGCATTTCCAGCCCATCGTCGATCTTAGGACCCGCCGCACCATCGGCTTTGAGACGCTGGCGCGCTGGACCGATCGTGATCTCGGCTCGGTTCCGGCGACGGTGTTCATCCCGATCGCCGAGGAGCGGGGCATCATCGGCCCGCTGTCACAGCTTGTGCTGCGCAAGGCCGCCGAGGCGGCCAGGAGCTGGCCCAAGGATCTGTTCCTGTCCTTCAACCTGTCGCCGTCGCAGCTCGTCGACCAGAACACCGGGCTGCACATATTGGCGATCCTCGACCGCACCGGCTTCGACCCGCGCCGGCTCGAGATCGAGATCACCGAAACCGGCCTGATGAACGATCCAGCCTCGGCCGAGAAGATCGTCGAGAACCTTCGTCGCGTCGGCATCCGTGTGTCGCTCGACGATTTCGGCACCGGCCAGTCCTCGCTCGGCCGTCTGCGTGAATTCCACTTCGACAAGCTCAAGATCGACCGCGCCTTCGTCTCCTCCATCCTCGACGACCGCCCGTCCGAACACATCATCCGGGCGATCCTAGCCATGTGCGAGGGGCTCGGCATGGATGTGGTCGCCGAAGGCATCGAGCAGGAAGCGCAGGCCGAGCGCCTTGTCCAGTTCGGCTGCGCCGGCGGGCAGGGCTTTCTGTTCGGCAGACCGGTCGATGCCGACGCCACGCTCGGCTATCTCAGAGATTCCTTCCGCGGCGCCTTGCGCGTCAAGTCAATCTGACGACCGGCCGCGCTGCCGCTGCGGCGCAGCCTTCTTTTTGTCAGACATAAGCCGTAAGAATCGGTTTTTCGCCCTTGCTCCCCGGACCGGGCTGGCTAGGATGCGCGCCGACCGAGCCTACAGCGCCGCACGTCCTTCTGGACGCGCAAAGATCGCTGTAGCGCTTTTGATTTGCGCATGATCCTTTCCGAAAAATCGATTCCGATTTTCAGGGTCGTGCGCAGGGAGAAAAAAATGATGCTATCGGCACGCTTTGCCGACCTTGAAGGCGCTTCGGTGCTGATCACCGGCGGCGGCTCCGGCATTGGCGCCACCCTGACGTGCAAAACCCTCCGTCAGGGT
>NZ_SUEO01000064.1:22579-25580 GCF_004962925.1 Mesorhizobium sp. | reverse complement strand
AAGGTCGCCTTCATCGACATCGCCGACGCGCCGAGTCTGACGCTGGCCGACCGCATCGAGAAGGATATCGGCCGGCGCCCCCTCTATCTCAAGACAGACATACGCGACATCGAGGCGCTGCGGGCTTCGGTAGCCAAGGCGGCCGAAGCGCATGGCGACGTGACCGTGCTGGTCAATAATGCCGCGCAGGACGATCGCCACGCGGTGGAAGACGTCACGGTGGAATTCTGGGACAACAACCAGGCCATCAATCTGCGTCCGCACTTCTTCTCCGCCCAGGCGGTGGCGCCGGGCATGAAGCGGGCCGGCGGCGGCTCGATCATCAACTTCACGTCGACGTCGTTTCTGATCAACCACCCGGATATGCCTGCCTATACCGCCGCCAAGGCCGGCATCCTCGGCCTGACCAAGGGGCTTGCCGGCAAGCTCGGCATCGACGGCATTCGCGTCAATGCGATCGCACCCGGCTGGGTGATCACAGAGCGGCAGAAGGAGCTCTGGGTCACCGAACAGGCGCTCGCCGCCCATGTTGCCAAGCAATGCATCAAGCAGGTAATGCAGCCAGATGACACCGTCGGAACGGTGCTGTTCCTGGCATCGGATGCTTCGCGCATGCTGACGGCGCAGATGCTGATCGTCGACGGGGGCTTCCTGTGAGCCCGGGATCCCCGAGCAAGGCGCCTTCTGTTGCCGCTGTCGACTGGGGCACAACCCGTCTCAGGGTCTGGCTGGTCGATGAGGCCGGAAAAATCCTTGCCGAGCGCCGCGGTGACGACGGGCTGATCACCGCGCAAGCCACCGGCTTTTCGATCATCCTCGAAGGACATCTGGCGGCGATGGGCGCACCGGAAGCGATGCCCGTCATCATCTGCGGCATGGCCGGCTCGCGCCAGGGCTGGCTCGAGGCGCCCTATGTCACCGTGCCGGCGCCGATCGGCGCCATTTTGGCCGGTGCGGCACGCATTCCGGGCCAGCGCCGCGACATCCGCATCGTGCCGGGCCTTGCCCAGCGCCAGGTCGACGCGCCCGACGTCATGCGCGGCGAGGAAACGCAGCTTGCCGGCGCTGATTTGCCGGCAAAGGGTCGCCATCTCGTCTGCATGCCTGGTACCCATTCGAAATGGGTGGTGGTCGAACACGGGGCCGTTGCCGGTTTTGGTACATGGCCGACCGGCGAGCTGTTTTCGGTGCTGGCGATGCATTCGATCCTGCGCCACTCGCTGGGCGAACAGCCCAAGCCGGTCGCATCAGGCAATGCGTTCTTTCGGCGCTGGTGCGAGACCGCGTTGACCGAGGGCGGCGATGTCACCTCGAGACTGTTCTCGATCCGCGCCGCGGGCCTGCTCCAGGACTTGAAGCCCGACGATGCCGCTGCTTGCCTGTCCGGCCTGCTCATCGGCGGCGAGATCGCCTCGGCCAGCCGCCGCTACGGGAAAGGCGCGTCGTCGGTCGTGCTGATTGCTTCCGGCGCGCTCGGCGCGCTCTACGCTGAGGCGCTCGGCCTTGCCGGACTTGCGGTTCGGACTGTCGACGCCGACGAGGCAGTGCGTGCCGGCTTGATCGAGGCCGCGCGCGAAAATGGCATGATTGCCGGAAGCGGAGTTGTAGCATGACCGAGACCGCACCGTTTCCGAAGCTAGAGCGCGGCCTTGTCGCCATCCTGCGCGGCCTCAAGCCGGACGAGGCGGTGGCCATTGGCCGGGCAATCTTCGAGGCCGGCATCGAAGCGATCGAAGTGCCGCTCAATTCGCCGGACCCTTTTGCCTCGATCGCAAAGATCGTGCAGGCGCTTCCGGCGACGGCACTGGTCGGCGCGGGGACTGTGTTGACCGCAGCCGATGTTGATCGCTTGCACAACGCCGGCGGACGGCTGCTGGTCAGCCCCAACATCGATGCCGAGGTCATGGGCCGCGCGATGAATTACGGCATGGTGACGATGCCCGGTGTGTTCACGCCGACCGAGGCCTTCCAGGCGATCAGGCTCGGCGCCTCGGCGCTGAAATTCTTCCCGGCAGGCGTGCTTGGCGCAGCCGGCATCGCCGCGATGCGCGCCGTTTTGCCCAACGAGACGTTGGTCGGCGCGGTCGGCGGTGTCTCGGAGAAGGACTTTGCCGGCTACAAGACCGCCGGCGTCAGCGTCTTCGGCTTGGGATCCAGCCTGTTCAAACCTGGTATGAGCGTCGACGAAGTAGCCGTGCGGGCCCGTGCTGCCACAGTAGCCTGGGATGCGGCGTTTGGAGCGGCACGATGAGCGAGACCCTCGTTTCGGTTTTTTCCGACCATGTCTGCCAGCTCGGCGAGGGGCCGAGCTATGACCCCGCCACCGACACCCTCTATTGGTTCGACATCGTCAACGGCCAGCTTCTGGAAAAGAGCCTGTCCGGCGGCGCGGTCAAGATCCACGAGCTTGGCCAGATGGCCAGCGCCATCGCCATCATCGACGACAACAGACAGTTGATCGCCACCGAAACAGGCCTGCACGTCCGCGACGTGGCGACCGGCAAGCTGACGCTGCACACCGCGATCGAGGCCGACAACCCGGTGACGCGCTCGAACGATTCGCGCGTCCACCCCTGCGGCGCCTTCTGGGTCGGCACGATGGGCAAGGGCGAGGAGAAGGGCGCCGGCTCGATCTACTGGTTCTTCAAGGGGGAGTTGCGCCGGCTTTACTCGGACATCACCGTGTCGAACTCGATCTGTTTTTCCGAAGACGGAACGATCGCCTACTACACCGATACCAGCACCGGACTGCTGATGCGGGTCAGCTGCGATCCTGCAACCGGCCTGCCGTCCGGCGAGCCGAAGATCTTCGTCGATCACCGCAAGGCCAGTGGCTATATCGACGGTTCGGTGCTCGATCGCGACGGCGTCCTGTGGAACGCCTGCTGGGGCGGCAGCGTCATCGAAGCCTACGGACCCGACGGCAAGCTCGTCCGCTCGATCGCCATGCCGGTGACGCAGCCGTCCTGTCCGGCCTTTGTCGGCAGGAATGCCGACCGGC
>NZ_SUEO01000064.1:21822-22569 GCF_004962925.1 Mesorhizobium sp. | reverse complement strand
GTGAGAAGCAACGTCTGCTGGATCTCCAGGGCGGCATGACATTTGTGCTCGACGTTCCGGTCAACGGCCGCTTCGAGCCGCGCGTGCTGATCGCCTAGACCATGACTCCAAACCTTCGGTTCGGAAAGGGGCATGGTCAAACAAGAAGGTAGCGCCTGCACTGTCGTGCAAGCGTCCGGCTGACGTCGGTTCCGCGAAAGCCTGATACATCCGCCGTGCAATGGTAGGCAATCGCGCTGCCAGGACCCGCTGATCTCATGTCAAGTCGCAAGCCGAAGCTGATCCTTGTCTACGAGCCGGAAAAGGCCTGCTTCGAGCGGCTGGTCGCCGATGGCCATGTGCCGGAGCGCGCCGCCGAAATCGCCTCCTATCTGGCGCAATCGACCGACATCGCCCGTGAATTCGATGCGCTGGCCGCAGCCTGCCTGACGCGTGGTCTGTCCTTCGCGCCGGTGGCGCTCGACGATGCCGCAAACGTGCTTGCCGGTGAGGGCCCGGACACGACGCTGGTGTGGACGCTGACCGATGGCATCGCCTATTTCCGCGGCGGTGCGGCACCGGCTCTGGCACGACTGAACGGTCTGAAGGTGCTCGGCGCCGATGATGCGCTGGTTGCGCTCTGCCAGGACAAATTCCGTTCCGGCGCCGTGCTCGGTGCGCTCGACCTGCCGGTGCCGCAATCCGGCTTGGCCCGCGACGGCCGCTGGCTGGTCGAGCCGCCGGCTTCGCCAGCCGGCTGGTTTGTCA
>NZ_SUEO01000064.1:14665-21775 GCF_004962925.1 Mesorhizobium sp. | reverse complement strand
GGTCGGCATCTGGCCGGATTCACGCAGCAGTGATCTCGGCCACGCGCTGGAGCTTAGCCGGCGTGTGTTCGCCGCCTACCGCGACGATGTCGTCGTGCAGCCCTATGTCGCCGGGCGCAACGCGCGAGCCAGTTTTCTGGGCCTGAAGCCGGACACCGGCGTCGAGGCGCTCGGCGTCGCCTTTGTCGATTCGGCTAGTGATTTCCAGACCATGGCAGACAGCCTGGCGCTCTATGGCGACACCGGCGCGGCTGCCAGGGAGGCGGGGACATATGCCGAGCCCGAGCTGCTGCCGGTCGCCGCTAGCCAGCCGCGAGCCGATGCAAGGATCCGACGGATCGCACAAAGCCTGATGACCGGGCTTGGGTTGCGGGATGTATTTTCCATCGATTTCCGGGTCGAAGCCGACGACAGCGTCCATCTCATCGAGTTCGAGGTCTGCCCCGGCCTGCCCTGCTTCGATTTCCGCGCCTATTGCCGCACGCAATGGGAGATGGGCCTCGCCGACGCGATGGCCGAGACCGCGGCGAGCCGTTTTGGCCGAGTGGCCGCGTCCTGAGCAAAAATCCTGCGCAAAGCTGCCCCCGGCGACCCAGGATCATATCGTATCTCGATAAATGGCTTGCGTTCCGCCACCTCACTTAATAGGGTGTTAAGTGAAGGAGGCACTCGGTGAAGGTCGACCCTGCGACATCCCCGGACGTGGCGGCGCTGGAAGCGGCGGACGCGGACAAGGCAAAGCATGTCGGTGAACGGATCAAGGCCATTCGCACGGCCCGACGCATTTCGCTTCGCCAGCTGGCCGACATGATCGGCACGACGGCGAGCTTCATCAGCCAGCTCGAGCGCAATCTGAGCGGAGCCAGCGCCAGCACCCTGATGCGGATCGCGGCTGCCTTGGACCTCGGCATCAACGACTTGTTCGAGCAGAGCGAAGGTGGGTTCCACAAGGTGCTCACCAGAGCCGACCGCCCCTTGCTGCCGATCAGCCACGGTTGCCGAAAGACGTTGCTGTCGCGGCGGCCGATCCATGAATTCGAGGTTTATTCGGGGGATTTCGACGTTGGCGGCTCGACCGGCAACGACGCTTACACGCATGGCGGCAAGCACGAGATGTTCGTCGTCCTGAAGGGGACAGTCGAGCTGACGCTGGCGGACGAGCGCTTCGTCATGAACGAGGGCGACAGCATCGAGTACGCAACCTCGACGCCGCATCGCACGGTGAACATCGGCAAGACGCCGGCGCAGGTGCTCTGGATCATCGCGCCCCCGACCAGCGGCGCGGCGGAACTCAATCAATACACCCCCGGACAAGGCTCGCAGCCGGGCAGACAGAAGTAATGCGGGTGCACGTAAATGGGAGATAAAACATGAAGACCAGGATCGGACAGGTGACCGCGCTCGGGCTGCTGATGATCACCACCGCAGCGCTTGCACAGAGCAAGCCCGTGGCGGGCGAGGTGGCCGAGGGCTCGCTGAAGGACAAGACGCTTACCTTCGTCTCGTATGGAGGCATTTATCAGGATGGTCAGATCGCCGCGCTAAAAGAGTTCGTCGACAAGTCCGGTGTCACGCTGCTCAGCGACGGGCCAACCGAAATCTCGAAACTGCAGGCGCAGGTCGAGTCCGGCAATGTGACCTGGGACGTCGTCGACACCGGCGATTTCCCGCCCTACGTCTATTGCGGCAAGTTGTTCCAGAAGCTGGACTTCTCGAAGATCGATACGTCCAACATTCCACAGGGCCAGATCAGCGATTGCAGCGTGCCGGCCATGAACTATGGCGTGGTGCTGATGTACAACACCGAAAAGTACAAGGATAACCCGCCCAAGAGCTGGAAGGATTTCTTCGACATCGAGAAATTCCCGGGCTCGCGCGCTCTGGAGGGCAGCGGCGATCTGTCCGGCGGCATGATCGAGCAGGCGCTGCTCGCAGCCGGCGGGTCGGTGGAGAAAATGACGGTTGCCGATATCGACAAGGCGATCGAGAAGGTGAAGTCGCTCGGTCCGGACACGATCTTCTGGAAAACCGGCGCCGATTCCCAGCAGCTCGCCGAATCCGGCGAAGCCGACATGATCGCGATGTGGACCGGACGTGCCATGACCGCGGTGAAGAACGGCGCGGCATACACGCCGGCATGGCAGGACTGGCTGGTCGTGATGGACCAGATGACCATTCCGATGGGCGTCAAGGACCCCGATGCGGCACATGCGCTGATCAACGCCTACGTCGGCAAGAGCGCGCAGGAGACGCTTGCAAAAACCACCTCGTATACGCCGATCCACAAGGACGCGAAGCCCGAAGTGGACGAGGTCACCGCCGCGTTCATGACCAACACGCCGGACAAGCTGAAGCTTGGCTATCAGCAGAACATCAAGTTCTGGGTGGAGAACTTCGAGGTAGCGAACGAAAAGTGGAACGCGTTGATGGCGGGCAACTAGGTCCGCCGCAGTGGCAACGATAACAACCGACAGCCGGAACACTGGTCCGGCTGTCGCGGCAGGCGACCGGCGGCGCTGGTTTCGTGGACAGGCTTTCTGGCTCGTCGCGCCGGCGCTGCTGCTGCTCGTTGTCGCCTTGGGTTTACCGCTCGCCATCGTGACCTTGCGCAGCTTTTCCGAGCCGCAATGGGGATGGCAGAACTATGCCTGGTTCTTCGGCACACCGGTCAACCTGACCGTCCTCCAGCGGACCTTCGCGATCTCCGCCTGGGTGACGCTGGTGTGTCTCATTGCCGGCTATCCCTATGCCTACGTGATGACCGCAGTCGGACCCAAGATGCGGCTCATCCTCATCCTGTGCGTGCTGGTGCCGTTCTGGGTGAGCGGGGTGGTGCGCACCCTGGCATGGGTCATCCTTTTGCAGGACTCCGGCGTGATCAACTCCGTCATCCGGGCAGTCGGCCTCGGTCCGGTCAAGCTGATCCGCACGCAGACAGGCGTGGTGATCGGCATGGCGCAGGTGCTTTTGCCGTTCATGATCCTGCCGCTCTATTCGGTGATGAAGACGATCGACTTGCGGCTCATGCAGGCGGCACGAAGCCTCGGCGCGAGCCCGGCGCGAGCCTTTGCCCAGGTCTATCTGCCGCTCTCGCTTCCGGGCGTCTACGCCGGCGCCATCATCGTGTTCATTCTTGCGCTCGGGTTCTACATCACCCCCGCGCTGCTCGGCGGTCCGCGTTCGACCATGCTCTCGACCCTGATCCAGAACCAGGTGCTCAGCCTGCTCAACTGGGGTCGCGGCGGTGCGATGGGTGTGGTCTTGTTGATCGCGACCTTCGTCCTGCTCGCGCTTGCAGCGCCGCTGTCGCGCCAACCGTATAAGACGGGATCGACACGCTGATGAAACAGCCCGGTCGAATCCTGCTCGGTTTGTACTGCCTGCTGGTCGCGGTCTGGCTGGTCGCACCGACAATCGTCGTCGTGCCGATGTCGTTCAACGACAAGAAGTCGCTGGCCTTTCCGCCGTCCGGCTTTTCCTGGCAGTGGTACCAGAACTTTTTCACCAACCCCGAATGGTCGGCGAGCCTGGTCAGTTCGCTCAAGGTTGCCATCGTCACTGCAGTGTTCGCCACCATCATCGGCACGCTTGCGGCATTCGGCCTCGATCGCATGAAAAGCCGCGTCAGCGGCGTGCTGCGCGCACTGCTGATCACGCCAATGGTCGTGCCGGGGGTGGTGCTCGCCGTCGGAATCTACGCGGTCTATCTCGATACGCAGTTGGTCGGCACCATGACCGGCTTCGTGCTGGCCCACACGATGCTCGCCGTTCCTTTCGTCATCATCGCCGTCTCCGCCAGCTTGGAAGTCTTCGACAAACGGCTGGAGACGGCTGCGGCCAGCCTCGGCGCGACCCGGCTGACGGCGTTCAGGACGGTGACGTTGCCGCTGATCGCGCCAGGCATCTTGTCAGGCTTGCTGTTTGCCTTCGTAACCTCGTTCGACGAGATCATCGTCGCGCTGTTCATCACCAGCCCTTACCTCAAGACACTGCCGGTCCAGATCTTCTCGAGCATCACCCGGGACGCCGACCCGACCGTTGCGGCGGTGGGCACGCTGCTCTTCATCGTGACGTCGCTGGTTATCGGGGCGGGGCTGCTGATCGGTTCGAGACAGGGAAAACGTTGACATGACCTCATCTTCGACCCGCGGCGCAGCCATCGATCTCAAATCCGTCAGCAAACAGTATGGCAGCTTCGTCGCTCTCGACAAGGTCTCGCTGCGCATCGAGCCGGGGGAGTTCATGACGCTGCTCGGGCCTAGCGGTTCGGGAAAGACGACCACGCTCAACGTCATCGCCGGCTTCACCGAGGTCAGCTCGGGTTCGCTTGATGTCGGCGGCAAAAGCGTCATCGGCATACCGGCGCACAAGCGCAACATCGGCGTGGTCTTCCAGCACTACGCGCTTTTTCCGCATATGACGGTCAGCAGGAACGTCGCATATCCACTGACCTTGCGCGGCATCGCCAATCCCGATCGCGCGGCCCGGGTGCGCAAAGCATTGGACATGGTGAAGATGGCGGATTTCGGCCACCGCTTCCCCAGCGAGCTCTCCGGCGGGCAGCAGCAGCGCGTCGCGCTGGCGCGCGCCATCGTATTCGACCCGCCGCTGCTCCTGATGGACGAGCCGCTCGGCGCGCTCGACAAGAAGTTGCGTGAATGGCTGCAGCTCGAGATCAAACGGATCCACCGGGAGTTGGGCACCACCTTCGTTTACGTCACGCACGACCAGGAGGAGGCCCTTGTCCTCTCCGACCGCATCGCCGTGTTCAACCAGGGACGCATCGAGCAGATCGGCAGCGGTCGCCAACTCTATGACGAGCCCGAAACCTTGTTCGTCGGCAAGTTCGTTGGCGACTCGACAATACTGCGTGGCGCGGCCTCCACCTCCGGGAACGAGACCGCCATCGATATAGAAGGACGGAAAGTGGCCACCGCCAAACGCCTTCCCGATGGCGCCAAACCGGTGATGCTGCTGCGGCCGGAGAAGCTGAGCCTCGCCAGGCGAGGAAAAGGCGGGCAGGATCGAAACACCCTGCCCGGGCGCATCGGCGAGGCCATCTATCTCGGCTCGGGCTCCAAATACGAGGTCGTTCTGGCCGACACCTCCAAGGCGATCGTGCGCTCGACGCTGGATGCCGAGACCTTCGCCATCGGCGACGAGGTCGACCTCATATTCGCGGGCAGCGACGTGAAGCTGTTGGCGGACGACGAAAAGGCCGATTTCACGCTGACCTGAATCCTATCTGGGAAAATCGCGACAATGGATGTGAAGAAGAACGGCGACGTTTCATTCTGGTATGCCGACATCGGCGGCGTGCCCGGCTATCGGCCGCCGCTGCAGGGCGATATCGTGGCCGACGTTTGCATCGTCGGGGCCGGCTACACCGGCCTTTGGACCGCCTATTACCTGAAGCAGGCAGCGCCGCACCTCAACATCGTCATCGTCGAGAAGGAGTTCGCCGGCTTCGGTGCTTCGGGACGCAATGGCGGCTGGCTGTCCGGCGGATTCTCATGGTCGCGCGAAAAATACGAGGAAGCATCGTCGCGCCAAGGGGTCATCGCTATGCAGGCGGCGATGATGGGCACGGTGAACGAGGTCATATCGGTCGCGGAAACCGAAGGCATCGACGCCGATATTCGCCGTACCGACGAACTGCTGGTCGCAACCAACGAGGCGCAGGAACAGCGCGCCAAGGCGATGTATGCCCATGCCAGATCCTGGGAGCTGACCGACGAGCGCGTCGGGTACATCGATGCTGCGGAGATGCGCCGGCGCATAGCGGTGCACAACGCGCGCGGCGCCTTCGTTATCAAGAAAGTTGCGCGGGTTCAGCCCGCAAAGCTGGTGCAGGGGCTCGCCAGGGCAGTGGAGCGCCTTGGTGTCCAGATCTGTGAACAGACGACCGTGCTGTCGATCGAGAAGGGCAAGGTCGTGACCAACCGAGGCGTGGTGCGCGCCGAAAAGATCGTGCGGGCGACCGAGGGTTTCACCGCGGGAATTGCCGGCCACGAGAGACTTTGGTTGGCGCTCAACAGCGCCATCGTTGTGACCGAGCCTTTGTCTGAAAAGTTATGGAGTGAAATTGGCTGGGATGGCTACGAGGTTCTCGGTGACGCCGCACACACCTACTGCTACGCCCAGCGCACCCGGGAAGGACGCATTGCCATGGGTGGGCGCGGGGTGCCCTATCGGTTCGGCTCGAAGACCGACGTTCGAGGCGTCACCCAGCAGGCGACGATCGATAAGCTGCACAAGATCCTGACGACGCTTCTGCCGCAGACCAAGGGGCTAAGGCTCGACCATGCGTGGTGTGGAACGCTGGGCGTGCCGCGCGACTGGTGCACGACGGTGGGCTTCGACAGGCAGACCGGAATAGGCTGGGCCGGTGGCTATGTCGGTCTCGGCGTTTCCACCTCGAACCTCTCGGGACGCACCTTGAGGGATCTGCTGCTGGGCAACGACACCGATCTGACGCGGCTTCCCTGGGTCAATCGAACCGTGCGCAAATGGGAGCCGGAGCCGCTGCGCTGGCTCGGCGTCCATTCCATGTATCAGCTCTATCGGATTGCCGACGAGCGGGAAGCAAAGGGCCTGCCGCGCACATCGCGTCTGGCCGCCCTTGCCGATCGCATCACCGGCCATTGAACCGCATCACCTCCAGGACTTAAGAAAATGATCGACTTCAAGACCTTCGCCCATCTGGCGCATATCGACCTCGGCGAGCCCCAGCCGAAACCCACCTCGGTGGAAGGCGATCAGCTGGAAGCGGCCAACACCCTCTGGACTTCGGATGACGGCAAGATCGAAGTCGGTGTCTGGGAATGTTCGCAGGGCCGGTTTACCGCGCGCCGAGACACGAATTCCGAGATTTGCCACATCGTCTCCGGCCGCGTGACGCTGCATGGTCCCGAAGGCGCCGCCAAAGATGTCGGAGCCGGCGAATTGCTTGTCCTGCCGCTTGGTTGGGAGGGCGAATGGACGATCCACGAGAAAACGCGCAAGCTTTACATCCTGCATTCGGTCTGATCGCCACGGCGGTTGCCGCTGAACTAAACCCCTTCGACCAGCACGATCTCGCCGTCGGCCACTTTCTGGCGGATCGCCACG
>NZ_SUEO01000064.1:14225-14655 GCF_004962925.1 Mesorhizobium sp. | reverse complement strand
GCGCAGATACTCCGCCGAGTGGTAGCAATCGTGCGCCGCAGCCAATGACGGAAACTCGATGATCACGTTGCGGTCACGGCCCGGGCCTTCGGCCTTTTCGTGCGCGCCGCCACGCGCGAGAAATTTCGCGCCGAAACGATCGAAGGCCAGTTTGGCGGCAGCAACATAGTCCTTGTAGCCTTCCGCATCGCGCACGTCGACGCGAGCGATCCAGTATCCCTTGGGCATGCTTTTTCTCCTGGTTTTTGGCCGTGCGCGGACCGATTTTGAAAGTCGCTCCGGCGAGATGGCTGGGGGTGTTTTCGAGAACCGGAGCGGAGCGTACTTAAAGTACGTGAGCACCGGAAGCGGAGAAAACGCCGCCAGACGGCCGCCGGAGTGGAGTTTCGGAATTGGTCCTTAGGCCGAGCGCATTTCGTCAAGGATCGCT
>NZ_SUEO01000064.1:0-14215 GCF_004962925.1 Mesorhizobium sp. | reverse complement strand
GACGATCGGCCGGCCGACGACGAGATGGCTGGAGCCGTTGCGGATCGCTTGCGCCGGCGTGACGACGCGTTTCTGGTCGCCATGGTCGCTGCCTTTGGGCCGTATTCCCGGCGTGACGACGGCCATGTTGGGCCCGACGATCCGGCGCACCGCTTCCGCTTCCTCGGCCGAGCAGACGATGCCGCCCATGCCGGCATGCAGCGCCTGCTCGGAGCGCCTCAGCACCAGCGTATGCGGGTCATATTCATAGCCGGCGTCGATCACGTCCTGCTCGTCCATCGAGGTCAGCACGGTGACGCCAAGCAGGCAGAGATCGCTGCCCCTGGCGGCCTCGACCGCTGCCTTCATCGTCTTCGGATAAGCGTGCAGCGTCAGCATGGTCATGCCCATCCTGGCAATGGCCTCGACACCCTTGGCCACTGTGTTGTCGATGTCGAGCAGCTTCATGTCGAGGAAGATCCTGGTGCCGCCGCTGGCGAGCTCGCGGGCGAAGTCGAGCCCGCCGGCGAAGGCGAGCTGGTAGCCGATCTTGTAGAAGGAGACGACCCCGTCGAGCTCGCGCACCGCCTTCTCGGCATCCTTCAGCGTCGGCACGTCGAGGCCGACGATCAGCCTGTCTTGCATGGTGCTGGCGCGCTCCTGGATCAAGCCTCGATCCGGTTGGACAGCATGCGCGAGGTTTCGATCAGCGTGCGGCATAGGTGCTCCATCGATCTGTGCAGTCTTTCGTCCCTGAAATTCCCGTCGCCGTCGAAGGCGTTGCCGCCCTCCGGCACCGAGCACTCCGGCGTTATCACCTCCATCTGGCAGCGCACCAGCACGGCGCGCAGATGGTTGATGCAGCGTACCCCGGCGAAGTATCCTTTGGAAGACGAACAAAGGCCAGCGGGCTTGCCGGTGAACGGCCTGAACGACCGCCCGCCATCCATGCGCACCCGGCTCACCCAGTCGACGGTGTTCTTGAGCAGCGGCGGGATGGAGCCGTTATATTCGGGCGTCGCGATCAGCAGCCCGTCATGGGCGGCGATCTGCCGGGCAAGCTTGATGGCGTTTTCGGGAACGCCTTTTTCCTTTTCCAGGTCCTCGTCCAGGATCGGCAGCGGATAGTCGGCAAGCGAGATGCGGGTCACCTCGGCGCCCTGCATGGCGAGTTCCTTCTGCGCCACATCGGCGGTCCTGCCGCTGTAGGCGCCAGCGCGAATCGAGCCCGCGAAGACGAGAATTTTCGGGATGACCGGCATCGCTGTTCTCTTGCTGTCGTCGCAGCTATAGGCGATGCGCGGGCCGAATCAATAGCCGAGATTGCCGAGGCTTGTTAACCGCCCTTGGCACTGGCGCTTTGCCGGAGTCCGATGCCATGGTTAGGGTGCAGCCATGAGATTGAGGTGGGTCGGCTATATCCTTGTCGGTCTGGTGGCGACCATCGCGACCGGCTACGCCGCGTTCACCTTCAGCCCATGGCCTTCGGTCCTTCTGATCCGTTATGCCTTCCACAAGGATGCGGTGGAGAAGAACCGCGCGCTTGAAAAGCACGTACCAGCCAATGTGAACGGACTGCGCGACGAGCGCTATGGCGACGGTCCGGATGAACGTCTCGACATTTTCTTCCCGGCGCAGGCCTCGGGCCGAGCCTTGCCGGCAATCGTCTGGGTGCATGGCGGCGGCTTTGTTGCCGGAAATAAGGCCGACATTTCCAACTACCTGAAAATCCTGGCCGGGCGCGGCTATGTCACCGTCTCCGTCGGCTATTCCGTCGCCCCGGGCGCGCGCTATCCGACCCCGGTTCTCCAGGCCAACAAGGCGCTTGCCTTCCTTTCCCGCCATGCCGGCCGCTACCGGATCGATCCCAACCGGCTTTTTCTCGCCGGCGATTCCGCCGGCTCGCAGATCGTCGCCCAGTTGGCCGCAACGGTCGGCAATCCGGCCTATGCCGCCATGGTCGGCGTCAATCCTGCCATCGAGCGCGCCCAACTGAGAGGCATCGCGCTGTTTTGCGGCGTCTACGATGCCGCTATTATTACGCCTGACGGGTCTTTCGCCGGGCTCATCAAAACCGTCATGTGGTCATATCTCGGCACGAAGCAGCTGGATGACGACCCTCATGTTGCCGAATTCTCCGTAAACCGGTACCTGACACCGCAGTTTCCGCCGGCGTTCGTCTCGGTCGGCAATGCCGATCCGCTGGCGCCGCAATCCGCCTTGATGGCGCAGGCGATCAGAGCGCAGGGCGTCGACGTCGACACGCTATTCTTTCCGGACGACTACAGTCCGCCCCTGCCGCATGAATATCAGTTCGATCTCGAACGCAGCGCCGGGGAGAAGGCGCTCGAAAACCTCACAGGCTTCCTAGATCGATTGGCGAACCAATCCGCTGCGCCGTGATCGGCCTGCTCGCAAACCCGAGGGCCCGTCAGTTGCCTGGTCTCACTTGCCCTTGCCGCGCCGGTAGATCCAAAGCTGCGTTGGCGGGATGTTGCGGATGACAAAATGGAAATGCTCGACCGTGTAGTCGCCGCGGCCGGGCGGGATCGGCGACAGCGGGCCGTAAGTCAACTGCACGATCGGGCGGCCTGTCGGGATGCGGTCGAGAAGGCTTTCGATATAGGCGATGCGCTGGGCGACCGGGAAATTGAGCAACGGCACGCCGGAGACGACCGAATCGAAGGTCAGGCCGCTCTTGTCGCCGAGCGTCGCATCGAGGTTGAAGGCGTCGCCTTCGATGACGTTGACGCCGGGATAGAGCCGGCGCAGATGGCGCACGAAATCGGTGGAATATTCGACCGCATAGAGATTTTCAGGTTTTACGCCCTGGGCGAGGATGGCTCGTGTGATGACACCGGTGCCGGGCCCGACTTCGAGCACCGGCAGGCCCGACTTCGGATTGATGACGGAGGCCATCTTGCGGGCCGTAATGGAACTGGTCGGCACAATCGAACCGACCGCCTTCGGCTTGTCGATCCAGCCCTTGAAGAACTTCAGTTCGTCGTCGAACTTCTCCGCCAGCGCTTTTCGCAGTCCGGGACCATGTGCCATGCAAGTTCTCCTGAACGCTCCCCCGAGAGGCTACTTAGCAGCTACGGGGTCCAAGGCAAGGCGGATGCCGGTATAAGATGTTGATGACGCTAGGGAAGCTTCGCCTTAGTTGCACTCTACACCCGATTGGCGAGAATAGGCATCAGCGCTCGCTGAAGGTTTCGAAAAAGTCCTTCATGCGGGCAAAAAAGCCGCTCGACTGGGGCGAATTGTCCTTCGAGGAAAGCTGCTCGAACTCCTCCAGCAACTCGCGCTGGCGGCGGGAAAGGTTCTGCGGCGTCTCGACCGCGGTCTGGATATAGAGATCGCCGACATTGTGCTGGCGCAGCACCGGCATGCCTTTGCCCTTGAGGCGGAACTGGCGGCCGTTCTGGGTGCCTTCCGGCACCTTCACTTTCGTCTGTGTGCCGTCCAGCGTCGCCACTTCGAAGGAGCCGCCAAGCGCGGCCGTCGTCATCGAGATCGGCACCTTGCAGTAGAGATCGGCGCCGTCGCGCTGGAAGAATTCGTGCGGCTTGACCGCGAGGAAAATATAGAGGTCGCCCGATGGGCCGCCGCGCAGGCCGGCCTCGCCCTCATTGGCAAGGCGGATGCGGGTGCCGTCCTCGATGCCGGCCGGGATGTTGACCGACAGCGAGCGCTCCTCGGTGACGCGGCCCTGGCCGGCGCATTTCGGACACGGCTCCTTGATGGTCTGGCCACGCCCCTGGCATTGCGGGCAGGTGCGCTCGATCGAGAAGAACCCTTGCGTGGCGCGCACCTTGCCGTGGCCATTGCACATCGAGCAGGTGACGGGCTGGGTGCCGGGCTTGGCACCGGTGCCGGAGCATTCCGTGCAGGAAATCGAGGCCGGCACGTGGATCTGCGCTGTCTTGCCGGCAAACGCCTCCTCCAGCGTGATTTCCATATTGTAGCGCAGGTCGGCGCCGCGCTCGCGGCCACCTGAGGAGCGGCGTTGGCGCCCGCCCATCATGTCGCCGAAAATATCCTCGAAGATGTCGGCGAAGCCGCCGGCGCCGAAGCCTTGCGCGCCGCCATTCATGCCGCCCTGTTCGAAGGCGGCGTGGCCGAAACGGTCATAGGCCGCGCGTTTCTGCGGGTCCTTCAGCGTTTCGTAGGCTTCGTTGATTTCCTTGAACTTGTGCTCGCAGGAATGGTCGCCTGGATTGCGATCGGGATGGAACTGCATGGCGAGCTTGCGGAAAGCGCTCTTGAGCTCCTTCTCGTCGGCCCCCTTTTGCACGCCCAACGTTTCGTAGAAATCAGCTTTCATCTTTTCCTGCAGTCCGGATACTCAACGTCTTGAAGCCTTGTTGCGTCGTTTGCCGGCACGCTGTTCCGATTTAGGTGCGATGGGGCCGGGATGCCAGTGTCGACACGGGCTTGCCCGCATTTTTTCGATCAGGCCCGCACTTTTTCGGCCAGAGTTGCAAAAAAGCCCGGCTTTGCACCGGGCTTTCTGCCTTAACTTGCCATCAGGCGGTTCAGGCCGACTTCTTCTTGTCGTCGTCCTCGTCGATTTCCTCGAAATCGGCATCGACCACATCGCTGTCCTTGGCGGCATCCGCCTTGGCGTCGGCTTCCGCGGCTTCCTTCTGCGAAGCCTCGTACATGGCCTGGCCGAGCTTCATCGAGGTTTCGGCGAGCGCCTGCGTCTTGGCCTCGATCTCAGCCGCGTCGTCGCCTTCGGCAGCGGTCCTCAGCGCCGCGATCGCATCGGCGATCGCCGTGCGGTCGGCCTCGGAAACCTTCTCGCCATATTCCTTCAGCGACTTCTCCGAGGAATGCACCAGCGCCTCGGCCTGGTTGCGGGCCTCGACCAGCGCACGCCGCTTCTTGTCAGCCTCGGCATTGGCTTCGGCGTCCTTCACCATCTTCTCGATGTCGGCGTCCGAAAGGCCGCCAGACGCCTGGATGCGGATCTGGTGCTCCTTGCCGGTGCCCTTGTCCTTGGCCGAGACGTTGACGATACCGTTGGCGTCGATGTCGAAAGTGACCTCGATCTGCGGCACGCCACGCGGCGCCGGCGGAATGCCGACCAGGTCGAACTGGCCGAGCGCCTTGTTGTCGGCGGCCATTTCACGCTCGCCCTGGAAGACTCGGATGGTCACGGCCGACTGTGAATCCTCGGCCGTCGAGAACACCTGGCTCTTCTTGGTCGGGATCGTCGTGTTGCGCTCGATCAGGCGCGTGAACACGCCACCCAGCGTCTCGATGCCGAGCGACAGCGGCGTCACGTCGAGCAACAGCACGTCCTTGACGTCGCCCTGCAGAACGCCGGCCTGGATGGCGGCGCCCAATGCGACGACCTCATCCGGATTGACGCCCTTGTGCGGCTCCTTGCCGAAGAACTGCTTCACGATCTCCTGGATCTTAGGCATGCGGGTCATGCCGCCGACCAGGACGACCTCGTCGATTTCGCCGGCTTTCAGGCTGGCATCCTTGAGCGCTGCCTTGCAGGGCTCGATCGTGCGCTGGACGAGATCCTCGACCAGGCTCTCGAACTTCGCCCGCGTCAACTTCAGCGTCAGATGCTTGGGGCCGGTCGCATCGGCGGTGATAAAGGGCAGGTTGATCTCGGTCTGCGTGGTGGACGACAGCTCGATCTTGGCCTTTTCGGCCGCTTCCTTGAGGCGCTGAAGGGCGAGCTTGTCGTTGCGCAGGTCGATGCCCTGTTCCTTCTTGAACTCGGCCGCCAGATACTCGACCAGACGCATGTCGAAATCTTCGCCGCCGAGGAAGGTGTCGCCATTGGTCGACTTCACCTCGAAGACGCCGTCGCCGATTTCGAGCACGGAAATGTCGAACGTGCCGCCGCCGAGGTCATAGACGGCAATCGTCTTGCCTTCCTTCTTGTCGAGGCCGTAGGCAAGTGCGGCCGCGGTCGGCTCGTTGATGATGCGCAGCACTTCAAGGCCGGCGATCTTGCCCGCATCCTTGGTAGCCTGGCGCTGGGCGTCGTTGAAATAGGCCGGAACGGTGATGACTGCCTTCTCGACCTTCTCGCCGAGATAGGCTTCCGCCGTTTCCTTCATCTTCTGCAGGATCATTGCCGAGATCTGGCTGGGCGACTGCTTCTTGCCGCCGGCCTCGACCCAGGCGTCGCCATTGTCGCCCTTGACGATCTTGTAGGGGACAAGCTTCTTGTCCTTGTCCGTCACCGGGTCGTCATAGCGGCGGCCGATCAGGCGCTTGACCGCGAAGATGGTGTTTTCAGGATTGGTGACCGCCTGGCGCTTGGCCGGCTGGCCGACGAGGCGCTCGCCATCGCTGTTGATGGCGACGATGGAAGGGGTCGTGCGCGCGCCTTCCGCATTCTCGATGACCTTCGATTCCTTACCATCCATGATGGCGATGCAGGAGTTGGTGGTCCCCAGATCGATACCGATTACTTTTGCCATTTTTCTAGTCTCTCCGCTAAGCAGGCTCTCAGGACCCGTACAGGCGTTCCGACGAAAGCCCCTGTTCACAAGAAATTCCGCTTCGGCAACCGGCATTCCGGCGTCGAACGGCTTGGCGCGTATATAAGAACAGGCTGCGCGGCGCGCAAGCATTCTGCGCAAGGCCGCCCAACATCCTTTGCTCGGGCCGGCGAGGTGTCCTCCGGCCATGACACGGTGAGCCCAGGCCGTCCAGCGCTTCCCATGAACCTTTCCGCGTCCGTTCGCGACTGACACCTAGGTGCCGCATGGTGCGGCACCGGAAAGGAAAGCCCCATGACTGGAAATCCAGAGGCTCCGCGGTCTTCGGAAACAACGGGAGCTCAGCGCGATCACCGCTTGCGGGATGGGGTCGATCCGCTGGGCTTTCCGCTGATTCCGTTGACCCTGCGTAAGAGCCGGCGTATCGTGACTGCGAGGAAAGCAGACAATTCGATCAGGGAAAAACGTGCCGGAACGTCGCGCCTTGCCCTGATTTGCGCGGCAAGACCGGATGTTTCTCCCGCCCGCGGGGGGAATTCCATGTCTTGCGACCACGGCGCGTTCGTGCGCTCTCGTGCTGGCTACTTGCGCCGTACGATCCAATCAACCAGTGGATTCTTGGTAAGCAGCGGTTTTCTGGCGCTGGCGCTCGCCACCACCGTGTGGCTTGGCGGGGCCGCCCAGGCGCAGGAAACGCAGATCATCCATCCGGGCTCGATGGCAGTGACAGGATTTTCCGGCACCGTCATTCCCAATTTCGAAGAAGGCCTGCCGCCAGGCGTCGATCCGGTCGATGAAACCTTCATCGACCGGACGCGCGCTACCTTGCGCGTTTTCGACGTTTCAAGGCTGGGCGGGCCGGCCTCCGGCCAGCTCGTCTTCACGCCGCCGCCCTTCGAAGTGACAGCCGAGCAGATCGGCCAGGTGTTCGGCATCACCTATGACGACGGCGTCCGCGACGGCGTTTCCTCAGGCATTCCCAACCTCTATGCCGGCGCCAGCTCTCTGCACGGCATCCGCATCGTCACATCAGACGAAGATGCGGACGGGCGCCCCGAGCGGCAGCGTCGCGGTGCTGCCGGCGCCACTTTCATGGACGGCCAGTTCGGCACCGAGAACGGCGGCGGACCGGGCACGATCTGGAAGATCGACGGCGTCACCGGCCAGGTGAACAAATTCGCCGACATCGACACCAACAGCGGTCCCGGCGTCGGCGACATCACCTTCGACAATATCCACCGCCAGCTCTTCGCCAGTGACCTCGACACCGGTCTCATACACCGCATCGACGCCAACGGCACGCCAGTCGACATGTTCGACCACGGCGTTGCCGGGCGCCCGGCGCATGGGCTGGCCCCGCTTGCCGACGATGGCTCGGTGATGGACATCAAGGACGCTGCCTTCGACAGCGAAGACCCCGACAGCTGGGGTTACACGCAGGACGAGCGCCGCGTCTGGTCCGTCGCCTATCATGGCGGCCGGCTCTATTATTCGGTCGGTGAAAAGGCCGAGATCTGGTCGGTGGGCGTTGCCCGCGACGGCAGCTTTGCCGGCGATCCACGCTGGGAACTGACGGTCAAGGCCGACAAGGACCAAGCGATAACCGACATCGCTCTCGATATCAGCGGCTTCATGTACTTGGCCCAGCGCGGCCCGGTGGAGAACCGCTACGACTACAGCCAGTTCGCCGATTCCGGCAAGGGAGAGGTCATCCGCTACTGGCGCGAAAATCCCGACGATCCGGCGACGGCTTCAATCTGGGTGGAAATGCCGCAGGAATATGCGGTCGGCTTCCCCGAGGACAACCGACAGTCGGCCGGCGGCCTCGACCTGCAATATGGCTATGATTCCGACGGCAATCTCGACCCATCAGTCTGCACCGAGACGCTGGTTATGTCAGGCGACAAATTGCGCGACAATCCCGCGCTTGCCGAACAGCTTGCCGGCGGCGGGCCGCTCGCCGTGCACGGCGTTCAGATCACGCCGACGGCGCTGGTCAAGCCGGCCAACGTGCCACCCTTCGGCTCGTGGTTCGTCGACTTCGACGGCTATTTCGAAGACCCCGAAGTTGAAGGCCATGTCGGCGATGTCGAGGTCTGGCACCCCTGCGAGGGCCGTGCCGGTTATTACGAGCAGGTACCGGGCGGCGGTTACCTGCCACCTTTCTATCCGCCTGACTTCCCGCCCCCCGGTGGCGTGCCTCCTTGCCTCGATGTCGAGGATGTCAGGTATTTCTGCACGCCCGCCGGCCTCGAGGCCGAACTCTATCTCCGTGACCATGCCGGTTTTGGCGGCGATTCGATCAAGGCTCTGTCCAGGACATCAGGCGTCGGGGTGACCTCACCCCTCTCGCATGCTCCCGGCGCGCCCTACACGATCGGCATCACCGGCCATTATCCTGGTGACACGGTCGATGTCGGGCTCTGCTTCTACAGGCAGTCCGATCGCGACAAGGGCGGCTACTTCCCTTGCTGCAAGATGACTGTGCCGCTCAGAACCCCAGCCGTCAGCTGCGAACGTTGAGGAGGGGAAGATGAGCATTTCAATACTTTCCCCGCTCGCCCCGTGCACCCAGCCAACCGGCAATCAAGCAACCATCCAGGCAAGAGTCTGGGAGACGACCATGAAACCGCTGTCACTCGCCAGGCGCGGCGCGCGCTGGTTGATGGCGGCCGGTATCGCGGTCGCCATGCTGGCCCCGGCGCAAGGCTTCGCTCAGGACCTTGTTCCGGTCCAGACCAGCCAGGCCGACATCGACAAGCCCGCCGATTCCGGTCCGCTCGAAACCGCCAGTCCGGATTTCGAGCTCGACCTCGACAATCCGCGCATCGTCAATCCGCGGCCCGGCCGGGTCGTGCCTTTCTTCACCAAGAAAGGCAGACAACGAGGCTGCGACTATGTCGTGTATTCCCTGAGCTTTGGCCTGCGCGGCAACCCGCAAGCCTTTGCCAACCCCAGCCTCGCGGCTGCGCTGAAAAAAACCAAGATCGACTTCAAGGACCAGCTTCCGCATGGCCTGCGGATCGTTGGCGTGCATGTGTCCGGCGACGGCACGGATGCGTCCGGCGGACCGTTGCCCGAAGCCTCGATCAGCACGTCGGCAAATCCCAACGACACGGCTGATGTTTCCGATTTCCGGATCTCCGCCTCCGATCTTGACGGCGTCGGCGCTCCGAACGAGCGCATCATCAATTTCCGGATCACGGCCAAGATCGACCATGCGGCGTTTGCCTCGCCGGCGATCATCGCCAATCAGGGCAAGATCGAGATAAACGTCGGACCCGGCACCGGGACCATCATCCCGTCGCAGGATCCAAGCAAGCCGGACGACGGCAACATCCTCACCGGCGAAAAGACCTCGATCAGGATCGACGTCACCAAATGCAATCCGCCGCCTCCACCTCCCGGCGATCGTGAATGCTTCAAGGTGGAAAGAGGTACGGTCGATTGCGTGCCCGGTGGCGGCGCCTTCATCTACCATATGCCGGTCGGCGCCGAGATGGCTGGCAAGTGGGTGCAACTCTCGACGACGACACCCGGCATCACCATCGTCCCCGACACGCAATTGGTGCCGGCCGGCGGCGGTGTGCTCAACTGGAAGATCGTCGGTGCGTCACCCGGCGACATCATCCACCTCGTCGTCACCGGCATCGAAACCTATGCCGGCCCGGAGGAGGGCTGGGGCCTATGCTGCACGCAGACGATTGAAATCGTCATTCCGCGTGACCAAAGGTGCCCGCCCAAGGACAGGGAACCGGATCTCAAGATCGAAAAACGCGCCGATGTCCCGCGTTGCACGATGGGCGGCGGCTGCGATTTCACCATCAGGGTCACCAATGTCGGCACAGCACCCTATCACGGCAAGATCGTGCTCGACGAAGTGACGTTGCCTGCCGGATCCACCCTCGATTCAGGACCGAATGCGCCCTGGGCCTGTGCGCCGGCGGCCACCCCGATGACATGCACCCATCCGGTGACCACGCTCAACCCGGGTGCCTCTGTCGACCTCAAGCTCGGCTTCAAGCCTGCCGGAGGCTGGCAAGGCCGCGTCTTGCGCAACTGCGCCGCCTATAATTATGGGGCCAGCGGCAAGCCGCTGTTCGGCAGCCAGCAAAACGATCGCGGCTGCGCCTCGATCCCGATCTGCCGGCGTGGCGACCGTGATCGCGACTGCCGGCCGCCGGTGGAGAAGAAGGTCGATCTGATCCTGAAGAAGCGTGCCCGCACCCCGGTCTGCACGGCCGATGGCGTCTGCACCTTCGTAATCGACATCATCAACAACAGCAGCGTCCCCTATGACGGGCCGCTGACGGTCACCGACACCTATCCAGGCGGTGCGCCGGCATCGTCGGCCTTCGGCCCGACTCCGCCCTGGACGTGCGGACCGAACGGCCCCGGCCAGTTCCGTTGCGACAATGCCGGTATCGTGCTCCCGCCGGGAGCCTCTACGCCAATCTTCGTCAAGGCGGTGATGCCGGCCGGCTACCGGCCGGACATCGTCGAGAACTGCGCCGAAGTGCAGGCGATCCCCGGTGAGAACGACCTCACCAACAACAGGGCCTGCGCCAAGCAACGCATCCGTGATGGCGGCAAGCCGGCCATCCGCATCACCAAGGTGTGCGGCGGAGCGCTGGCCGGTGCTGCGGCCGTCACGTGCCGCATCACCGTCATCAGCACCGGCACCACTGCCCCCACCGGTCCGGTGCGGGTCAACGATGCCGCCACGCTGGTGGCCGGCGGCGCGCCCGTCCAGCTCCAGACCGTCACTCCCGACGGCGCGGAATGGGTGTGCGGACCGGTTCCGGCCAATACTCTGTCGTGCCAGGTTCCCGGCGCCGTGATGACGCCCGGAACCAGCCGCCACTTCGACGTGACGGTTGCTGCGAACGGCGAATTCGAGAACTGCGCGCGCGGCTCCTACGGCCCGGCGCCGGGAGACGACATCGTCTATCCGATCGGCAGGGCCTGCGCAAAAGGCGGCGGCCCTGCCACCATCCGTGTCGAGAAGACCGGCGATGCCGAGTGTCGGGTCGGCCAACGCTGCTCGTTCGAGATCACCATCGCGAATGATGGCGAGAGCGCCTTCTCCGGCCCGGTTCGCATCGGTGATGCGATCGGCGTCGAAGGCCTCGGCCGGCTGGAAGGCGTTGCGATCACCTCGATCGACCCGCCCTTCGGCTGTTCGCCGGAACCGTCGACTTTGCCCGCGTCCTGCATCGCCAATTTGACGCTCGGCGCCGGGGAAAGCCACGTCCACCGTGTGACCGTGATCATTCCCGACGACGGCCGCCTGGCCAATCTGCAAGGCACGGTCAGCGGCCAGAACTGCGTCGGCGTGCTGTCCCCCGACACGCCGGTGCGAGGCGCGGGCGAGGTGCTCTCCCGCGACCCGGCCAACGTGCAGGGCGATCGCGGCAAGGCCTATGCCTGCCATCCCTTCACCATCAAGCATGAGACGAAGAAGGAGTGCTCGGCAGGGTTCGTGATGAACGAAGCTGGCAACTGTGTCTGCCCGCCAGGCACAAGTTTCCGCAACGGCCTGTGCTCGTCCGGTGGCGGCACGGTCATCATACCGAAACCGAAGGACCCGCAGCGCTGCGTGCTGCTCAAGGGCCAGATCCGAACCTCCGACGGGCGTTGTATCTGCCCGCGCGGAACCGAGCTGGAGAACCGCAGCTGCGTGTCGACCGACGAGCCGCCGGCACGCCTGTGCAAGCTGCTGCCTGGCCAGATCCGTACCCAGGATGGTGATTGCATCTGCCCGAGAGGGACGGAGCTAAGGGGCGACGCCTGCCGGCCGATCCGGAAAAAGCCGCCGGTAGTGGAGCAATGCAAACTGCTGCCCGGGCAGATCCGCACCAAGAACGGCGACTGCGTCTGCCCGAGACGGACGGAACTGAAGGGCAGGGCCTGCGTGCCGATCGTCAAGAAGCCGACGGTGGAACAGTGCATCATCCGCGGCCAGGTTCACAACAAGCGCGGTGCCTGTGTCTGCCCGCGCGGGACCGAGGTGATCAGAGGCGCATGCCGCCGGCCGCAGGTGGAGTGCGCGCCCGGTTCACGGCTGGTCAACGGCCAGTGCCAGCCGATCATCAAGCGGCGCTGCCCGGTCGGAACAGTCGGACAGTATCCCGACTGCACCCCGATCCACCGGCAACCGACGCTGCAGATCAATCCGAACCTGCTGCTGAACCCGAACATCCTGCAGCAGCCTGTGCAGAGACGCAGGCCGCGAACTCTCCAGTAGGGGGCGGCGCGTAACAAGCCGTAGTCTTGCATCGCAACACCCAAGACCCCGCCGGAGCAATCCGGCGGGGTTTTTCATCGCGCGGTGTCGTCGAGTACGGGTCGGCCGCCATCGACCTTCAAACTCGAAAATTCATCGGCAATCGTACGATTGCGTCCAGTCCGCTTCGCCTCGTAAAGCCTTGCATCGACCCGTTTGTACAGGCTCGACCAGGCTTCGCCGGGTTTGAATGTCCCCACGCCGAAACTCGCGGTGAGCAGCCCGGCGCCCTTCAGCGCGGCAAAACTGGTCTCCTCGATGGCGATCCTTAATCGTTCGGAGCATTCATAGGCTTCCTCGGCATTGGTATCTGGAAGAAACACCGCGAATTCCTCGCCGCCGAGCCGGCCGACAATATCCCCTTTGCGCGCTGATTTGCGCAGCACGCGTCCGACCTCTCGCAGGACGCTGTCGCCAACGTCATGGCCGTGGGTGTCGTTGATGCTCTTGAAATGGTCTACGTCGCACAAGACGAGAGATGTGGTGCCTTTTCCGCTCTTTCGTAAATAGGCCGAGGCGCGCTCTTCGAAACCGCGCCGGTTCAGAACGCCGGTCAGCGGGTCGACATCGCGCTCCCGGCGGAGATCGTCGATCACGTCGGCAACGGCGGCGGCGAGGATTGCCAGGGCGAGGCCCGCGCCGAGCACGGCAAGGGAAAGCTGAAGTGACTGCCAAAACATCGAGTTCGCGAAGGCTGCTTTATCGGCGGGCGCCGAAAGCCCGATCGTCAACAAGGTTCGCGGAAAGAAATGCAGCGCGAAGGCCAGGAGAACCCAGAACAGCACCCTGTCAACGTAGCGGCCATCCGCAAGCGGCGAGAGTCGCACTGCGGCAATGAGCAGGATGATCCCGTACCCGAAATTCTGGATGTAGACCCGGGCAAGAAGGTTGCGATCCACGTAGAAGAAATACGCCAGCAGTAGCGTGAATCCGATCAGGATCGCCGCGTCCATCCTGAGGCCAAGCCTCGTTCCCGAGCGGAGGAGGATACCCTCGACCGCTGCGAGGACAGCCGATGTATAGAGAGCGCCGGACACGATTGCATTGGGTCCGGCCCCTGACGGCCAACCGAGAATTTGGGATATGGCGCCGAGAGCAAATAAACCGCACGCGCTCGCCAACACAAGGAGATAGCTTCGCTTTCGTTCGATAAGCCAGGCGCAGACGAAGGCAATCCCAAAGACAAACAATATTCCAGGGCTTATCAACGCGAGTGTGGTCCTGACGATCGCCCCGTCCATCAAATTCAATGTTCCTGTTACGCCGAGACGCGGCCTTTTGCATGGTCTGGATCGCCGCCGGGCATACTCCGAAACCTTTATCCAATCTGATAAGAAAAGCCTCGGATTCGAATCGTCTGATTTCGTCGAGTTGGACGCCCGCGGCTGACGCAGGGCAGCAGCATGGTCTTTCCGCCACGACGACTGGCCATTTTCGGGCCGATACGGTAGGGCGGGAGCGGGCTCAAGAATGG
>NZ_SUEO01000063.1:4510-28262 GCF_004962925.1 Mesorhizobium sp. | reverse complement strand
GCTAGTCTGGCCGAAGCAAACGCACCCATGGACCGGCTCGCGCGGCATCAGTAGGGCCGCGCTTATGTGCGCTCGCGCCCGAGACGTAAGGAAGGCCTTCGAGGCTGCTGCCGAGGAGGAGAGGTTGCTACGCAAGTCCTCCAAACTAGGGCACTTTCAATTCACAGGCTGCAGCGGTTGATGCTCGGGCTTCGCATGATGCAGCACCTGGCCGAGATCGCGCTTGTCGAAATCCTGTCCGCATATTGGGCAATGCTCGAAATGTTCCGCCTCGGGCTTGGTTGGCTGGTCGTGGTCCCTGCCTCGATATCCCGTGCCTTCGTTGTTAGTCTGATATCTCATTTCCGCTCCCGCAATAGCCTCGCGGCTTCTATGAGGGCTTCACGATCGTTGCCGTTGGCCTTGATGAGCTCGCGGACTTGATCCGGCGTGATCCCTATCTCGAGGGCAAAATACTCCACCTCGTATTCTCATCGGCAGAAACACGGTTGCGGTCGAGGAAATCTCGCTTGGTCTTGTCGCGGCCATATCGTTCTCCTGGCGGTCCAATCGGGTTGCAAACGTCGGCGCGTAGATTTTGTTGCCACTGCCCTGCGGAATCACGGTCTGTTCACTATCCAACTTTTCATACGCAGCAGGATGCGCCGAACAACCGCCACCGAGGCGATATGCGTGCTGTACACGGCGTCCTGAGCTGTCGATCCGGCAGGCAACTGGTAGCCCGAAACATCGTCGGTAATATCGATGCCGACCAGTGCAAGACCCTGCGTCTGTCCGCGATCCTCAGGATTGAGGTAGGGCTCGCCGGCAACTGACCCTACGAAACTGCGTCGACAAGCCCGCTGACCTTGCTCTGAAGTACTTTCCCGGGAATAGCGTCGAAGACGATCTCCGCTTCTGCGCCCAGCATCAGGCGTTGAACGACAGTCTGTGGGAAGGCTGCTGCGAAAACCTTGTCGCCCTCATGAATGAAGATCAAGGCCGGTGTTGCTCCCGCCATCATGCCGGGACGGAGGACGAGCTGGGTTGCGTAGCCGGTTGTGGTGCACCACGGATTGATCGAGATCGCATTTGGCGTTACCTAGATCAGCCGTCAGCCTGGCGACCGTCGTGTCGACGCCGCCAATCTCTGATGCATAGGCCAATTGAGCTCGCTCCAAAGCTGCCCGACTTTCGGCCAGCGATTGATTTGCCGCCTCGGATTGTGAGACGCCGTGTCGATAGTCGCCTACTATCGCGTCCCTACCGAGCGGTCAGACCTCTTCGACGCACTGCACGACGAATACGTTCAGCCGAGGGGTACCGTCATTGCTGCAAAAATCGCCTCGGGATCGAGCGATTACGCTGATCGATGGCGGCCGTCTATGCGGTGTCTTGCGCGTCCTCGGCCGGTCCCCGGCGGCTAGCGAGGAGCGATTGCCAGGCGAGGAGAATCTGCAGCATGCTCGGGCAGCATGCATATGTTGTCGAAGGTAGAACAGTCCCTGCGGCATCTCCGACCTAATGGAGCCATGCGCCATCGGCTGTTTTGGCGTCGAAAGTGACGGGCACGCTGTGAATCACGCACGCTGCGGCCAAAATCTCCTCCAGCTCGTGGTCGGTCGCGTTGCAAGCCGGCATGAGTTTCCGAAGGGCGCAGATTGCCTGTCCCATGGACAGGAAGCGGCCCCTGCCTCTGGAGAGAACGTAGACTTCGGCGACTGTTTCAACCGTGATTGTGGGAAAAGAGTGAGTCATTGAGAATTCCTCCTGAAAGACCTCACCAACACGATTTAGGACCAACATTCGGCGGCCCTCAAGCTCAGGTGCGCCGCCCATCTCGGCCATTGGCGGTAGGCAATTCATTCAGATTTCCCCCTGGAGAGGCCGGCGGCTCGGACCATTGCGCGGAAAATTGCGACCTGCGCCTCGACCTTGGCATTTTCCTTTTGCGTCATGTTGTCTGCGGAGATCAGCCAGCGTAGCGAGCGCATGATCTCTCCACGACCCCAGCCTGCTTCCAGCATGCAATCGACGATCGTCTGAAAGCTTGGCTCCATGGCCTTCTGACAATCGATCTCGCGATCAGGATATTCCCCGGGTCGTTTCGGCGGGTTTCTCACCCGGTGCCGTTTTGTCCAGCTTGCGATTGTGATCCCGCAGGCCATGCCAGCACAGTCGGCAATCCAGTCGAATACATCCGGACCGCGCCCTATCAGTTGCGCGCCCTGAACAACTTCAATCGCCACGCCCGAAAAAGCGAGGAGAACAATCAGCTTTGCCTTGTGTTTCGTCCAGCCGACACTTGCTAGGGCCGCCAAAACGGTGAATGCGGCGGCGTGGATGAGCTTGCCATGATGCGTGAAGGTCACTCCCAAATTTCGCAGGAGCCACTCCGGAAAAAGGGCGAGCAGCAGCAGAACGCCGGCCAACGCGGCAAGGAAAGCAACCCTTGCCACGATCGGATATGAACCTGCGCGCAACAATATAGGACAGCCCTTCATCCGAAATTTGCAGACGCCACCGCCAGCACGAAGCGGTCTAGAGCTAGGGCAGATTGTCAATTTCCAGCGGATCGGCGCATCGGCCGAATAGATGAAGGCCTTTGAAGAAAAAGAATCCGCTTAAACATCAGTGGCCGCCGGAACCTTTGTCGATTGCTGAGATTCAGCGCGAACTGCCATCAGAGAGGGCTGAGATAGGATTACTCGTCCAACTTGATTGACAAGGACGAGCTTCGCAACTTAGTCCAGTGGCATCGAAGCAGTCAAAAGATTCTAATGATTATCCTGTTTATGGTGGGGGTTATATTCTTCTTCGACGTGGGAATACCGATTCTGAAGGCTTTAGGCTTTCGGAGCTCGCTAGGTTTGTCAGACCCCTCTTTTTGAACTTCGACCCGGAGTGTTTGGAACAAATTAATGAGCGGGGATCGGATAACTGGCCCGCGCGAGACCCCCCGCACCCCTTCAGTTCCACCACGGGGCGGACCCTAGCAAGTGTGGTCAGACCGTATTAGGTCGCAAAGCGCCCGTGTTGGCCGCAAGCGGGGAATTTGCCTTCCGATCAGAATGTCTCAGAAAGTGCGGAAAGAAGAAGGTCTGCCAAGGGCACCACACAGTAGCAGACAAAACGGTCGTTGCCTTTCACCCGAACAGGTGGCTTTCTAGATTACCGAAAATTCCCGCGGAGGCGTTGCTGATGATCAACACGACCACGTTGATTGTGTATGTCGCGATTGTTCTGGGATTTGTTTTCATTCCAGGCCCAGCGACGCTTTTGACAGTTGCTCGAGCGACCAGTTCAGGCACCAAGATAGGTATCGCAATCGGCGCGGGGATCGCCGCCGGCGATGTGATTCATACCTTCATGGCGATCATCGGCATCTCCGCTGCATCAGCGGCACTCTTCAGCATCGTCAAGTATCTCGGCGCTGCCTATCTGATCTATCTCGGCATTCAGGCCATCTTCGCGAAAACTGCTTCAGATCCAGCTGCCGAGCGAACGCTCCCGATTACCGCGCAGAAGGCGTTCAGTCAGGCTATTTTGGCCGAAGTGCTCAACCCGAAGACGGCGCTTTTCTTCCTGGCGTTTTTGCCGCAGTTTGTCCGGCCCGAGAATGGCTCAGTGGCGCTTCAACTGGCGGTTGTTGGGGATTGTCTTCGTCCTGTTGGGCCTACTGAGCACAGTGGTTTTTGCGATATGCGCTGCTGGTCTCGGAAACCTCCTCCGCAGAAATCCAATTGTGCTGAGATGGCAGGGCAAAGTGGTTGGAAGCATTTACTGCGCTTTGGGCGTCCGCCTGGCGTTGCAGGAACGTTGAACCAGTCCACTCCGCGGTTCCCGACTTTCCGGCAGAACCATTCAGCGGCCGCCGTCCGCGAACGGGGCGGCACGATCACATGAGCTGGCGTCTGCGACGAGTATCGGCACCATATCTAACGCGGATCGTTCCAGAATACGCCTCGATGGTCGGTAAGAACGGTGCGGTCACGCCGTCGATAGCATGGCGAGCGAACCCGCCAGTACCAGCGACAGTGTTCCCAAAGATGCCGCTTCATAAGCGCTCCACTCCGACCCCAGCCGGACCCGCGGCTTCGCTAAATCCCCCTGCACACGGACCCTTCGGGGCAAGACATGCCTATCTCGAAGGGCGAGGCAGCACAACGGAAACGGAGATAGCTGAGATGGCCCGCCCCAGCCATCAGCCCGATGCTTTTCATCGCCGCCAGGTAGAGGCGCTGGCAGGCTATGGTGTTCCGGAGGCGGAGATTGCCGGCATGGTCGGTATCGATGCGAAGACGTTGCGCAAACACTATAAACACGAACTGGCCTTTGGCCATACCAAGGCCAATGCCAAGGTGGCGGAGAACCTCTTCGGCAAGGCAACGGGCGAAGGTCGTGAAGCGGTCATCGCCGCCATCTTCTGGCTCAAGGCACGCGGACGCTGGAAGGAGACCTCGGTCAACGAGCACTCAGGCCTCGACGGCAAGCCGATCGAGCAGGTGCATGAGATCCGCCGCATCATCCTTCGCGCTCCGGATCCTGCAAGTTTGGGCAAGACTCCTGCCGGCACGCCCCCAGCGAACAATCCCGTCACCATCTGGGACGCGGACCGGGCCAAATGAGCCCCAATATCGAAGCTCCTCTGGAAAACCGGCCACTGAGCTCCAGGGTGGAGGCGCTGGCCGGCTTCGGGCTTAGCACGGCCGATATTGCCTGCGTGCTCGCCACAGACGCGCATGACCTCAAGGCGACCTACGCCCATGAGCTCGAGAGCGGCGCCATCAAGGCCAACGCACGGATCGCCGAAAGCCTCTATCGCAAGGCGACCGGTGAAGGTCGGAAGGCCGTCACTGCGGCAATTTTCTGGCTGAAGACCAGGGCGGGCTGGAAGGAGACCTCCATCCATAGCTGGAAGGAAAGCTGGACACATCAGTGACCTTCGTGACCACCTACGAAGATATGAAGCTCCTGTAGGTGGCACGCCCGGCTCGTCGGACGGCTGGTCCGCTCATTTCCCGCTCGGATCATTTTTCGTCGGCGAGGGTATTCTCAATGGCAGCGATATTGAGCTCAAGCATGGCCACTCGTTGAATCGTGCTGGCGCTCGGTATTGTGTTCTGCTCGGCGGCGGCGAGAAGTAAATCGCGCTGCTCGTCCTTGAGACGTTTTGAGAGCACTGTCAGTTTTTCGTGCATGTTAAACCCCGTGAGCCAGAGTGGCCTATAGGACACCGGCTAACGATGCTCAAGACTGCGCGTCAGCGGACCTGAACGGAGCGCAGGCTATTTCCCCTTTGGGCCAGACATAACTTGCTAGTCCTGGCCGTGTGAGCACACTGCAAACGGTGGTTTGCAGTTTGAACACCCAAAGGATTAGCAACATACCGCGCGCAGTCGCCTATTATCGGGTCTCCACATAGAGGCAAGGACGTTCAGGCTTGGGCATTGAGGCCCAACGTGCCCCGGTCGCCCGCTTTGCCGAGGCGGAGGGAATGATCATCCTCCAGGAGTTCATCGAGATCGAAACCGGAAAGGGCGCGGATGCTCTTGATCGACGGCCGCAATTGAATGCCGCCCTTGCCCGCCAGTCAAAATGCCCGGTGTCGTGGCCAAGCTCGACCGACTGTCGCGCGATGTCGCCGTCATTGCCAGACTGATGGTCCAGCGCGTTTCTTTCATCGTCGCCGACCTCGGTGCTGATGCCGATCCGTTCATGTTGCACCTTTACGCCGCTTTGGCCGAGAAGGAGCGTCGGTTGATCTCGGAACGGACCAAAGCCGCCCTCGCCTCGCGTAGAACGAGCATAAAGCTTGGCAATCCGACCAACACCGCAGAAGCTGCGGCGAAAGGTCGGAAGATTTCGATCGAAGAAGCCGACCGGTTTGCCCAGACCGTGCTGCCAATCATTCAATCCATCCAGCAGTCGGGCATCACCAGCCTACGTGGCCTGGCCATTGCCCTCAACAGCCGCGCGTTCGAACAGCGCGCAATGGCCGATGGCAGGTGTCGAACGTGCGCAACATTTTGGGGCGGCAAGCTTCTGCGAACATGCTTTTATAGGCGGGAATTTGCTGACCAGCATGTCCCCATCGAAGCAGCAGGTCTCCGGGCATAGCAAGCGGTGATCAGCAGGGCCCACAGGGATGCGGTTGCAGGAACATTCTTCACAGAATGTGAGGCGACCGGGACAAACGTGACGTCACGGAATGGAGGTTTCGCCTGTAAGATCATGCGGAGGTTTCGGAAGGAGACCTGTTTATGACCAGCGAAAGAGACGTCGGCACCTTTCAAAAGCCCGTGACCGTATGGCTGGCCTCGAACAAAGTCAGTGTTTCGAGCACCCGCGAAGCTGCCGAAATGCTGCTCTACGAGTGGCCCATTGGAGAAACCGCTCGCCGCATCCAGGCACGTATGGCGTGCATGAAGGTGCTCGGCGGCGGCAGCGCCCCTGAGATAGCCCGAGTGGCATTTCTCAGCGCCGCCAAGGAAGCGAAGATCCTGAACTGACATCTGCTACTCCGCCGCGATCTTGGCGGGATCGGCGGCATCGAAGGGATTCTCGCCGTTGTCGGCGACCTTCACGAGTTCATCCGCTGGCGCTTCGAATTGCGCGGCGAGGTCATCCAGAGCATCATAGGGCGCCAGAAAGGAGGTGCCGAGGCGCTTCAATGTCTACCATATTTATAGGTTCTGAAGACAAGGCGTCTGGAATGTTTCGAATGTTCGCGGTCCGTTAGAAAATCATGCTTGGTGCGGAGCCATTCATGGAACCGCGGCGTCCGCACTTGCCGGCGAGCCGCGTGTCGGAACGGGCTGATGTTCCCCCGGCCTTGGCTTGCCGATTTCGGTCGCCTGCCGATCAGGCTCGGCAAAACTCTGCGGTCTGTCCGCTCGAATTAGACAATTCGTTGCGCGGTGAAATCTTCCGCGCAATTTTTTATCTCGCGCCGCCAACGCGCAGTCTTATCCTGAATAGAACGCGATGGCCTCGCCATCGTCCTTGCCGCTTCGGCGGCTAATCCCCACCGACAGAGAAGGCCAATGGCACAAGCGTAATCGCTCAACGAAACCCTTGCTGAATTCCAGGCCAAACGGGCGCTGACGATGCCGGCCGACAATCTGGAGATCAATGTCGACCAGCGACGACTGCTCGTCGACACCGCCGACCGTTCGGCCTTCGTGAAAGCGGGCGATACCGTGCAGCCTTTCAAATTGATGGAAGTGGACGCCGGTCCGCTGTCGCTCGCAGCACTTGTGAAGAACGGGCCGCTCGTCCTGATCTTCTTCCGCTTTGCCGGTTGTCCGGCCTGCAACATCGCCCTGCCCCACTACAACCAGTGCTGGCTCCCGAACTGCGCAGGCTGGGTGCTACTCTGGTCGGCGTAAGTCCGCAGGTCCCCGAAAAGCTGCGCGACATCAAGGATCGCCACCAACTGGATTTCCAGATTGCGACCGACGCCGACAATTCACTGGGACGCCGCTTCGGCATACTCTATTCCTTCAACGAACCCTCGCGCCGCCTTTCGGCCGAAAGCGGGAGCCCGATCGGCGAGGTCACCGGAACGGGAACGTGGGAACTGCCCATGCCGACGGCGATCGTCATCGACCGGTCGAGCACGGTGCGGTTCGCCGATGTCAGCCCGGACTGGCTTGTGCGGACAGAACCGGCCGATATCATTGCGGCCGTCCAGGCCATCACGGCGCGCGCCGCTGCCTGACCTGAACGACCGGCACAGAGAACGGAAGAGACGATTTTGACCAAGAACCACGGCCACGACGACCATCATCATCACGATCATGACCACGGACACGACCACACGCCGGTCGACTGGCGCGAGAATGGGGTAAAGGTCATCCCCGGGAATTCGCTTGATCCCAACACCGCCCAGACGCCGGGAATGAACCGGGCAACCGCGATCAGCAAGGCACGGGCCGGCGCCGAAAAGATATGGGCAGGCACCGTGATCATCCACGCCAACGCCAAGACCGGCGCGCATCACCACGGCGATTTGGAAAGCATCATCTATGTCGTCAGGGGCAAGGCGCGCATGCGCTGGGGCGAGAGCCTGGAATATGTTGCGGAGGCCGGCCCTGGCGACTTCATCTATGTGCCGCCCTACGTGCCGCATCAGGAAATCAACGCCAGCCGCGACGAGACGCTGGAATGCGTTCTTGTCAGGTCAGGCCAGGAGCCGGTGGTTGTCAATCTCGACATCGAACCTGTGGAAGCACCCGAGGAGGTGCTTTGGATTGATCCGATTCATCGGTGAACTTCCGGACCTCATGGAAATTGCGACGAAGCCAAGGGGCTCGATTCAGCGCAAGTTCGCGCGCCATGGATTGCGCTCTCGCAAAGTCAGCTGAGCCACACACGGCTAATTATGGATATGACGCCGATGTCGTCGTGGGACTGGCGGGCGTCGCCAGCAAAAAGCCGCCTCAAGAGAGCCGTCGGCCATCCTGTCGCAGGAACGAAAATGCAAGAGAAGGAGAACTTTCGTGTGCAGTATTTGCACACGACCTCCCATATCTTTATTTGTCCGTCCCATCCATCATTTCCAATGCCTTCTCCGCGATCATCACCGCTGGAGAGTTGGTGTTGCTGGAAATTATCGTCGAGCGCGCGGGCCCTGGTCGCCGGCGTCCGCGGCGACCTTGCCGGAGGGCGAACGGGCGAAGAAGTTCGCGGACCATTCACTGAGCGCTGGCCCTCGCTTTCATAAGCCGAGGTCGACGAATGCTATGTGCAAAAAACAACTCGGCCATGCCTCCGCCGGGATGACCCGCCGCTATCAACGCCGCAGAGACCAGTTCCGGGTCAACCTGACCAATGCTTGGAGGCAAAAAGCCTGCCTACCCTTCTTCCCATCTGCCAGGTCTGAATTGGCGTGGCAGGCGAGCGGTTCAATAACTAGATAACGAAAACGCCTTTCACTCTGACGTGGCATTCTCATGAAAAAAATCGGGTTTCTGTCGTTTGGACACTGGGCGCCCTCGCCGCAATCGCAGACGCGATCAGCCTCCGACGCTCTGCTGCAATCCATCGAGCTTGCCGTTGCTGCCGAGGCGCTGGGCGCCGACGGGGCATATTTCCGTGTGCATCACTTCGCACGGCAACTCGGCTCGCCATTCCCGCTGTTGGCGGCAGTCGGCGCCAGGACCAGCCGCATCGAGATCGGCACAGCGGTGATCGACATGCGCTACGAGAACCCGCTCTACATGGCCGAGGACGCCGGTGCCGCCGACCTGATCGCAGGCGGGCGTCTGCAGCTGGGCATCAGCCGCGGCTCGCCCGAGCAGGTGATCGACGGCTGGCGCTACTTCGGCTACGCCCCGCAAGAGGGTGAGAGCGACGCCGACATGGCCCGGCGGCACACGGGAGTGCTGCTCGAAGTCTTGCGCGGCAAAGGCTTTGCCCAGCCGAATCCGCGGCCGATGTTTCCAAACCCGCCCGGCCTGCTTCGCGTCGAACCACACTCGGAGGGTTTGCGCGACAGGATCTGGTGGGGCGCCGCGACCAATGCCACCGCGGAATGGGCGGCGAAACTGGGAATGAACCTGCAGAGCTCCACGCTCAAATTCGACGAGGGCGGAAAGCCTTTTCATATTCAGCAGGCCGAACAGATCCGGGCTTTTCGTGCGGCCTGGAAAGCGGCCGGTCACGAACGCGAGCCGCGGGTGTCGGTGAGCCGTAGCATCTTCGCGCTGGTGGACGATCGCGACCGCGCCTATTTCGGCAGCAATGAGAGCGAGGATCATTTCGGCTACATCGAAGCGGACAGGCGCGCCGTGTTCGGCCGCACCTATGCCGCCGAGCCGGACGGCCTCATCGAGGAACTGAAGAAGGACGAGGCCATTGCGGAGGCCGACACGCTGCTGCTCACCGTTCCCAACCAGCTCGGCGTCGATTACAACGCGCATGTCATCGAGGCGATCCTGACCCATGTCGCCCCGGCCCTGGGCTGGCGCTGACGCCTGCGGCCAAAGCCCCTGCCCTTTCGCGAATGCTTCATCGCCAGGACAGCTGGTCCTTCGGCAGCCGGCCGCTCGGATCGAACATGTTCATCTTGTGCGGACGATCGGGACCCCAGTCCCACAGCACCAGGTTGCGGTCCTCCGTTTCGGCGCCCGGAGCAAAACTCGGAACCAGAATACCGGCAATGCCTTGAGGCCGCAGTCGGTCATAGATGAACCAGGATGCAGGACGCTCCCCCCGCTGAGAGCCGTCGCCCAGGCGCAGGCCATGTCCTCGAACGTGACAGAAGATTCTCCCCTCCCCTGCTCCGTCGTCAGATCAGTGATGTCGCCGCAATCCACCTCATAAGAGCACCGCACGCAGGGGGTCGATCCGATGTGCGAAACCTTGGTTGGCTTCCTTGACCACTGTCATTGCGGTCAGCGCCAGATAAAGCGCCGGCACACCCTTGGGATTGAATCGGGCACCCCTGATCGCCGCTCCATCACCGGAAGTGGGCTTGAATGCCAAGCGTGGATCATGCGCCCTGAAGCAGGTTCCGACAAACCTCAAGCAAAGCCACCCAAAGCCATATGATCGAGATAGTCGCGAACGGCGGCGGCTTTGCCTTCCTTCACGAGGGCTTCGGCGGTGCGTCCGCCGAACGTCGGCAGCGGCTGGGCTCGGTACCAGGCCATGGCCTGTTCCTTGCCGCCCGCCCAATCGGCCACGCGGCTGATGATCTCGAGCATTTCCCGTAGACGCCCCTGTGTCTTTGCCGTGCGGCTGCGCTCTAACCGATAGAGGGTTTCGCGGGCAAGACCGGCGGTCTCCGCCAGTTGGCTCTTGGACATTCCAAAACTGCCCGCCACCTGGTCAATGGCAATTTTCCCGGCCCGGTCCATATAGGACAAAACCAGGGATTCATTCTGCACCGGGGTCTTAAGGGCCCGACCCCATAGGTCTCTCCCTTGTCATATTCATAGTCACATTTACTGTGCAAAACGTGTGACAATCGTCGACCGTCTTCAAGTCCCGGAAGCCGATGGCATCTCCAACCGAGCAGTGTGCCCGTCACGGACCGTCCGATGAGTCCACGTGATGTGCTGCGCTTCGAAACAATTGTCCTACGTCTGCGAACACATCGATTCGGCGGACGCTGCACTGCTCATTCGTTTCAGTTTAGCTCAGATGCGCCACCGACGATCATTTCTCACGGTTGGCGTCCTGCAAGATCATTTCCGATGCCTTTTCCGCGATCATCACCACTGGAGAGTTGGTGTTGCCGGAAACGATCGTCGGCATAATCGAAGCGTCGACGACGCGCAGGCCTGAAATGCCGTGCACCCGCAGCCGGCCGTCGACCACCGCCATCGGGTCTGCGCCCATCTTGCAGGTGCCAACCGGGTGGAAAATCGTCGTACCGATATCGCCGGCCTTGCGGATGAGATCTTCGTCGCTTTCATATTGCGTACCAGGCAGCATTTCCTCAGGCGCGAAACGGGCGACGGCGCGCGCCTTCATCAAGCGGCGGACATGGCGGAGCGAGGCTACAGCCACGGTCCTGTCTCCCTCGGTAGACAAATAGTTCGGCCGGATTTTTGGGGCAGTCTGCGGATCGGGCGCCTCTATGTGGACGGTGCCGCGGCTTTCCGGTCTGAGGTTGCAGACCGAAACCGTGACCGCGGGGAAGCGATGCAGCGGCTCGCCCAGCCGGTCAGTGCTCAACGGCTGGACATGGTATTCGAGATCGGGCGTCTCCAGGCGTGGGTCGCTTCTGGCGAAGATGCCAAGCTGGCTCGGCGCCATCGACAGCGGTCCGGTGCGACGGATGGCGTATTCGACGCCCATGGCCGCGCGGCTGAACAGATTGTGGTAGCGCTGGTTTAGCGTCGAGGCATTGGCGACCTTGAAGACTGTGCGGATCTGCAGATGATCCTGCAGGTTCTCGCCGACGCCACCCAGCGCGTGGCGAACCGGGATACCTGCTGCGCCAAGCACGTCAGGCCGGCCGACGCCGGAAAGCTCGAGCAGCTTCGGCGAATTGATCGCACCAGCGGTAAGTATCGTCTCGCCTGCCCGCGCACGATGCAACTGACCGCCCATGCGGAAGACAACGCCAGTGACGCAAGCTCCGTCGAGATCCAGGGTCTCGGTCTCGGCGCCGGTCACGACGCACAAATTCGGCCGCCGCAGCACGCTCCGCAGGAACGCTTTCGAGGTATTCCAGCGCACGCCCTTCCTCTGGTTGACCTCGAAATAGCCCGACCCCTCGTTGGTCCCGCCGTTGAAATCCTCGGTCCGGGGGATGCCAAGTTCTTCGGCAGCATCGCGGAAGGCGTCCAGGATTGGCCAGGACAGGCGTTGGCGCTCGACGCGCCATTCGCCACCGGCGCCATGAAGGTCATTGGCACCGCCAAAATGGTCCTCGGACTTGCGGAAATATGGAAGCACGTCATCCCAGCCCCAGCCAAGATTTCCGGCTTGCCGCCAGCCATCATAGTCGGCCGCCTGGCCGCGCATATAGATCATTCCGTTGATCGACGAGCAGCCGCCCAGAAGCTTGCCGCGCGGATAGTTGAGCGCACGACCGTTCAGCCCGGCCTCCGGCTCGGTCTTCATCAGCCAATCGGTACGCGGGTTGCCCATGCAATAGAGATAGCCGATGGGAATGTTGACCCAGTGGTAGCGGTCACTGCCGCCGGCCTCCAGAAGCAGCACGCGCATGCCTGGATTGGCCGACAGTCTGTTGGCCAGCACGCAGCCGGCTGAACCCGCGCCGACGATGATGAAGTCGTATTGTCCAAAATCGGCAGCAGTCTGTGTCAATTAGAGGTCCGTTCGCTTGCCATCCTGTCCCATAGCGGACCCATGGCCTGGTTGATCTCACCATACCGACGATAGCGCTGCTCATAAGCCGCTACGATCTCGCCATTGGGCTGGTAGCAGCGGTCGGGCGCGGTCATCGCGGCGGCGCCCGCAGAGAAGTCGGCAAACAGGCCGATGCCTGTTCCTGCTGCAATTGCAGCTCCCAGCGCACCAGTCTCGCGGCTGCGCGCCACAGTCACCGGCACGTTCAGCACATCGGCGAATATCTGCGGCCAGACGACGCTGCGCGAGCCGCCGCCCGAAAGCACCGCCTGGCTGACATTGGCTCCCGCTCGACGCAGCGTCTCGACATGACGCCGATGTTCGAAGACGACGCCCTCGAACAGCGCGCGCAGAATATGCGCCCGCGTGTGCCAGCCGGCGATACCGTAGAAACCTGCACGCGCCTTGCCGTTCTGCTGCGAGCCGTAAAGGAATGGATGGTAGATCGGGATGTCTCCCGCGGGATCGACGGAAGCAACAAGCTCGCTGCAGATCTCGAATGGCGAGGCGCCTGCCGGCGGCGCATGCTCGAAGAACTCACGCACGATCCATTCGAGATTTGCGGCCGAAGTGGCGCTCGATTCGATGGCGAGGTAGCGCACCGGATCGAACGTCGACAGCATGAAGATCGACGGATCGCGGATCGGCTCTTCGGTGATGACCTGGTTGATGCTCCAGGTGCCGGCAATGATGGAGGCGGCGCCGGTGCTGGTGACGCCCGAACCGATGGCGCTGGCGACGACATCGAACAGGCCCGCCACCACAGGCGTGCCCGCCCGAAGGCCAGTGGCGGCGGCGACATCGTGCATGATATGGCCGGCGATGTCGGAGGCTTCCAGCACGTTCGGCAGCAGTTCCATGCAATCGTCGAGGCCGTAGGCGGCCAGCAACTCATGCTCGTAACGTCGGCCGGGCATGTGCAAAAGCCCGCAGCCCGACATATCCGAGGTCTCGGTCGAGCGCGCGCCGGTGAGGCGGTTGACGATAAAATCCTTGCATAGGAAGACGGTGCCCATTCGGGCAAAAAGCGCCGGGTCATGGCGCTTGAGCCACGCCAGCAAAGTTGGCGTCTGCGCCGCCCAGGGCCGTTGCAGGCAATGGACATAGGTCCGGTCGCCAACGCCTGCGGTGGCCCATTCGCTCACGATGCCGACGCCGCGCGTGTCGAGTGACTGGATGCCGAGCAACGGGTCGCCGCTGCGGTCCAGCGCATAAAGCCCGTTGCCGTGGCCGGCGCAACCGATCACCGCGATGTCGCGGGGGTCGATGCCCGACTGGTCGAGGCACTGACGGATGACCTCGACGGCGTTGCGCCACAATTCGCCGAGGTCCCGCTCGACATGGCCGGGCTTTGGCATGCAGGAGCGGCCGTCCCGAGCGGCGAGCGCGAGCTCGCGACCGGCGGTGTCGAAGATGATGGCCTTGATGACGGTGTTGCCCGCATCAAGGCCCAGAATGTATTGCTGCATTGAAGCTCCTCCCAAGCGCCAGGGTTATTCTTGTTGGTAGAGCTCCCAGGCCGCCGCGCCGTCCGCATTCTCATGGATGATCGCCATCAATCCTCTGACGACGGCACGAGGGTTCGAATGCTGGTATATGTTGCGGCCATAGACCATGCCTGCCGCGCCCTGCGCCATCAGCGCCGCCGACTTGTCGAAGACGGCGCGCAAATCCTCCCTGCCCCCACCACGCACAAGGACAGGACAGCGCGCCGCCGCCACGACCCGGTGGAAGTCGTTCGGGTCGGTGGTCGGGTCCGCCTTGATAATGTCGGCGCCCATCTCGCTGGCGAGCCGGGTCAGGGTGACGATCTTTTCGGGATCGCCGTCGACCATGTAGCCTCCGCGCTCCGAGTTGGGCAGCATTGCCAACGGCTCGATCATCAGCGGCAGGCCGTATCTTTCGCAGTCGGCGCGAACGCGGGCAATGTTTTGGACGCACTGCCGGAATAGGTCCGGCTCATCGGGCAGCATGAACAGATTGACGACCACGCAGGCGGCGTCCATCTCGAGCGCGCCGATGAGTGGCTCGGCTTCGTTCTGCAGGATGGCCCACATCGAGCGATGGCGGGTTTTGTTGTATGGATTGCCCATGTCTATGCGCATGACCAATGCTGGCTTGTCCTTGCCGGGCAAGGACTGCAGCAGATCGGCCTGGCCATAATTCATCTGAATGGCGTCCGGTCCCGCGGCGACAAGCTGAGCGACGACGCCGGCCATATCCTCCAGCCCTTCCAGGAACGACGGCTCGTTGCACACGCCATGGTCGATTGCGACGTCGAGACAGCGCGCTCCGCCGAACAAACGGTTCATGCGGACTTTCTTGTTGATGCGCATTCGGCGCTCCTTCCTTGGTCTTTTTGGGATAGCTGGTCGAGATCGACGCCGTGCCGGCGTTGCAACAAAGCGAGGAAATCGGTCCGCTCGAATGCCTTGCGCGCGGCGTCCCAGTTCTTTTCGACAGCGAGAATATCGAGAACCGCATCGAGAAGGTCGGCCGAGAGAGCACCGGTGATAGCGATTGTCGTGCGGCGGAGCAGCAGGTCCTCCAGCTGCTCGACATATTCATTGGCGATGAGATATTGAATCTCCCGGGCCGAGTAGTCGCTGCCGGGCAAGAGCTCGTCATGTCCCGCTGCCATATGGGCGGCGACGGCATCCGCCGCGGTACCGTAGCGCTCGAAAAGGCTGCGCATGCGGTCAAGCGACAGGCCGTGCGCCGTCGCGCGTTCTGCGCACCATTTTGCGGGGCCAATGGGAAAATCCCGGCCGCCGCCGATCGGCATGTTTTCGGTGCCGACGATGCGCTGCCGGCGCAATCGCTCGAGCACGATATCCGCTGCCAGTTCGCCGAACGACCGGAAGGTCGTCCATTTTCCGCCGATCATGCAGAGCGTCGGCGGCACTATACCGGCACCCTCGACAAGTTCGCAGAAATGATCGCGGGGAATGCGCCCGGTAAAACTGTCCTGGCTTATCGGTAGCGGCCTCACCCCGGTGAACTGAAAGACGATATCGGTATCGGCGATTTCGATCCCAGGGAACACGAAGGACAGGGACTGCAGAATGTATTGCCGCTCGTCATCCATGCAGCGCGCCTGGTCGGGATCGTCGACACGGATATCCGTCGAGCCGACCAGCACGTTGCCGAGATAGGGAAACAGGATGCAGATCCGGCCGTCCTCATTCTCATAGTAGATCATGTGCCCGTCGAGCGCGTCATGAAGCTCGCGATTGTCGACGATCAGATGCGAACCTTTGGTCCCGCCCATAAGTTTCGGCGCAACGGCTCCGATCGCCGAATTGGTCAGGTCGATCCAGCCGCCTGTGGCGTTGACGACGAGCCGCGGCTTCACGGCTACCGTTTCGCCGGATAGTCCGTCGTTAAGCACCAGGCTCGCGTCACCGAGCGATACGCGTGCATAGTTGAGCGCCCGAGCGGACGGCTTTTCCTTCATGGTATCGCACAGCATCTCGGTACCCAGCCGCTCGGGGTGGCTGACCCAGGCATCATAGTATGTCGCAGAATTTCGAATAGCAGGATTGATTGCAGGCCAGACCTTGAGTGTCTCAGCGCGGCTCCTGAATTTGTGCGTTGGGACGACACGCCGTGCGGCGGTGAAGAAGTCATACATCGCCAAGCCGGTCTTGATGACCAATGCGCCGCGCCGGCCAGGACGACGGCTTAGCCCGAGGAAGCGAACTGCGCCATTTGCTATGCCTGAGAACAGGTCGAAGATAGGCACCGTGGTTGGCAGTGGCGCAACGTAGTGCGGCGCGTTCTTCAACAGCCGATCGCGTTCGAGCAGAGATTCGCGGACCAGCTTGAACTCACCGTTTTCAAGATAGCGCAAGCCGCCATGGACCATGCGCGAGAGGGCTGCGCTGGCGCCGGAACAATAATCGCCCTTTTCCGCGAGCAGCACATCAACGCCCTGCAAAGCGAGTTCGCGAAACACGCTGATGCCGTTGATGCCGCCGCCTATGACGAGCACGTCAACATCGGGGTTCTCGCGCAAGCCGGCGATCGTCTGGATGCGAGTCATCTCAAGCTGCGCTTTCGATCACGCATCTATGGCCACGAGATGCCCGGCCACCGCTGCATCGATGGCCGTCAATTCCGCAGCGCTCAGCGAAATTTCCCCTGCGCTGGCGTTATCAACTGCCTGCTTCGCGTTTCGCGCTCCACACAACGCGAAGGTGATGCCGGGCTGCGCCATCGTCCAGGCGATGACGATCTGCGCCATGCTTGCCTGGTGGACCTCCGCGACTGGGGTCAGGGCATGCTTCAAAGCGGCTATCTTGCGCCGGTTGGCTTGAGAGAAGCGCGGATTGTCTTTGCGCTGGTCGTCGCCACCGAACTCACGTGCCGGATCGATCGCGCCCGAAAGCAGGCCGAGCGCAAGCGACGAGTAACTGAGCGTAGCCACTTGATGCTGGCGCGCGATCGGCAGCAATGTCTGCTCAATCTCGCGATCCAGCATCGAATATCTCTCCTGGATCGCGTCGAGCTGGCCAGCTTCTACATACTGCTGCAGCTCGGCGGCGTTGAGATTGCTTGCGCCGATGGCGCGGATCTTGCCAGCTGATTTAAGGCGTTCGAGCGCTTCCATTGTTTCGGCAATTGGGGTCGTCGGGTCCTGCCAATGGGTGATGTAGAGATCGATATGGTCAGTACCGAGCCGCTTCAGGCTCTGCTCCAATTCATAGGCGATGCCGTCGGCGCCCAGATAACGGTTCACGGGCTTTCCGTCCTGATCGAAGAAGTGGTTGCCCTTTTTCGAATGCCAGTTCAGGCCACATTTGGTGGCGATGACCGCACGGTCGCGCCGGCCCTTGATGGCCTTGCCGACGATCTCCTCGCTGCGGCCGAGACCGTAAGCCGGCGCGGTGTCGATCAGTGAGACGCCGGCATCGATCGACGCCTGGATCGCAGTGATCGATTCTGCTTCATTGGTGCCGCCCCACATCCAGCCGCCGATGGCCCAGGTGCCGAGTCCCACCGCCGAAGCGACAACGCCGGACTTGCCGATTGAGCGGGTGATTTGTCGAGAATTCATGCTGCATTTCCTTCGGCGAGCTCGAGGATCTTCAAGCCGGTGGTTTCGTCGGTGACGAGGGTATCGAGGTGAGCGCCGCGCATGGCACTGAGGATCGGGACCACCTTGCTTGCGCCGCTTGCGACCCCGATCGACTGCGGAATGGTCGCGAATTCCTCGAGCGTCAGCGAAACGAGTGAGTGGTTGAGGCGGTAGTCAGCGAGCTTGCCGTTGCCGTCTATGAGATGGGCGAGCAGCTCGCCCGCCGCGCCCGAGCGCTCGATGGCCAGCCGGTCGGCGCTCGAGGACGGGTGCAGATCGTAGTAGCTCGAATCGTCGGTCAGGATGGAGCCTATGCCGACGACCGCAAGCGTTGCTTCCCGCGCCTTGCTGAAGACGTCCGAAACGGCCCGGACGCTCATCAACATGTCGCGTTGGGACGGGCTGTCGGCAAACAGCGGCGCATGAATCTGATAGGCGCGCCCGCCGAGCTTGTCGGCCATCAGCGACGCGACATGATTGACGTCGGTGTAATGCTTGCCCTGGACCAGGCCGGTCGCGGGAATAACCTCTACGTCGTAGCTGCGGCTCGGCTTGAGGCCGGCGACGACGGCACTCACTCCTTTGCCTCCCGTTATGGAAATCGTGTCGCCGTCCTTGATCGTCTCGAGCACCAGCCTGGCCGCGGCCTCGCCGACGCGCTGGAGCGCAGTCTGCGGATTGTCCGAGACGGAAGGAACGACGACGGCCCTTTGGATGCCACCTATCGCCACAAGTCGCGCTTCGATGTCGACGAGTTGCTCGATCGGCGACTTGATCTTGATCTCGACAAGCCCGAGGTGATGACCGCGTTTGATCAGGCGGTTGACGGTCGCATGCGAGATGCCGAGCTCCTTGGCGATTTCAGCCTGCGTCTTGCCTTCCATGTAATGAAGCACAAGCGCCTGATACATCTGGCGGACGATCGTGATGTCGTCCCGCGAATTGGTTGGTGACATGATGGATGCTCAACTCTTGCGCTGCGGCTCACGATTTCCTGCTGTGCAGGAAATGGTCGATCGATACCGCCGCGAGCAGGATGCATCCCTTGATCATGTCCTGCCAATAGACGGAGATGTCGAGCAGGATCAGCGAACTTGTGACGACGGAGAGCAGCGCCATGCCCAGTATGGCGCCGAAGATGGTGCCGGAACCGCCATTGAGCGATGCCCCGCCGATCACGGCCGCGGCGATGATGTTGAGCTCCATGCCAGCGCCGAAGGTCGGGGTCGCAGCGCCAAAGCGCGACATGTAGATGACGCCGGCAAAGCCCGCGAGGGTCGAGCAGAGGACCGTAACCCAGAATTTGACTTGCTTGGTCTTGATGCCCGAAAACTGGGCCGCCTTCTCGTTGCTGCCGGTATAGAAGACCTTGCGGAACGCGGTGGCGCGCCGAAGCAGGAAATCGAAGATGGCCACGACCACGACGAAGATGACGATGACATAAGGGACGTTGCCGAAGCTGCCCTGGCCGATCGCCTTGAACCCGGGCGGCAGGGTGAACAGCGACAGCGGAGTTCCCTTGGTGATGACAAGGCAAAGACCGCGCACGATCACCATCGCCGCCAGCGAGGTGATGAAGTGATTGAGCCCGATGACGGTCACGAAGAAGCCCATAGCTGCGCCGATCAGCGCGCTGGCGCCTATGCCGATGAGGCTCGCGGTCCACGGGTCCAGTCCCATCAGGAAGAGAGCGCCTGACACGACCATGGAGAAGCAGACCACCGATCCGACGGAAAGGTCGATGCCGCCGACAATGAGGAGAATCGTCATGCCGACCACGACGATGCCTTCAATGGAGAAGCTCATCAGCATGGCCCGGAAATTTCCCCAGGTCAGGAAATGCGGCGAGGCAAATGTCATGGCGATGCACAGCGCCAGCATGATTGCGATCAGCCCCGCCTCGCGCATTGATCCCAGACGCAGCCAATTGCGCCCGCCAAGCCCCGGGGCGCTCGCCTTGATTTCAGCGTCCATGAGGGTCCCTCCGGTCTGTCTAAGCGACATTCTGAGCCTGCCTTGCATTTGATCCTTGCTGCCGGACACCCGAAGCCAGCAGCATGATCGCCTCTTCGGTCAATTCGTCCGCCCCTAATTCGCCGACGATGGCACCTTCGTGCACGACAAGCACCCGGTCGCTGAGCCCGATCAATTCCGGAAGCTCGGATGAAATCACGATGACGCCGACGCCACGCTCGGCAAAGTCGCGAAGCAGGCGATGGATTTCCACTTTGGCGCCGACGTCGACCCCGCGTGTGGGCTCGTCCAGGATGACCACCTTGGGGCCAACCGAAAGAAGCCTGGCGATGGCCACTTTCTGCTGATTGCCGCCGCTAAGCGTCGACACCTGTGTCTCGATGCCGCCCATGCGCACACCGTGGCGCTCCACCAGGTCGGTGGCTTGCTTTGCCTCGGCGCGGCGATCGAGCAGGCCAAAGGGGGTGGTCAGTTTCCGAAGGTCCAGCGCGGAGATGTTCGACGCAATCGACAGGTCCAGGAACAGTCCCGACGCCTTGCGGTCCTCAGAGAGGTAGACCAGGCCCGCGCGCACCGCATCGCTGTAGGTCCTGATGCTGACCGGTTCGCCATTGAGTTCGACCGATCCCGACACTTTCGGGCGCAAGCCGCAAACGGTCTGAACCATCTCGCTGCGGCCGGCGCCAATCAACCCGCCAATGCCAAGAATTTCGCCGGCACGGAGCGCGAAGCTAACGCCGTCCGAACCCTCTCGATAGGAGAGATTCCGGACCGACAGCACAGGGCGACCGGTGCGCTGTTCAGGCGAGAGCTTTTGCGGATAGTGCTGCGTGATTTCGCGCCCGACCATCTTGCGCACGACATCATTGGGAGTGACCGAAGCGATCAAATCGGTCGCCACATATCTACCGTCACGAAACACCGTGACGCGGTCACACAGGCTGAAGATCTCGGCCATACGGTGGCTGATGTAGATGATTGAAATGCCGCGCGCCTTGAGATCGCGAAGGATTGCGAAAAGGCGCCGCGCCTCGGTCTCGGTCAGGGCGGCTGTCGGCTCGTCGAGCATCAGCACGCGGCATTCGAGCGTCAACGCCTTGGCGATTTCCACAAGTTGCTGGTTGGAAATCGAAAGCTCGGCGACCGGCGTCTCGACCGGGATCGGCGCCAGCAGGTCCATTATCTTTTGCGCATCGGCGTAGAGCCGACGAAAATTCATCAGCGGCGTCCGCCGGTTGTTGATGGCCGCCATAAGAATATTCTCGGCGACTGTAGCATCCTGGCAGAGCGCGATTTCCTGATGGACGAGGCCTATGCCAAGCCGCTGCGCGGCCGATGGTGATGCGATGGTGACGTCCTTGCCGTCGAGACGAATGGTGCCTTCGTCGGGTTGCACGATGCCGGCGATGATATTCATCAGCGTGGACTTGCCCGCGCCATTCTCGCCGCACAGCGCGTGAATTTCGCCCCGCTGCAGCGTGAAATCGACTCCGGTCAGCGCTTTGATGGCGCCGAAGGATTTCGAGATGTCGCGGATTTCAAGAATGGCGGCGACAGTCACTCCGTCCCCCTGCAGCGTTGATATTGACGATAATGGCCCGGTCGACGGGACGCGAGTGCGCCCCCGTCCGGTTCGAGCATTTCCGAAGAGCTTTTATTCTTCGATGCCCTTGGTGCCGCGCCGCTTAAGATAGGCATCCCAATAGAAATCGTCGGCATTGTCCGCAGTGACGATGGAAAAGCCGTTGTCGACGAAAGGCACGCCCATGCCGTTGAATCCCGACCGCCGGGCGTCATTCATCGGATCGATCAGCTCAGGATGCTTAGCCAGCCACAGCAGCATGAACCCCATGTAGCCCTGCATGCCCTGGTTCGGGTTGACCGAGCCAAAGATTTCGCCGGCCTTGATCATATCGAGGATCTTGGCGTTGACGTCGGCCAGCATAACTCGGATCTTGCCGCCGCCCTCCTTCGCCGCCTGCGCCGCGCCGATTGCCGAGTTGGCTTCCGGCATGAACACTGCGCCCAGTTCGGGATGCGCCTGGGCAAGGCTGAGCACGGCCTGATAGGCCTTCGTCGCATCCTGGTTCGAAGCCGCGCGACCGACGAGCTTCATATCCGGCCATTTGGCTTCCATGCGGGCGATGAAGGCGGCGATGCGCTTGTCGTGATTATCCTGTCCGGGGTTTTCGAGGACCGCGTATTCACCCTTGCCGTCCATCGCCTTGGCAACGGCATCGGCGGCATAGGTGCCTTCGGCGACATTGTCGGAGGTGATGTAGGACACGCGTTTGGAGTTGGGCGAATCTGCGGCGAATGTGACTACTGCCGTCCCCTGGTCTATGGCCCGATTGATTGGCTCGATGAATGGGTCGGAGTTCATCGGATGCACCAGGATGCCGGCCGGCTTTTGAGCCAGCGCCTGGTCGAATGTCGCTATCTGCTTGTTGACGTCGTATTCGGGCGTTCCGGTGTATTCGGTCTCGCAACCGAACTGCTGTCCGGCCTGCTTGAACATCTCGTAGACCGGGAACCAATATTCGACACCGGAAACCATGACGTTCATGACGTATTTTTCACCCGGTTCGCATTTGAACGGGTTAGCGGCCTGGGCCGCGGCGTGGCTTGCCCCCAACACAGTGGTGGCTGCTGCCGAAATGGCGAGCATGCTCAAAAATTTGCGCAAGAATCCTCCCTCGGCCGAAGCCTGGTCAATTGGGCGGCCGGACACTTACCTGCCGCCGCTTGTGGTTGCTGACACCGAACCTCCTCCCGAGGCCCAGCAGTTGATCATTCGCAGGAGTTCGCTCGACTGTCAATATAATTCATGTTCTGAAATATATTTCAGAGCAGCTTAGTGCATTCGACGGAGCGAGACAATCCGCTTCGCCATCGCAGCGGGCTGACCTCGTGCGTGTCGATCGGCGCCGGAGCATGGCCCTAGCGCGACTTGCCGCTATGATGTTGATATCGCTGTCGTTATGACTCTGTCTCGGAGTCACCAACCTCAAGGTGTCCTTACGCTACCTCAAAGTCCGTGTGCTGCCGCCGTCTATGACTTCCGCAAAACAGTCCGACGGGCGTGAGCTGTAGCCCGCTTCGTACGCTGTCGTTCGAGCCGCGCCTCGCCCCACTTCGAAAGCATCTCCACGATAGGCCGGAGACTTTCACCTTCCGCGCTGACGCGGTACTCCACTCGCGGTGGAACTACGGCATAGACGGTCCTGCTGACCAGGCCTGCCTCCTCCAAATCCCGAAGTTGCTTGGTGAGAAGCCGTGCGGTGATGCCGGGTACACGGCGATGCAGTTCGTTGAAGCGCAAGCAGCCGGCGTCGAGCAGATGAAACAGCACGACGCCCTTCCAGCGCCCGTCGATAAGGTCGAGCGTAACCTCCACCGGGCACCCCGGCACATTAACATAGTGCTTTACCTTCATTCCGACAGTTCCCTTTTGGGAAGTTAATACGGCAAACAGCCGTATTGGCAACGTCTGTCGCAATGGCAATTTGTTCGGTGTTTCAGCATCGAAAGGAATTCCCATGCAGGCTATCGGCTACCGTCCAGGCGCCGCCTTGTCCGACTCTCAATGCTTCGTAGAGGTCACCAAAGAAGACCCCAGGCCGCGCCCGCGCGATCTCTTGGTCTCGGTGCGAGCGGTTTCTGTCAATCCGGTCGATACCAAGATCCGCGACGGCCAGGTTTTTTTGGGCGAAGAGATCGACGTCCTCGGCTGGGATGTTGCAGGGGTCGTTGTCGATGTAGGTGCCGACGTCACGCTCTTTCGCCCAGGCGATGAAGTCTTCTATTCGGGCAATCTCAATCGGCCCGGTGCCAATGCGGAATTGCACGCGGTGGATGAACGTCTCGTGGGCCGCAAGCCGGCCCGGC
>NZ_SUEO01000063.1:0-4500 GCF_004962925.1 Mesorhizobium sp. | reverse complement strand
CACATTCGCGCAGGCGGCAGCGCTGCCTCTTACGTCGCTGACGGCCTGGGAGTTGCTGTTCGATCGCCTCGACGTTAAGCCCGGAAAGCTGCACGATGCCGGTACGCTGCTGATCATCGGCGGGGCGGGCGGTGTCGGCTCGATGCTGATCCAGCTGGCGCGACGCATCACCGCCCTGACCGTCATCGCGACTGCCTCACGGCCCGAAAGCCGGGAGTGGTGCCTGTCGCTCGGGGCGCACCATGTCATCGATCATTTGCGATCGATGATTGAGGAGCTTGCCGCTACAGGCACTTCGGCGATCACCCACATCGCAGCTCTCAATCAGACAGAGCAGCATTGGGCTGCGATTGCAGCGATCATTGCCCCCTACGGCAAGGTCGGAGTCATCACCAACCATGCAATCCTCGATGCGACGCCGCTTCGGTCGAAAAGCGCTTCGTTGCATTGGGAGGACGTGGTGACGCGACCCCATTTTGGCGGTGCTGACATGATCGCCCATCACAGGATTCTCGAAGAGGTCTCGGCGCTCGCCGATTCCGGTGTCCTGCGCTCCACAGTAACGACCGACCTCGGGAGGCTCACGCCCAGCAGTCTTCGAGAGGCGCATCGGCTTGTTGAGGGCGGCCGCATGTTGGGAAAAGTTGTCTTGGAGCGATTTTCGACCGAAATGGGGGACGCGCCACTACCCGCGACCAGATGACCGCGAGGGCTGATGATCGCAGGCCAGTTGCTGTCTTTGCATTTCCAGGTCGTAAGAGCAGAACTGCTACAACGACGCCGAACGGACGCTCGGGCTGCTATATGGAACAGTCGCCTGGCCCTCTGCATAGCCCTTCAGACACGTCTTTGATCATTGCTTGAGGAACGCGCCCGTGTAGGTCTGCCCGGCAAGCCTAACGGTTCCGGCCAGGGCTCCATCGGGCCGCATGACAAAACTGACGTCTGCGCCATTCGGTAGGCGCTCAAGCTTCAACGTCGTCCCCACAATTCTTCCAGCGCCGGCGGCCTCTCCCGGATGGTTGTCGCCCAGATTTCCCCACGCATAGGTGACCGTCACCTTCCCATTGGAAGAAATCGTCTGAACAGCAAGTTTGGCGTCATACATCCCATCCAATCGTCCGGCCCATAGACCCGAAAAAGCAGCATACTTTGTCGGAACAGCCTTGTTAGGGGGAGTGACCGCCACGGATTGATCCATGATTGCTGAGCCGGAAGGAACAGCGGCAGGATCCGAGGCGGTCTGGGCAGGAACGTTACCAGGTTCCAACGCAGGTTCGAGAGTGGGTTGCGGCGTTTCAGGAGCCGATTGGCACGCGGCTAAGGCAAGCGCCGCGAAGCCAAGCATTGCGTTGCACATTCGGTGTGCCATCTTCTAGTGACCCGGCCATCTTTGAATTTATCGCAGGCTGATCTTATCGCGCGTTTTCACAACCTGTGTCTACGCCGCGCATCTTCAGCGGGAAGCAATGTTCTCTGCACGCCGGACATGGCCGTGCTTCGAGGCATGGCTTCCCGCCAATGGCATGACAACTGTGTCAATTCCGCCGGACGCGAAACCAATCCGGTGCTGGCAGCCACCTCGTGCCTGAAACAGCTATTTCACGCTTCGAAAACAAAGACTGTTACAGCCGCGCGAGCGGGACGCGCCTGATATCAGGCGGTAAGGAGTGGGGCGCAGCGAACTGCTGGCTCGCAGATCCCAGCACGAGCCGACGGGAAGAGATGGATCCAACCCCTCGTCTCCAGTAAAAATGTTGGCAACGACCAGACGGCCAGTCCGGCCGCGGACGTGATTCGAGAAGGCGGGAGAACATGCGAATCGACAAAGATCGCCTTGAATTGACGCAAGTGCTGCACGCGCTAGTCGTCGATTACTGGCATGACGTCGACACCAACTGGGGACGGAACGCACCGGACTATTACACTGAGGATGCGACATTCGCGGGGTCGGCGACGACGTATGAAGGGCGCGAGAAAATTCGCGCATTCTACAAGTGGCGGGAGGATCGCGGCGCTCGCACGGTTGTCCATTCGGTGCAGAATTTCCAGGCGATGTTCGACGACGGTCCCGACACGGCGCTTTGCCATTGGGTGCTGATGCTGTACGCCGCGGATGGGAAGCCTGTGCTCCCGACGCACCCCCCTATCCAGATCGCCTACATGACCGATCGGCTCGTCAACACGCCACAGGGTTGGAAAGTCACCTATCGGCGTTTCGAGCCGTGGTTCGAAGGCGGCACGCCGCCGACCAACCCGGTCCTTGGAAGCAACTGAAGTTGGCCCGCTACAGCGCAACGGAATATTCGCGATGCACCGAAGCATCCAGACCCGCACGATTGCGGATGAAATCCAGCGCATGCTCGATGTTGGTCCGCGTATCGAGGAGGGGGGCCAGCACGTCTTCCTTGATCCTGCGGGGGTCCACCGACGACTTGAAGAATGATACGGACATCACTGCCGCGACCTTGTCCCTTTCTATGATGGGAACTCCGAGAGTCGTCATCCGAAGCGGTTCGGTGCCCGGGTCACGCACGGCGTAGCCTGCGCGCCGGATACGGTCCAGGCGGTTCCGAAACGCCAGTTCTTCCTTGTCGCCAAACTCCATGGAAAAGCTCTTCCGGATGCGAACGATGTGCCGTTCTCGTTCTTCGTCATCACAGAAGGCCATGTAGGCGCGACCCATGGCGGACTTGAACAGATCTGCGCGTTTGCGGAGTACTGTATTGGTGTGCACGACAGGGCTGATCGTGCCCGTCCAATAAAGAATCTCGATTGCGTCAACGCCAGCCGCCGAGTTCCGGAACGATCCCGACCTTTGTTCGGGAATCCTGCAGGACGAAGACATCCACAGCCTACCATCCTCCGTCGATCCCGATGTTCTGGCCGGTGATCCTGTCGGCGGCCGGCGAGACGAGGAAATGCACAAGATCGGCGACATCCTCAGGCACGATACGCAGCTTCAGGCATTGCCGGTCGATCACCCAATCATTGTATTCCTGGAGCTTGTGCCCGAAGACGCGCTCCTCCGCCTCCGACACGATAGCCCCTGGCGCAACCGCATTCACGCATATGCCATAGGGTCCGAGTTCGCGTGCCAGCGATTTGGTCAGGCCGAGCATCGCGCCTTTGGACGCGATATAGGGGACATAGCCGCCAAGCTGGCCGTTGAGGGTGATCGACGTGAAGTTGATGATCTTGCCCCAGCCCTTCTTCTTCATGTGAGGCGCACAGGCCTGCACCAGCGCAAAGGCGGCGGAGGAATTCACGCGGATCTGCTGCTCGTATTCCTCCAGGCTGAACTCTTCATAGGGCCGGTTGATGATGAGCGCGGCATTGTTGATCAGGATGTCGATGCCGCCGACGTCCGCGACGATCCCTTCGACGATTTTGGTCGCGTTCGCCAGGTCGTTCAGATCGCAGCCGGCGAAGCTGACCGTCGCACCGAGCTCCCTCGCCCGCTGCGCGGCGTCCTCGATCTCGGGCCGGTCGAGCACGATGACATCGGCGCCTTCCGCCGAGAGCTTCCTGGCCTGCGCTCGGCCAAGCGTCCCCAGACCGCCGGTCAGAAGAACGTTCCGGCCGCTCAGATCAGGCATTGCTTCCTCCTGTCAAAGAACCTCCTGGACTTCCTCGATCGAAGTCTCGCCGATCCGCTTGTCCAGAACGATTTCGCCGCGCGCCATTGCAACGACCCGGTCGCAGCATTCGAAGACATGGTGCATGTTGTGGCTGATGAAAATGCCGGTGACGTTCTGCTCCTTGAGCGATCGCACGAAGCCGATCACCTTTTTGGTCTCCTTGACGGACAGATGGTTGGTCGGCTCGTCGAGGATCATCACCTTTGACTTGAAATGCATGGCCCTGGCTATGGCGACACCCTGCCGCTGACCACCCGATAGTTCGCCCACCAGAGCGTCGGGCGAACGCAGATGCAGATCGACATCGGCGATGGCCTTGACGCTTTCGCGGCGCATCTGGCCCAGATCCATGACACCGATCCCGCCGATCGCAAACTTCAGCGGCTCGCGCCCGACAAACATGTTACGGGCGATCGACATGGTAGGAACCATCGAATTGTACTGGTAAATGGTCTCGATGCCGAGGCGCATAGCGTCGCGCGGATTGCTGATCTGAACTTTCTCTCCGTCGATCAGCACCTCGCCCTGATCCTCTCTCTGTACACCCGAAAGGATGTTGATCAGGGTCGATTTGCCGGCCCCGTTGTCGCCGATCAGGCCGAGCGCCTCGTTCGGATAGATGTCTAGCGAGATGTTCTTGAGGGCATGGACGCCGGAATACCACTTGTGCAGATTGCGGATCGAGATAATGGGGTCGGCCATCGTCAGGTCTCCGCCTTTATCCGCTTGGCGCGCCGCAGCAGCCAGGCGTTCGCGACCACGGCGAAGATGGTCAAGGTTCCGATGGCGAACTTGAACCAGTTCGCGTCAACCCGACTGAGAACCAGCCCATTGTCGATCACGCGGATCAGGATGGCGC
>NZ_SUEO01000062.1:15451-28274 GCF_004962925.1 Mesorhizobium sp. | reverse complement strand
GAACTGGGGGCGCTATGCGCCCTATCGCGATCTCGGCTATGAGGCGGCACAGGCAGTCGGCAGCGACTTTGCGCTAGGCACGGTCGGCGCGGGCACCGGTGCTCTGAGTTCCGGCCTGAAGGGCGGCCTTGGATCAGCCTCGACGGTGCTCGACAGCGGCGTCACCATCGGCGCGCTTGCCGCCGTCAATCCGACCGGCTCGGTGACGATCGCCCGTAGCAGGCATTTCTGGGCCGCACCCTTCGAGATCGGCGACGAGTTCGGCGGGCTTGGCTATCCCTTTCCGATGCCAGAGGACGCGAAAAGTATCCTGCTGAAATTTCGCGACAGGCAAGTGGGCGGCAACACCACCATCGCCGTCATCGCCACGGACGCCGTCCTTACCAAGGCCGCGGCCAAACGCCTGGCGATATCGGCGCATGACGGTTTCGTGCGCGCCATATGGCCGACGCACACGCCGGCCGACGGGGATCTGGTTTTCGCGCTGGCGACCGGCAAGAGCGGTATCGAGCTGGCGCCCAACGACGCCATCGACCTTTACGCCGCAGCCGGCGCCACCATGGCGCGCGCCATCAGCCGTGGGGTCTTTGCCGCAACGCCAGCCGACGGCGACCTGTTTCCAGTCTGGTCGTCGCGCTGAACCCGCGCTGCCATAATCAAATGGGCCGTGATCAGGTGGTGTCGGATTTTTCTTCCTCAAAGGTGACCGCGACATCCGAATTTGCCGACAGCCGCACTTTCTGACCCTCGATCTCGGCAACGAGACTGAGCGGAATGAAGTGGTGATGCCCCCTGTGAGCGCCCTCGCCGCTGTCGCGCTTGGTCAGCTTGATTCTTTGTCCCTCAACTTTGTCGACGGTGCCGACATGAACGCCGTCGGCGCCGATCACTTCCATATGTTCGCGAATCTTGGCTGCATCGGTCATTGTGGGTTCTCCATTTGAAGCTGCCGACAATAACAAATGACGGCGCGATTGGATGCATCGGCTTTGCTCAGAGGGCACGACGTTTTGACGATGTCGTGATAGTGATCGAAAACAACACTGGCTGCCTAAACGGAAATCCGATGAGAATCCTTGTCCTGCTTGCCGTTTCCCTCCTTGCCCAGTTTGCAACCTCATTTTCCGCGCGTGCCGGTGATGTCGCCGAGCTTGAAATCCTCGGCTTCACTGGGGACGGCGCTGTCTTCGCCTTCGAGGAGTACGGCATTCAGGACGGATCGGGATTTCCCTACGCCAATCGCTATTATATCAACACGGCTGACGACAGTTTTCTCAAGGGCACACCGATCAAGGTGCGGCTTGACGACGAGAGCGTAACGCTTGACGCAGCGCGCCTTGAGGCCCGGCAAAAAGGCGAGGCCATCGTTAAGCAGGCCGAACTCGCCGCAAACCGCGGCATCACTGCCGGCTTCAACCCGGTGACCGAACTTTCGGCCGATCCGTTCCGCATGGTGGTCAACCCGCGGCCAATCTTTTCGCCGGTCGACGATGCGCTCGAGTTCCGGCTCGACGAGATCGGCATGAATGATACCGAAAGCTGCCAGAGCCTGGGCGAGATCAACGGCTTTCGCTTGCTGCGCATCGAGGCGAAAGACGGCGGCAAAACCGAGCTTCTGCACGAGGACAAGTCGATCCCCAAAAGCAGAGGCTGCCCGAACGGCTACCGGATCGGCGCGGTGCAGACATTCTCGTTGCAAGGCCTCAGCGCCTATGCCGTGCTGATCGCGGTGCGCCAATATGGCTTCGAAGGGCCGGACTATCGCTGGATCGCGGTGACCGGCCGGCTGTGACGCCGCTCCCCTTCATACGCAACTGCGTCCTGGATCGTATCCACAAGGCCTTGCCATCGCCAGGCGCAGCGCTTTGCGGCGCCCTGCTGTGGGCCGCAGCGATGGGCACCAGCGGGCTTGTCAACCTGCTGCTGGACGACTGGGAGACCCCGGCAAAGATCCGCTTCGTCTCGTTGCTCTATGCGGCCGGCGGTGCGCTCGCCTTTCCGGTTGGCCTGTTCCTGGCGCGGCTCGTCTCACTCGGACGGCATTGGCAAGTTGCCTTGGCGGCCGCGTTTGTCTGTCTTCTCGTCGCGACGATCGGCTTCACCGGCGGGCTCTTTGCGCTGCACTACCGTTCCTACTATGCCCAGTGGCATGAACCGGCACTGACCCTCGCCTGGTCCATCCAGTTCGTGCACACCGTGGCGACGGCGTTCTATCAATTCATCGTTCTGGGCATCCGGCTTTATTTTCCGCTTGGTTTCATCGCGCTCGCTGTCGCCAGCATCTGGTTTGCGCGGCAGCAGCGTTGAGCATTTTGTCCGCCTCTGTTAGGACGCGGGCGAACGCCCTCGCAAGTCAGGACTGACCGATGATCCCTCGCTACTCCCGGCCGGAAATGGTGGCCATCTGGTCGCCCGAAACCCGATTCCGCATCTGGTTCGAGATCGAGGCCTACGCTTGCGACGCACTGGCCGAGCTCGGCGTGATCCCGAAGGAGGCCGCCAAGACCATCTGGGAAAAGGGCGGGGCCGCGAAGTTCGACGTCGAGGCCATCGACGAGATCGAGCGCGTCACCAAGCACGACGTCATCGCCTTCCTCACCCATCTCAGCGAATTCGTCGGGCCGGACGCCCGTTTCATCCACCAAGGCATGACGTCCTCGGACGTTCTCGACACCTGCTTTGCCGTGCAGCTCACCCGCGCCAGCGATATCCTTCTGGCCGACATCGACGGCCTGCTTGCGGCGCTCAAGCGTCGCGCCTTCGAACACAAGGATACCGTCACCATCGGCCGCAGCCACGGCATCCATGCCGAGCCGACCACCTTCGGCGTCAAGCTGGCGCAAGCCTATGCCGAATTCTCACGCTGCCGCGAGCGGCTGGTGCACGCGCGTGAGGACATTGCGACGTGCGCCATATCAGGTGCTGTCGGCACCTTCGCCAATATTGACCCCTATGTCGAAGAGCATGTGGCGAAAAAGCTCGGATTGAAGCCGGAGCCGGTGTCGACGCAGGTGATCCCGCGCGACCGTCATGCCATGTTCTTCGCGACACTCGGTGTCATCGCCTCGTCGATCGAACGGCTGGCGACGGAAATCCGCCATCTGCAGCGCACCGAGGTGCTGGAGGCGGAAGAGTATTTTTCGCCCGGACAGAAAGGCTCGTCGGCGATGCCGCACAAGCGCAACCCGGTGCTGACTGAAAACCTCACCGGGCTTGCCCGCATGGTGCGGTCCTTTGCGTTGCCGGCGATGGAGAACGTGGCGCTCTGGCACGAGCGCGACATCTCGCATTCGTCGGTCGAGCGCATGATCGGCCCGGATGCGACGGTGACGCTCGATTTCGCGCTGTCGCGGCTGACCAGCGTCATCGACAGACTGCTCGTCTATCCCGACAACATGCTGAAGAACATGAACAAGTTCCGCGGTCTCGTGCATTCGCAGCGTGTGCTGCTGGCGCTGACCCAGGCAGGCGTCAGCCGTGAGGACGCCTACCGGCTGGTGCAACGCAACGCCATGAAGGTATGGGAACAAGGCGCTGATTTCCTTGAGGAACTTTTGGCTGACAAGGAAGTCACCGCAGCCTTGCCCGAAGCCGAGCTTCGTGAAAAATTCGACCTTGGCTATCATACCAAGCATGTCGACACGATCTTTAAGCGCGTGTTCGGGGAAGCGTGAGGCCGAGCGGACCGGTCTTAGCCTGCTCAGCGCGCACCATCAGGTTCGAAGATCAGCCTTGCCGGGAACGGTCCTGATTACCGTGCCCCATGGGTCCTCGCGGGTCGTTGCATCAGTCACATTGTCCGAACGCATTTCTACCCAGGCCAGGCCGGACCGAGAAGGATCGCGTCGGCCGGCGCCGGAACTCTGCCAGGCATTGGCGCCAATGTGGTGGTGGTAGCCGCCTGACGACAGGAACACCGCTGCACCACCATATTTCGCCACCGTGTCGAAGCCGAATTCCTGATGCCACCAGGCTTCGGCGTCTTCCGGCCTGCCGACGCGCAGATGGATGTGACCGATGATGCTGTTGTCCGGCATGCCTTGCCAGCCGGCATCGCCGGCCGGCACTTCGGCAACGACAGAGGGGATATTCAGCCGTTCGGTCGCCATCGCAATCTTGTCGCCATTCCATTTCCAGTCCTGGGGACGGCGGTCGGCATAGATCTCGATGCCGTTGCCTTCAGGGTCGGTCAGGTAAAGCGCCTCGCTGACCAGATGGTCGGAAGCGCCCTCGATGCCGATCTTGTTGGCGATGGCGTGGTTGATCCAGCGGCCGAGATCGGCCCGGCTCGGCAATAGGAAGGCAGTATGGAAGAGGCCGGCACTGCGCGGATCGTCTGGCTTCGCCGCTGCATCCGCCTCGATGTCGAGCAAGGGACGATTGGCGGCGCCCAGCGTGATCGTGCCGCCGGCGCGGCTCAGTTCCCGCAGACCGACGACGTCGCGGTAATAGGCAGCGAGAATTTCGGCATCGCGCGCCCGCAACCCGACGCGGGCAACGCTGACCGGGGTCGTGGCGGCAAAAGGCAGTTCGCTCATCAAACTCTCCGTTTGGGCGGCCGTCGACGAGATCCCCAAAACCAGGAGCCCGGCGCCACCTACCATTGTACGTCGTGTCAGTTCCAAAATCCTGGTTCTCATTTACACGGCTGTTTCTTTTCCCGACGACAGATCGTCGATCGCAATCGTTCACACAAGATGGCAAGAAGCGAACATGGTGTTCACCATTTTGATCGCCAGGCCGGCTCGACATGGTTGCGTGAAGTAGCGGCGCTCGCTACATGCGCGCCATGAAAGTCAGAGATGCAGATATTCTCATCGTGCCGGGCTACACCAATTCCGGCCCCGACCATTGGCAGAGCCGCTGGCAATCGAAATTGTCGACGGCACGCCGCGTCGAGCAGGCAGAATGGTCGAAGCCGGTGCGCGAGGACTGGACGGCGAGCGTAGCCAAGGCGGTCAACGAGGCCGAGCGGCCGGTCGTCATCGTCGCGCATTCGCTTGGTGTCGCGGCGGCAGTCCAGGCAGCCCCACAGTTCGAGCGGCCGATCGCCGGAGCCTTCTTCGTGGCGCCGCCCGACGTCGCCAATCCCAAGATAAAGCCCAGGCACCTGATGACCTTCGGCCCCTACCCGCGCGAGCCGCTGGCATTCCCTTCGGTCGTGATCGCCAGCCGCAACGACCCTTTCTGCGCGTTCGACGTCGCCGAGGACATTGCCGGAGCCTGGGGCTCGCTGTTCATCGATGCCGGTGAGGCCGGGCATCTCAATGCGGATTCCGGTTTCGGGCCGTGGCCCGAAGGATCGATGACTTTTGCGAAGTTCCTGACGGACCTTTAGTGCATGTCGCCCAAAAAGTGCGCAGCGGCTTTGGGACAACAACATGCACAAAAACAAAGACTTAAAGCGCGTTGCGTGAATCCCTTCGACGCGACGCGCTTTAGGACCCGATCGAGTCCTTGACGCTTTTCAGCAGGGTCTTTGCCCCCAGACCGATCAGGGCATGCTCGGAGCCCATGGCCAGCAGCCGATAGCCCATCGACACCACACGGCCGGCGATGGTCGGCTCGACGACGTAGATCGCGGCATGCTTGCCGGCCTTGCGTGTCCGCTCGGCGATCGAGGCGACGGTTTCCATCATGCTTTCGAGCGTCGCGTTGACCGTGGCGCCGTTCGACCAGGCAATCGAGAAGTCCGATGGGCCGAGGAAGATGCCGTCGATACCCGGCGTGTCGAGGATGCCGTCGAGCGCATCGAGGGCGGCGCGCGTCTCGACCATCGCGAAAGCCATGGTGCGCTCGTTGCTGTCGCGCAGCCAGTCGGCGTAGTCGCCCTTGCCGTGACGCGGAAAGGCATAGGTCGGGCCCCAGGAGCGCTCGCCGAGCGGCGGGTATTTCATAGCGGCGGCAAACAGCTTGGCGTCCGTCACCGAATTCACCATCGGCGCAATCACCGCCTCGGCGCCGAAATCGAGCGCGCGGCTGGCCATGTCGAAGCGGCCGACCGGAATGCGCACCAGCGCCGGTTTGTTGGCGGCCAGCACCGGCCCAAGGCCGCGCAGCACGCTGTCCTCGTGATGTCCACCATGCTGCATGTCGAGCGTGACGGCATCGAAACCCTGTCTGGCAAGGATTTCCACCGTCAAGGCATCGGGCACGCCGGACCATGCGGTACATAGCGTTTCATCCGCTGCCAGGCGTGACTTCAGGGACATAAGCGCTTTCCTTTTGGCTCTCGCATCGGCCCGGGATCGGTTCTCGGGAAAGCACGATACGAAACTTGAGGTATTAGAGCAGTTTCAGCCGGAAACGGCCGCAAGGCAAAGAAAAACCGCCCGAATAGACCGGGCGGTCGATTGGTCCAGCAGGTCGATTTGGCTCAGAGAAAGATCAGGTGTTCTTGATCTGCTCAATCGCCTGCGCCATCAGATCGTCCATGGTGCGGCGAATCTGATGGTCCGACTGGTCAACGCCGGCTGCGTCGAAATCCTTGCGGATCTTGCGGAAAACGTCGTGATCGCCAGCTTCCTCGATGTCGGCGACGACGACCTGCTTGGCATAGGCTTCGGCATCGGGGCCGGACTTGCCCAACTTTTCGGCAGCCCACAGGCCGAGCGCCTTGTTGCGGCGCGCCGAAGCCTTGAACCGAAGCTCCTCATCGAATGCGAATTTGCGCTCGAAGCCCTCTTCGCGGTCTTTCATGTCGATCATGGCATCCCTCCGGTCAAATCCGATTCGCTGGCGGTTGAATATGTGTTGCCGAAGCACAAACCAAAAGGCCGCGGGCCGGTCAATATGCTACATCACTTGCTGCGCTGCGGCATTTCATTCCGGAAAGCGGTTGATTGAAAGGATTTGCCGATTGAGCAAACAGTGCGATTGGGATAGACACCGGCATTGAACCCCTACCGTTGCCGCACTAATTTAGGCAGACGGACAGGAACTGGTCGTTTGCCGCCTGCCCGGAAATCCAGAGAAAAATCAGATGAAAAATCGCCGCCGCATTTATGAAGGCAAGGCCAAGATCCTCTATGAGGGACCTGAGCCGGGAACGCTGATCCAGTTCTTCAAGGATGACGCGACCGCTTTCAACAAGAAGAAGCACGAAATCGTCGATGGCAAGGGCGTGCTCAACAACCGCATTTCCGAGCATATCTTCAACCATCTCAACCGGATGGGCATTCCGACCCACTTCATCCGCCGGCTCAACATGCGCGAGCAGCTGATCAAGGAAGTCGAGATCATTCCGCTCGAGGTGGTCGTGCGCAACGTCGCCGCCGGTTCGCTGGCCAAGCGTCTTGGCATCGAAGAAGGCACGGTGCTGCCGCGTTCGATCATTGAATTCTATTACAAGGCCGACGCGCTCGACGATCCGATGGTGTCTGAAGAGCACATCACCGCTTTCGGCTGGGCGAGCCCGCAGGAGATCGACGACGTCATGGCGCTGGCCATCCGTGTCAACGATTTCCTCTCCGGCTTGTTCATGGGCGTCGGCATCCAGCTCGTCGACTTCAAGATCGAGTGCGGCCGCCTGTTCGAGGGCGACATGATGCGCATCGTCGTTGCCGACGAGATCTCGCCGGACTCCTGCCGTCTGTGGGACGTGGCGACCCAAGACAAGCTCGACAAGGACCGTTTCCGCCGTGATATGGGCGGATTGGTCGAAGCCTATCAGGAAGTCGCCCGCCGCCTCGGCATCATGAACGAGAACGAGCCGCCGCGTCCCGCCGGACCAGTGCTCGTCGCCTCGACCGATGGCGTCAAAGGCAAGCCGCACTGAATTTTTTTGCCGCTCAACACTTCGAACAGGAGCATGTCCAGCGTGATTAAGGCCCGCATTACCGTAACCCTCAAGAACGGCGTGCTCGACCCGCAAGGTAAGGCGATCGAACATGCGCTGTCCGGGATGGGCTTTGACGGCGTCGGCCTAGTGCGGCAGGGCAAGGTTTTCGACGTCGAGCTTTCGGAGAGCGACAAGGCCAAGGCCGAGGCCGACCTCAAGGCTATGTGCGACAAGCTTTTGGCGAATACGGTGATCGAGAATTACGCGGTGGAGATCGCCTGAGGTGAAATCAGCCGTCGTCCTTCTCCCTGGCCTCAACCGCGACCGCGACATGATCGCGGCGCTAACCAAGATTTCGGGAACGCCACCGGTCACGGTCTGGCAGACAGACACCGAAATCCCCGATGTCGACCTGATCACCATCCCCGGCGGCTTTTCCTTCGGCGACTATCTGCGCTGCGGCGCCATTGCCGCGCGCATGCCTGTCATGCGGGCGGTCGCCGAAAAGGCGGCCAAAGGGGTCATGGTCATCGGCGTCTGCAACGGCTTTCAGATCCTGGTCGAGGCCGGCCTGCTGCCAGGCGCCTTGATGCGCAACACATCGCTGAAATTCGTCTGCCGGCAGGTCAAGCTGCAGATCGCCAACGCCAATACGATGTTCACCCGCCGCTATCAGCCGGGCCAAATCATCCGCTCGCCGGTGGCGCATCACGACGGCAATTACTTTGCCGACGCCGAAACGCTTCGCAGGCTCGAAGGCGAAGGCCAGGTCGTGTTCCGCTATGCCGAAGGCACCAACCCCAACGGCTCGATCAACGACATTGCCGGTATCATCAACGGCAAGGGCAATGTGCTCGGCCTGATGCCGCACCCGGAGAACCTGATCGAAGCAGCACATGGCGGCAGCGACGGCCGGGCACTGTTCGAAAGTGCCCTCGGCATCGCCGCCTGATATCTTCAGCATTCATTCCGTTATCCGAACTCGAAATAGGCGCCGCATGAGCCCGAGACAGACGATCGCCCGCCTCGCTCTCGTCGCCGCTGCCGGCCTTGTGCTCGCCTCCTGCCAATCGAAGCCGAAGAGCGTGCCGGCGCCTTCAGGCAAGAGCGCGGCGCTGCTTGCCATGGAACAGGTGGCGATCGCCGCCCACAAATGCTGGATCGCCAGCAAGGATCCCGCCTTCAAGCCCTATCAGATGGCCAATGAGCTGAATTCGTTCACCGGCACACCGCGCTTCCTGCTGGTCCCGGTCAAACACTATGGCGGAAAGCCGTTGCTGGTCGTGCAGGCGCAAGGCAATTCACGCCGCATCGACGTCTACGGTCCGCTGATGGACGAGCCGCTCGGTGCACGCATCGGCTCGGACATCGCGCGCTGGCAGACAGGCAACCCGGCCTGTGGTGCGGCGGCGTAGCGTCATGGCCCGCTTCCTGCAGATCGCCGGTCTGGTCATAGGTCTGGCCGGGCTTGTCCTGCAAATCTGCATCACCGTTCCGGCGTCGATGGAAGCGGGTCGCAGTTTTGTTGGCTCGCTGATCTTCTACTTCAGCTTCTTCACCATCCTGACCAATATCGGCGCAGTGCTCGTGCATGTTTCGCTGCTGTCACCCGCTGGCTACGCCTGGTTCCCAGCCTTTGCCGGGCCGCGGATACGGGCCGGCATAGCGGTTGCCATAACCCTGGTCTTCATCGTCTATGCGACCGTCCTGGCGCAGCTTTGGCAGCCGCAGGGCCTGTTCCTGCTCTGCGATGTCCTGCTGCACTATGTGACGCCAGTTCTGTTCGTGCTGTGGTGGCTTGTGGCAGGCGCCGACGGCTCGACGCGGTGGCGCGACATTTCCTGGTGGATGATCTATCCGGTCGCCTATTTGGCCTATGCGCTGGCGCGGGCGCCGATATCGGGCGAAGTGCCCTACCCGTTCCTTGATGTTGCCAAGAACGGCGCGGCCAGCGTCGCGGCCTCGGCGCTTGGCATCACCGGACTTTTTCTGGGACTGTGCGTCGTTGCGGTGCTTGCAGACCACGGCATTTCACGGATGAGGGTGGCAGGCGTTCGTCCGCAGTGAAGAAGGCAGGTAGCCGAAGAGGCGCTCATCCAGCCCCGGCCGCTTCTATCGTCTCTGCACGTTCGCGCGGCGCAGAGCATCGGCAATACGCCTCGTGGCGGCCGGCCGCGCCATTACATTGCGCCAGGATTGCGAACGGGACTGTTTCGAGCACTCCGCGGTCATCGCGTCCGCATAGATCCATCGTGATGGACAGTTACTCACCCAGATCGCGGTGGCTTTCCGTTTTTCCGTTCCTCCCCGGATTCCTTCATACTTGGCAGCCTTCAGGCGTCTGGCCAGCCTCGCGTCGCGCGGCGCAACAGCAGCCAATGCCGGCGCCAGGCCGAAAGCCGTGCCGCGCCGCTCAGAGGCGAATGACGAGAACTTTCCAACTTGCCGAGATAGGCGGGCGACAGGGCCAGCGGCAGAAATGCCGGGCGCAGCGAAACCGGCAATGACGGCGCGCCCTGCTCGAATGCCGCAAGATGCTCCCGCGCCAGCGCAATCATCGCCGCCACTGCGCGTTCCGCGCCCGGCCCGCCATCGCCCGCAACGAACTCCTCGGGCGACGATCCAGCCGCTGCCAGAATGTCGGCCGGGATAAAGCATTGTCCGCGCTTGCGGTGCAGCGGCAGCAGCAGCAAAAGGCCGGTCATCGCCTGTGCGCAGCCCGCCCTGCCCGCAAGCTCGGCGAAACGCGGCGCCTCGACGGGATCGAGCACTATCGCTGCAAGCTGGATGAGCGCCGCTGCGGTCTCGCCGCAATAGCCTTCCAGATCGGTGCGCGACGGCATAGGGTCGTCATAGAGATCGAAGATGCGGGCTTCGAGCATGTTCTCGAAGGCGGGTTTCGGCAGGCGGTGGGCGGAAATCGTCGCCTTCAACGCGTCCGCGACTGGGTGGCCGATACCTGCCCCGTCGTCCTTGGCCGCGATGACATCGCGCCACCATTGCAGCCGCACCTCGCCCGGCAGCGCCTCGCGGATACGGTCACGGATGCCTGATATCTCGGCGTTGAAGGCATAGAGCGAAAACAGTGCGCCGCGCTTGTCCTCAGGTGCATAGAGCGCGGAAACATAGCGGTCATGGTCGGCGGCTCGCACCGTTTCCATGACGATTTTGGCGTTTTCGCTCACGTCACTCGACGGCAATCAGTGCGGCGGCCACCGCACGGTTTTCCGCCAGAAGAACATTGTAGGTCCGCACTGCAGCACCCGTCGACATCGGATCGCACGCAATGCCCGCCGCCTTCAGCGCGGCACGCAGCGGTGCCGGCAACGGCCTGAGATCCTTGCCGGCGCCGACCAGCAGGATCTCGACCTTGTCAGCCTCGTTGAGCAGCTTGGCGAAATCCGCCGCCGTCAGCGCCAGGGGATCGGCCGGCTCCCAGCCGTAGATGCCCGACGGCAGGCACAGCAGCGAGCCGCGATGCGACATGTCGGCGAAACGGAACCCGCCATTGCCATAGGCCTCGATCGGCGCACGGCCGGGGAAATGCGCTTCGCGGATGACGATGCCTTTTGCCACGGGCGCAGCAATCGTCAGGTTGCCACGGCTTTGCCGCCGCCCACCGGCTTCTCCTCATCGGAGGTCGTGGTCTGCGGCCGCAGCTTGAACAAGATGAGTAGTGGCGCGGCAATGAAGATCGACGAATAGGTTCCGAAGACGACGCCGAACAGCATCGCCAGCGTGAACGAGCGGATCACTTCGCCGCCGAACAGCACCAGCGCCAGCAGCGCAAGCATCGTCGTCACCGAGGTCAGCGTCGTTCGCGACAGCGTCTCGTTGATGGCGTTGTTCAGCAATTGTGGCAGCGGCATCCTCTTGTATTTTCGCAAGTCTTCGCGAACACGGTCATAGACGACGATAGTATCATTGAGCGAATAGCCGATGATGGTGAGTATCGCCGCAAGCGACGACTGGTTGAACTCGAGACCGGTGATGACGAAGAAGCCGATCGTCATGACCACATCGTGGACTGTGGCGATGATGGCGCCGACCGCGAACTGCCATTCGAAGCGGAACCAGACATAGATCAGGATTCCGAGCAGTGCGATCAGCATGGCGATGGTGCCTTGCTTGGCGAGCTCGCCGGAGACCGTCGGTCCCACCACCTCGACGCGGCGGAAATCATAATTGTCCTGCAACTCGCCGCGCACCTTGTCGATGACGGTCTGTTCGGCGTTCTCGCCGCCCTCCTGCGTGCCGACGCGAATCAGCACATCGTTCGGGTCGCCGAACTGCTGCACCTGCACCTCGCCGATATTGAGTTCCGAAAGCCTGCCTCGGATGTCGGCAATATCGGCGGTGCCATTCTTGGCCTGCACCTCAATCAGCGAACCGCCCTTGAAGTCGATGCCGTAATTGATGTCGACGGTCATGAACAGCACGACCGACAGGACCGACAGCACGCTGGACAGCGCGAATGTCCAGCGGCGGATGCCCATGAATGGAATTCTCGTGCCCGCCGGGACGAACGTCACCGGCGCGCGCGGCAACTCCTTCGGGCGGGCGCGGCGAAGCCAGATCGACACCAGCAGCCGGGTGAAGGTGAAGGCGGTGAAGACGGTCGTCAGAATGCCGATGGCGAAGGTTACGGCAAAGCCCTTCACCGGCCCGGTCCCGAGCCAGAACAGCACCACGGTCGCGATCAGCGAGGTAACGTTCGAATCGACGATGGTCGCCAGCGCTTTCGAAAAGCCCGTGTCGATCGCCTGGATTACCGAGCGACCGTTTCGTCGCTCCTCGCGGATGCGCTCGTAGATGAGAACGTTGGAATCGACCGCCATGCCGATGGTCAGCACGATGCCGGCGATGCCGGGCAATGTCAGTGTCGCGCCAAGTAATGACAACAACGCGATGATCATGGCCACATGCACCGCCAGCGCGATGTTGGCGATGAAGCCGAGAAAGCCATAGGCCACGAACATGAACACGACGACTAGGATGGAGCCGATCACGCCGGCGATCTTGCCGGCGTGATCGGCTCCATCC
>NZ_SUEO01000062.1:0-15441 GCF_004962925.1 Mesorhizobium sp. | reverse complement strand
TCTTGCCGGCGCGGATGGAATCCTCGCCTAACCCAGGGCCCACCGTGCGCTCCTCGATCACCGTCAGCGTCGCCGGCAGCGCGCCGGCGCGCAACAGCACGGCGAGGTCGTTGGCGCTCTCGGCGGTGAAATTGCCCGAGATCTGGCCGCTGCCGCCAAGGATCGGTTCGCGGATTTGCGGCGCCGAAATCACCTGATTGTCGAGGATAATGGCGAACAGCTTGCCGACGTTTTGTGAGGTCGCCTGGCCGAAGCGCGCCGCTCCCTTGGAATCGAAGGTGAACGAAACCACCGGCTCGTTGGTCTGGGAATTATACGTTGCCTGCGCATCGGTGAGATTTTCGCCCGAAACGATGACGCGGTTCTCGATCAGGTACGGAACCGGCGGATCATCCTGGGAATACAACACCGATGATCCCGCGGGCGGACGGCCGTTGAGCGCGTCTTGCACCGGCATGGACTGATCGACCATCTGGAAGGTCAGCTTGGCGGTCTGGCCAAGAATGTCCTTCAGCCTCTGCGGGTCCTGCAGGCCCGGCACCTGGACCAGAATGCGGTCGTCGCCTTGGCGTTGCACGATCGGCTCGGTGGTGCCGAGTTCGTTGACGCGGCGCTCGACGACCTCGAGTGACTGCGCCAACGCTGTCGACGTGCGGTATTTGATGCCGGCATCGGTGACGGCGAACTTGAGCAGGCCGGACTCGGAATCATCCAGTGACATCTCCTGGACGGAGCCGCCGCTGAACAGGCCGGCGGCCACCGGGTCGGTCAATGTCTTCAGCGCCGCCTTGGCGGCTTCGAGCTGACCGGGATCGGTGATGCGGACCTGCACGGCCCGGCCTGATCCGGAAAGGCCGGTGTAACCGATCTTGGCGTCGCGCAGGCGCGTCCTGATTTCGTCGCGCGTCGTCTCCAGCCGATCCTTGATCAGATCGTTCGGATCCATCCTGAGCAGGATATGCGAGCCGCCTTGCAGGTCGAGGCCGAGCGTCATCTGGCGCTTCGGCACCCAATTAGGAAGCTGGGCCAGCGTGCTGGCAGAGAAAAGATTGGGCGCAGCGAGGATCACTGTCGCGGCCACGGCCAGCCAGATCAGGATCATCTTGAAGCGCGAGAAATAAAGCATATGGCGTCGTCCGTCAGGGCGTTCTGGCGGATCGTTCCGCCTGGAATGGGGTTATTTCTTGGCGTTCTGGTTCGCCAAATGCTCGCCTCGAGCACAAGGCAGTTAACTTTGTTGCTGCCATCGGGCTTTCTTCAACTATTGTCAATCTTGCCGGCAAGGCACCAGCGGGCAATAGCACGACGAGATCGTCGGCGCCCTGGACGGGGCGAGCGGGCTGGCGGCGAGAGACGGGGCGCATCAAGAGCCCCTGCGATGGCCACAGCCACTGCAGATCAGAGTCATCTTCAAGCGCGAAAATACAGCAGTTGGTGTGGTCCGTCAGGGCGTTCTGGCGGATCGTTCCGCCGACATCCGGTTATTTCTTGGCGTTCTGGTTCGCCACCGGCTCGCCCTTGACGCGCACATCGGCGATCGTCGAGCGCAGCGCCGTTACCTTGGTGCCACCGCCGAGATCGATCTCGAGCTCATTGTCGTCGATCACCTTCGTCACCTTGCCGACGAAACCACCGCCGGTGACCACTGTGTCTCCGCGGCGAACTGCCGCCAGCATCTCGCCGCGCTTCTTCAACTGCGTACGCTGCGGCCGGATGATCAGAAAATACATGATCACGAAAATCAGGACAAACGGCAAAATGCTGATGAACATATCCGGGGAGGCGCCGACGCCTTGGGCATATGCCGGTGTCACGAACATTGAGGTACTCCTGAATTTTGAAAAGCAGCCGCCAAACCGTCCTGGGAAAATTTGGCGGCCCGTGAAATTTCGCCGGAATATAGTCGGTAAAGTTGCCAATGCAACTGCGGTCAGGCATTTCGGCTGCTTTTCCGGCTGGTTGAGCCGTGCTAGAGCATGATCCCGAAAACGGCGCCCGGTTTTCGGAAAAGATCATGCTCTAACAAAAGGTTGGAACTGGTTCCGAAACGTCGGAACCAAATAGGTTCCGTGTCATACCGTCATGAGTGCAAAGATAAAATGAGCGACAGCACCATCGAAGCCCTGAACAAGAAGCTCGACCGCCTTATCGAGGCGGTCGCCCGCCTCGCTCCGCCGCCGGTGCCGGAAACCGATCTCGGCAAGGTCGATTGCTTCGTCTGGCAGGCTGATCCCGGCTATCTGGAGCCGGTGCGCAAGGTCAATCGCGTCGATATCGGCCTGATCCGCGGCGTCGACCGTGTCCGCGACATATTGGTCGACAACACCGAGCGCTTCGCCTCCGGTTACGCAGCCAACAACGTGCTGTTGTGGGGCGCACGCGGCATGGGAAAATCCTCGCTGGTCAAGGCTGTGCATGCCGCCGTCAATGCCTCGGCAAAGCTGGACCTGCCGCTCAAGCTCATTGAGATCCACCGCGAGGACATCGACACGCTGCCGAAGCTGATGAGTTTGCTGAAGGCAGCACCATACCGCTTCATCCTGTTTTGCGACGACCTGTCCTTCGACCACGACGACACGTCCTATAAGTCGCTGAAGGCGGCGCTCGAAGGCGGCGTCGAGGGCCGTCCGGCCAATGTGATCTTCTATGCCACCTCGAACCGCCGGCATTTATTGCCACGTGACATGATCGACAATGAGCGCTCGACCGCCATCAACCCGTCGGAGGCGGTCGAGGAAAAAGTTTCGCTGTCCGACCGTTTCGGCCTCTGGCTCGGCTTCCACAAATGCTCGCAGGACGAGTACCTCGACATGATCGACGGCTATATCCGCCATCACGGCCTTGCCATCGATCCCGAGACGCTGCGCGCCGAGGCGCTGGAATGGGCGACGACACGCGGCAGCCGTTCAGGCCGCGTCGCCTGGCAGTTCACCCAGGATCTGGCAGGCCGGCTCGGCAAATCGCTCAAGGATTAGACAATGATCCCAAAAAGTGGAGCCCGGTTTTCGGACAAGATCACGGTCCAGAAAAACGACTGAAAAAGCCCGCCCCTTACGGAGCGGGCTGAGCCGGCGGGCCGGACTGGAGGTCAGGCGGCGCGCAATCGCTTTTCTTCTTCTATTCGAGATAGGTCGAAGGATCGACTTCTTTATTCAAGATAGGTCGAAGGATCGACCGGCGCCGAGTTCTTGCGGACTTCGAAATGCAGTTTCGGCGAGTCGGTGGTGCCGCTCATGCCGGACTGCGCGATTTCCTGGCCGCGCTTGACCTTCTGGCCGCGCTGGACCTCGATCGAACGGGCGTGGCCATAGACCGTGACCAACCCGTTCTCGTGGCGCACCAGCACCGTATTGCCGAATTCCTTGAGCCCATCGCCCGCGTAGATGACGACACCGTTCTCGGCCGCCTTGACCGGGGTTCCTTCCGGCACGGCGATGTCGACGCCGTCCTTGCCGCCGCCAAAGCCGGAGATCACGCGGCCGCGCACCGGCCAACGCATCTTGCCGATTCCGGTGGCGTTGGGCGCCACCGCATCATCGTCCTCTGCCTGCTGGATAACCTTCGCATCCTTCTTCGGCGGCGTGTAGGCGGCGAGCGTCTCCGACGGCGTGGTCTTCGCCGCAGGCGGGGTGGTGGCTGTCGTTACCGGATCGACCTTTGCCGGCTTGGCGCTGGCAACCGTCGCGGTTCCGCCGGCGGGCACCTTCAGGGTCTGGCCGATCTTGAGCAGACCGTCCTGCATGCCGTTCGCCTGCTTCAACGCAGCCACGCCGACACCGGTCTTCCTGGCGATCGCGGACAGCGTATCACCCTGCTGGACCGTGTAGGTGCCACCGGCACCAGCTGCCTTGGGCGCGGCTTTTCCGTCCTTCGGCTGGTTTGCTGCGGCCGATGCATCCACCTGCGCGGCGGACTTGCCCTCCTTGAGCTTCGGCTGCTGCGGCAGCACGGCCACCATCATCTCCGTCGCCTTGGCCGGCAAATCGTGCTTGGTGTCGTTCGCAGGCTTGGCGTCGGCAAGCTTCGGCGCCGGTTTCTTGCCCGAATAGGCATAGGCCGGGATGACGAGCTTTTGGCCGGTCTTCAGCCCGTTGGTCGCGCTCAGCCCATTGACCTTCATAAGGGCATCGGCGGGCACGCCGTAGCGTCGCGACAGGCCAGAAATGGTCTCGCCATCCCTAACGACGATCTCGGTGGCACGCGGTTCGCCGCCTGCCGTCGCCATGCGCGGAGCGTCAGGCTGTGCGTCCTTGAACGGCTTTGTCACTGTCCCGGTTGCAGTCCGGTCGACCTGGGGGGCGGCTGGCGCCGAAGCGGTGCGGGCCGGCGCGAACGCGGGGGCTGGCTGCGACTGGCTGACCGGCGGCGGCAATTGTTGTGTCGTAACCGGTTCGAGGCTTGAGCGGCTGACCGACTGGGTGTGGCTGCCGTCGAGCGGCGCGGCCGAGACCGGGGCATCGCCGGGGTAAGGCTGGGCGGCGTCCTGCTTGTCGATGATGGTGCGCTGGTTATTGGTCGAGGAGGTGAAGACGTCATCGACGCTGTTGAACCGCGAGACCTGGGAACTGCATCCCGCCGCGGTGCCCGCAACCATAAGGACGGCGAAACCGCGCGCCAGGTTGCGTCCGTTTGCCTTCAAAATACTGAATTGCATCGCATTTACCCGCAGATACCCGGTACAGACTGACCGTGATTAAAGCGCGTTAATGTTACTGGTCGGTTAAACCTCTAGAATCAGACGCAAATTTTCTTAAAATATTTAAGGCTGCCTGTTTGGGGTATGACGAGATTCAGGTCAGGCCGCGCCGGAGTCGAAGAATTGGCCGAACGCCTCAGCTTCGTCATTCCTAGGGCGGAGCAGGAGCGAAGCTCCGTCGCGGAGACCCTAGGATCCATTCCGTTACCTTAGCCGAAGAATGCAGGGGAGCAGCAGTCCGCACCGTTGCAACGCCCTGATGGCGCGGCATGAATCCTAGGGTCTGCGCTGCGTCGCTTGGCTCCTTGCTGCGCCCTAGGATGACGACCGAGAGGCTTCGGCTGATCGATCCCCCAAGCGCGCGATGCGTCGGATAATCAGATGACTGCGGCTACGCTGCGCAGGATCGGCTGCAGGCGGACGAGGCCGATGTCCTCGCGTTCGAAGCGGCTGCCGACCTTGGTCAGCTTGGCCAGCACCTGCTCGCCCTCCTCGGGTCCGATCGGGGCGATGACGATGCCGCCGCTCGACAATTGATCGAGCAGAAAGCGCGGCAGGCTGTCGAAAGCCGCCCATGCGACGATGCGGTCGAACGGCGCTTCATTGGCCAGTCCGTTGGAGCCGTCCGCCTGGCGCATGATGACATTGCCGATGCCGAGCGCCTCGAAGCGCTGCTTGGCCTGCTCGGCCAGCGTCTTGTAGCGGTCGACGGTGACGACCCGCGCGGCAAGCCGCGACATCACCGCCGCCGTGTAGCCTGACCCGGTGCCGATCTCGAGCACGCGGTTACCCGGCTCGATGGCAAGTGCTGCGATCACCGCAGCTTGCAGATCGGCGCCTTCGATCGCCTCGCCGCATTCGATCGGCAGCATGCGGTCCGACCAGGCGATCGGATGGAAGTGCGCAGAAAGGAAGCCGCGCCGCGGCGTCGCCTCGAAAGCGGCGATCAGCGCCTTCGGCACCACGCCCTTGCCACGCAAGCGGAGCAGGAAAGCGGCGAAGCCTTCGCGATCGTCGAGCGTCGGGCTGTGGTTCAGGTTCATGCGAGCGCCTTGGTCAGTTGATCGCGGATTTCATGAGCGGTGAGATCGAGCTGCAGCGGCGTCACCGACACCAGCCGGTTGCGCAGGGCATACAGGTCAGTGCCTTGCTTGCCCTCGACCGGCTCGCGGCCGAAGCGCAGCCAATAATAGGGGAGTCCGCGGCCGTCGCGACGCTCGTCGACCCACAGGCTGTGGACGAGCTTGCCTTGCGAGGTGACCACCGTGCCGACGACCTCTTCTGGCGCGCAATTCGGAAAATTGACGTTGAGCAGCACGCCGTCCGGCAGCGGCATGGCGACAAGCTTCTTGAGCAGCGCCGGCGCCAGCGCCTCGGTGGTCTCGTAGGGAACGACGCGATCCTCGCCGACAAAGGAATAGGCCTGGCTGAGCGCGATCGAGCGCACGCCGAGCAGCGCGCCTTCCATGGCACCGGCGACAGTGCCCGAATAGGTTACGTCGTCGGCGATGTTGGCGCCGGAATTGACGCCGGACAGGATCAGGTCGGGTGGTGCGGGCAGGATCTTCTTCACGCCCATGATGACGCAATCGGTCGGCGTACCACGCACGGCAAAGTGTTTTTCGCCGATCTTGCGCAGCCGCAGCGGCTCGGAGATCGACAGCGAATGCGCATAGCCGGACTGGTCCTGCTCCGGCGCCACCACCCAGACATCGTCCGAGAGCGTGCGGGCGACGCGTTCAAGCGATGCAAGGCCCTCGGCATGGATGCCGTCATCATTGGTCAGGAGGATGCGCATTATTTCGATTCGATCTTTTCCAGACCGCCCATGTAAGGCCGAAGCGCTTCAGGAATGGTTACGCTGCCATCCTCATTCTGATAGTTTTCGATGACAGCAATGAGAGCGCGGCCGACGGCGGTGCCGGAACCGTTCAGCGTGTGGACGAAGCGGTTGCCCCTGCCGTCCTTGTCCTTGTAGCGGGCGTCCATGCGCCGCGCCTGGAAATCGCAGCAGACCGAGCAGGACGAAATCTCGCGATAGGCGTTCTGCCCGGGCAGCCAGACCTCGATGTCATAGGTCTTGCGCGCGCCAAAGCCCATGTCACCCGTGCACAACGTCATGGTGCGGAACGGCAGGCCGAGCCGCTTCAGCACTTCCTCGGCGCATTCGGTCATCCGCTCGTGCTCGGCAAGCGAGGAGTCCTGGTCGGTGATCGAGACCAGCTCGACCTTATAGAACTGGTGCTGGCGCAGCATGCCGCGCGTGTCGCGCCCGGCCGAGCCCGCTTCCGAACGGAAGCACGGCGTCAGCGCCGTATAACGCAGCGGCAGCTTTTCGTGCGGCGTTATTTCCTCACGCACGAGATTGGTGAGCGGCACTTCGGCGGTCGGGATGAGGCCAAGCCTGCCGTCTCCACGCGGGGCGAAGAAGAGATCCTCCTCGAACTTCGGCAGTTGCCCCGTACCGAAAAGAACCTCGTCTTTAACCATCAGAGGCGGCTGGATCTCCTCATAGCCATGCTCGGTCGTGTGCAGGTCCAGCATGAACTGGCCGAGTGCGCGCTCCATCCGCGCCAGGCCGCCCTTCAGCACCGTGAAGCGCGAGCCGGAAAGCTTCGCCGCCCGCTCGAAATCCATCATGCCGAGCGCTTCGCCAATCTCGAAATGTTCTTTCACCCAGTTCGGGCGCGTCGGCACCTTGCCGACGATGCGCTTGACGACATTGTCATCCTCGTTCATGCCGACCGGCACGTCGTCGAGCGGCACATTGGGCAGCACGGCCAATGCGTCGTTCAGCGCTTTGTCGAGTTCGCGTTCGCGCGCCTCGCCATTCTGGATGAAAGCCTTGATCTCGCCGACTTCGGCTTTGAGCTTTTCGGCAAGGGCGGCGTCGCCCGAACGCATGGCGTTGCCGATCTCCTTCGAGGCGGCGTTGCGGCGCTCCTGCCTGGTCTGCAGCTCGGTCAGATGTTCGCGCCGCGCCTCGTCCCTGGCGATCAGATCATCGACCGTAGACTGCGCGTCATCGCTGGACCACGAGCGCTTCTTGAGCGCCTCGACAAGGACTTTCGGGTTATCGCGAATCCATTTGATGTCGAGCATGGTTTCCTCGGCGGGCATATCGCCCAAAAATGCACAGCGGTTTTGGGACAACGACATGCCCAAAACAAAGACCTAAAACGCATCGCGTTTTAGGCCAGAGGGCGTAAACCGCATCCTTGATCGATGCAAGATGTGAAGATCGAGTTCCTTCGCGCCGCGCTCTGTCCTGCCGGACAGATGGGGGCGCGACCGAATTCACCTATGTAGATGCGGTCTACGTCGAAGGCGCGTCCGCGGACTTTTCGGCCACCTCTTCTGCAGCCTCTTGCTTCTCGCGCGCCAGACGTTCGCGTTCCTTGCTACGCTCGATCAGCCGGGCCGACCAGATCGAGACCTCGTAGAGAAGGATCGTAGGAACGGCCAAGCCGATCTGGCTGATCGGGTCGGGCGGTGTCAGCACAGCCGCGACGACGAAGGCGATGACGATCGCCCATTTGCGCTTTTCGACCAGCGCCTGAGACGACAGCATGCCGACCCTTGTCATCAGGCTGGTCACCACCGGCAACTGGAACACCAGGCCGAAGGAGAAGATCAGCGTCATGATCAGGCTAAGATATTCCGACACTTTCGGCAGCAGCGAAATCTGCACCTGGTCGTCAGTGCCGGCCTGCTGCATGGCGAGGAAGAACCACATCACCATCGGCGTGAAGAAGAAATAGACCAGCGACGCGCCCATCAGGAACAGGATCGGCGAAGCGATCAGGAACGGCAGGAAAGCGTTGCGTTCGTTCTTGTAGAGGCCGGGCGCGATGAATTTGTAGATCTGCGTGGCGATCAGCGGAAAGGCGATCACCATGCCGCCGAACATCGCCAGCTTGACCTGGGTGAAGAAGAATTCCTGCGGCGCCGTGTAGATCAGCTCAACCTTGTGCGGGTCGAGCCCTGCCCATTGGGTCGCCCATTTGAACGGGACGACCAACAGGTTGAACAGTTGCTTGGCGAAGAAGAAGCAGAACAGGAAGGCGACGAAGAACCCGCCGATCGACCACATCAGCCGCCGGCGCAATTCGATCAGATGCTCCATCAGCGGAGCCGCCGATTTATCGATCTCGTCCTTTTCCGAAACGCTCACTTGCTGGCTCCCGCCGTCTTTTTGGCGGCTGCAGTCGGCTTCTTCACCGATGCAGGCTTCGGCTCGGCCTTTTTGGCTGCGGTCTTTGTCACGGCAGGTTTTGCTGCTGCCGCTGGCTTGGCTGCGGCCTTGGGGGCCGGCATCGCTTTCGCTTTCGCTGGCGCAGGGATCTTCTTCGCTGCCGAGACCTTTTGCGGTTCGGCCGGCGTCGCCGTCCCGACAGGTGATGGCACCATCGACTCATCGGTCATCGCCGGAAAGATCGGCTCCGCCGGTGTCGCTTCCGGGGCGCTGACGCCCGGCAGCACCGTCGCGCCATTCTTCAGCTCGGTATCCTGCGGCGTCGAAGCAGCTGGCGTGACAGGGTCCACGGCCGGCTTCGGCTTCATCGCCGCGTCGACGCCTGAACGGACGTCGGCTGCCGCCTGTTCGAAAGGATTAAGCTGTTTCCTGATCTCGGCGGCCGGATTGAGGCTTCTGAGTGAATCGACCGACTTCTTGACGTCGTCGAGCTCGGCCTCCTTCAGCGCGTCGTTGAACTGTTTCTGGAAGTCGGCTGCCATGCCGCGCAGCTTTGTCGTCGTGCGCCCGAAAGTGCGCAGCATGTTGGGCAAATCCTTGGGTCCGACGACCACGATCATGACGATCGCGATCACCAGCATCTCGGTCCAGCCGATGTCGAACATGGCGATACGTTCCGACTAAAGTTTTTGGGCTCAGCTCTTGCTGGCCTTTTCCTTCACTGCCGAAACGGTTTCGTCGGCGCGATGTTCGACGGTGCGCTTGTCCTCGGCAACATCGTCGTCGGCCATGCCTTTCTTGAAGCTCTTGATGCCCTTGGCCATGTCACCCATCAGCTCGGGTATCTTGCCGCGACCGAACACCAGCAGCACGATCACCAGCACGATCATCCAGTGCCAAATCGAAAATGAACCCATAACAATCTCTCTCGAATGTTTTCTCTGACGATGATCTATGCGCTTTCGCGTCGGGATTCAAACACAACCACGCCAGAGTTTATAAATGAGTGGCCGAAGTCACGCACTTTCGGCGTCGTAGCCCGCTACCAATCGGCGCAGCCCCGAAAACCAACGGCTTTCGGCACGTCGTTTGGGGTCAATCTTCCTCGACACGCGGCGTCAACAGACCGAGTTCCTCGAGGTCGATATCGGTCAGCGGATCCTCGTCGTCGGTCAGCGCATCCGGATCGGCCGGCGGCAGCGGAATGGAAAAATTCGATGGCATGCGGCCCGAAAGCAGCCCGGCGCCCTTCAATTCCTCCATGCCGGGAAGATCGCGGATTTCCTCCAATGCGAAATGGTCTAGGAAGATGTCGGTGGTGCCGTAGGTGACGGGACGGCCTGGCGTGCGGCGCCGGCCGCGCATCTTCACCCATTCGGTCTCCATCAGCGTGTCCAGCGTGCCCTTCGAGGTCTCGACGCCTCTGATGTCCTCGATCTCGGCGCGAGTCACCGGTTGGTGGTAGGCGATGATCGCCAGCACTTCGAGCGCCGCGCGGGAAAGTTTCCTCTGCTGCACCGTGTCGCGGCTCATCAGGAAAGCGAGGTCGCCGGCGGTGCGGAACGCCCAGGCATCGGAGACGCGCACCAGATTGACGCCGCGCCGCGCATAAATCTGCTGCAGTTCGGCCATCGCCGCGGCAATGTTGATCCCGTCGGGCAGGCGCGCGGCAAGCTGCTTTTCGCTGACCGGTTCGGCACTAGCGAAAACGATCGCCTCGGCCATGCGCACGGCTTCCGCCACATGCAGCCGCTCGCCAGGATTCTGGGACAAGTTCTGGGCCTGATTTTCTGCCGGAGTCTCGGCGAGCGCGCCCTCTTCGGTCTCGTCGTCGACCTTGAACGGAATGACCGAAGCGTTGGCGCGTTCACTCATGATGCCACCTCGACTGCCCTGATGCCTTGCGCACGGCCGCGCAGATAAAGCGGCGCGAACACCTCGTCCTGCCGCATTTCCATTTTGCCTTCGCGCACCAGTTCCAGCGTGGCCGCAAACGAACTGGCAATCGCGGTGCGCCGCTCGTCCGGGCCGGTCAGATACTCGACCAGGAAACTGTCCAGCGCCGTCCAGTCGGCAAGCGTGCCGATCAGCCTGTTCAGGATATCGCGCGCGTCCTTGAGCGACCACACCCCACGCCTGGCGATAGTCACATTGGTGATCGCCTGTTTCTGGCGTTGCTGCGCATAGGCGGTCAGCAGATCGTAGAGCGAGGCCGAATAGGCGTTGCGTTTCTCGACGATGACCATTTCCGGCATGCCGCGGGCGAACACGTCGCGTCCGAGCCGGTTGCGGTTGACCAGGCGTGCCGCCGCGTCGCGCATCGCTTCCAGCCGCTTCAACCGGAATTGCAGCACCGCCGCCAGCTCCTCGCCGCTTTCGCCGTCGTCGCCGGGTTGCTTAGGGATCAAAAGCTTCGACTTGAGAAACGCCAGCCACGCCGCCATCACCAGATAGTCGGCGGCGAGTTCCAGCCTGAGCGCCCTCACCTTCTCGACGAAGGCCAGATATTGCTCGGCCAGTGCCAGGATCGAGATGCGCGACAGATCGACCTTCTGGTTGCGGGCAAGATGCAGCAGAAGATCAAGCGGGCCCTCGAAACCGTCGACATCGACGACCAGCGCGGGATCGCCGGTCAGCCGCGAATCGTCGTTTTCGGCCCACAGACGGTCCATCGGTGCGGGCTTCGCAGCCTTGTTGTCCAATGTTTCCGCCACTTCCTGCCGCTTTCCTTCTATCTTGTTGTTCGACCAGGATCTGTTCCGAAAAACCGGCTCCCACTTTTCGGGACCATGGCCTAGGCCACCGCGTCGAAATAGGTGGCGAATTCGGCGCGTATCTCGGTCTCATCAGCCCGATCGCGATTCTTGATATAGGTCAGTGCCCGTTGCGCGCGCTGCAGCGACTTGCCTTCAAGCCCCGTGGTGCGCGACGCAATGCCGGCCATCTCCTCGAAAACGCCGTTGCAGTGAAGGACCAGATCGCAGCCGGCCGCAAGGATCGCGGCCGCCTTTGTCGGGAAATCCCCAGAAAGTGCCTTCATCGAGGTGTCGTCGCTCATCAACAGCCCGTCGAAGCCGATTTCGCCGCGGATGATCTCATCGATGACCTTGCCGGACGTCGTGGCCGGGTTCTTCGGGTCGATCGCGCTGTAGACGACATGCGCCGTCATCGCCATCGGCAAATGATTGAGCTCTCTGAACGGGGCGAAATCATGCCGCTGCAAGTCACTCATCGAGGCATCGACGGTCGGCAGTTCGAAATGCGTGTCGGCAAAGGCCCGGCCATGCCCGGGAATATGCTTCATGACAGGCAGCACGCCGCCCGACATCAACCCTTCAGCCGCCGCGCGACCCAGTTCGATGACGGCACGAGGCTCCTTGCCATAGGCGCGCGCGCCGATGACGTCGCTGGCGCCCTCGATCGGCACGTCGAGCACCGGCAGGCAATCGGCTGTGATGCCATAGCGCAGCAGATCGAAGGCATGCAGCCGCGCCAACAGCCAGGCGGCGCGGTTGCCGGCGTCGTGGTCGTTGCGCCACAAGGCGCCGAGCGCACCACCGGCCGGGTAGTTCGGCGCCAGCGGTGGCCGCAAACGCTGCACCCGGCCGCCTTCCTGGTCGATGAACACCGGGGCGTCCGGGCGCTCGATACAGTCGCGCATCGCGGCCACCAGATCGCGGATTTGCTCGGTCTCGCCGATATTGCGCGCAAACAGGATGAACCCCCACGGGCATTCATTGCGATAGAAATTGATTTCGTCGCGTGTGAGCGATTTCCCGGCGCAGCCGAGGATCATGGATTTTGATTCGGTCATGGACAGGAGTTTAGAGCTTCACGCGGACAAAGGGAATCGGATCGAGCCACATGCGCTTGAGCCGGAATCCCTTCCACATAAAAAACCGGCGCGGTCTGTGACCGCGCCGGTTTTTGCCGCCCAAGGCCGGGAGATTTGAAATGCCTAACGCGACACGAAGCAGTTGCCGCCGGCAGCCTTGTAGCTGGTGCACAGGTTGATCGCATCGTTGCGCGACTGCGCCGGCACCCGGACGCGGTAGAACGTTCCCTTGCCGGCGATCTCGGCCTTGACGATGTTGGCGGTGCGGCCGGCCAGCACGCTGCCGTAGCGGCGCTGCAGGTCCGCGTAGCTGGACTGGGCGCTTTCGACAGTCGGCTGCGAGGCGATCTGCATCGACCACGAGCCACCACCGGTCGAGGCCGCCGCCGGATTGATGGACGCAACCTGGTCCGGCTTGACCTCGCCGACGACGTCGACAGGCTGGTCGGACGGACGCTGCGGCGCCACCGGAACCGTGGCCGGCGTATTGGCAGGCTGGCTGGTTTGGGCCTCGGCCTCAGCCTGGGGCGCGGTTGCCGGCTCGGCTGTTTCCGGCTTGGCGGTTTCGGTCTGGTCCCCACCCAGTTGGTCACCACCCAGTAAGTTACCACTTGCCTGGTCGGCAACAGGCGGGACCGTACCGGTCTGCTCCGCTTCGCCGGCCTGACCCGTCGGAGCCACATGCTGTGGCGCCGGATCGACTGGGTCGATGGCGGTCACCTGCGCTACCGCAGGCGCCGGATCCTCCCGCGCAACCAATGAACCATCTGATTTAACGACCATGGTTCTCACCTTGCGCGGCGCGACGGCGACGACATCGGGGTCTATGCCTTTGTCAGCCTCTTGCAGAACCTGGGCGATACGATCTTCGGACTTGGGCGTCGGCGCGGCGGCGTCGGCATTTCCGGCCGCCTGCGTGCCGCCGGCCGCTGGCGTGCCGCCGGCCGCATCGGAGTCGTCGGGCGAAAGATCGACCACACGGCTTTGCGACGGCTCCTTGGCCGTCACGTCCACCGGCTCTTCAGCGTTGGTGACCAGTTTTTCCTGGACCGGCTCGGCAGGCTTCGCGCCACCCTTGGCCACAGCGTCATAGACCTTGTTGTCCTGGTTCGGCACGACGGTGCCGCCCGGATTTTCAGGCCTGATCTTGATCGGGGCGTTGTCCGCCTTGACGATGACCGGCGCGTCGTTGCCGCCGTTGCCGCCGAAAGACAGCGCGAAGGCGCCGAGACCGCCGGCGATCGCCACGGCGCCTACAACCGCGGCGACCAGAAGGCCGCGGCTCCGGGGCCTCGCAGTATCCTGCTCCAGACCTGGAACCGACATGGTCTCATCCAGTTCGGGGTCGTAGTCGAGTTCGTCCAAGCCAAAGTCGTCGGCCTGCGGAGCCGGCCGGCCGGCGGGCAAGTCGCCCAGATCGAAGCCGCTGGCGGCATCGGCATAAGCCGCACTGACCGACGCTTCTGCGGGTCTCGCTGCATAGGTCCGGGTTTCAACACGGTCGGGCTCATAGCCTGACTGGAACCCGGCCCCCGATTGGAAGCCGGCCCCTGACTGGAATCCGGCATTGTAGGATTCGTCGTCATACGCCGCGCTGCGCGCCGGGGCGGCAGCGACGTCCACGGCATTCATTTCGGTGAGAAGGCTGGCGAACTCGGTGTCGAGATCGTCATAAGCTGGCGCCGCCGGTTCGTCTTCATTGAAGTCGAGGTCCGGAATATCGAGGTCGTCCGCCAGCGCCACGACGCGCTCGGGCACATCGACCGTCTCGACATCGGGCATCTCGTCATACGCCGAAGTCTGTTCGCTTTGCGCTGGCGCAGATGCCGCATTGGCGGCATCGTCTTCGGCCGGCTCATCCTGATAGGCCAGGTCATCCTGATAGGAGGAGGCCGCAGCCATTGGCGGCGCCGTTTCCGTGGTCTTCACCGAGGCCACTTCCGTGGTCCTCGCCGAAGCCGTCGGCTGGGCTGCAAAGGCAGGCTGCGACTGTGCGACCGGCGTTACGCGGCTCCACGAACGGGCCGGCGCCGGCGCAGCGGAGCGTGCCGCCATCCAGTTGAGCGAATCATCCGGATCTTCCTGGGGAGCAGCGGCCGCAACGTTATCGTCGCCATGATCCAGACCGATGTCCTTGGCAAAGGCAGCATGCAATGTATCGTCGTCGAAATCGACATCGGCCGGCCCGGCGGCATCTTCAGCGCCGAAATCCTGGCCCTCGAGCTCATCGAAGAGAACCGTGTCGAGATCGGCATCGGCGGCCTGAATCGCGCTATTATCCGGGGACTCCGAAAGGTCTTGCTCGTCAAGACTCCAGTCCAGTTCGTCGACAGGATGCGTTGGTTTGTCGGCGACCTTTTCAGCCGCGGCCACAGGCTGCTGAACCATGGGTGGCTCGTTGGCCGCGGAAGCCGTCACGGGGGCAGCCCGTGTGTTCATCGTGCCCAACAGCGCGTTCAGTTCGTCTTCAAGGCTGCGCTCATCGGCGACGGCGGTTGGCGCTGCCGGCTGGACCGCGGCAGCCGGCGCCGTCGGCTGGGCTGCAACGTCGGAGGCCTCCGCAACCGGCTCCTCGGCTTCCTCGGCCAGCGCGTCCTCGAGGCCCAAATCGAAATCGTCGTCGAACGTGTCTTCCAGGGCAGACGGCTTGTCCTTAGCGGCGATAGCCTCCGATCCGTCAATTTCACGCTCGCCATTTTCGACTGGTTCATCATC
>NZ_SUEO01000061.1:5107-28588 GCF_004962925.1 Mesorhizobium sp. | reverse complement strand
ATGCGGATCGGTGCGTTTTCCCCGAGTGCACGTTCTCCTGAGCGGGTCCGACGCACCACGGAGCCTACCAGGCGCTCCGTGCGCCTGCGCCGCCAAAGCGCCAACCACGTGCTCGGCCCGACGCCGCCGGCATTCTCTACCATGCCGCTCAGTTCAAGGCAGAGATCCGCCGGGCTCTTTGCGTCGAGCGGCAGTCCCGACCATCGCACAACGGATCTCGTCAGTATCAAGTTCACCTCCTCGAACAGGCTGATCTCGTCGCGCCGCTGCCAGCGCTCGACCGCTGCGAGCCACTCCTCGTGGAAAATCCTCCACCTGTTCGGGCGCCAGCAGGATGGAAAGAAACATTGCTTTGCGGTGGCGATGTGCCCCGTCATCGAGAGACTGGACACTGCCCTTGTCCTGCAACAGCCGCATCGTCGTTTGCGGCATCGCGCCGTTGCGGGTGAAGTGATTGCCGCCGTAGAACATTTCGGCTGCGCTTGCCCCGCGAACGCAGATCGCCCGCTTCAGCATCAGGCGCGTGGCGAAGATGTCCGTACCGAGCCGATCGCATCGGCGCGCGATGAAATCGTAGCCTTCACGAAGCAGCGCGATCGTGCTGTCGAGAGCAGGATCGTGGGGAATGACTTTCATTACGTCGCCTTTTGTCCCCCAGCCCAGCCTACTCCCAGGCGCCTATTTTCGCTTTCCGGCCTCCGAGCCGATGCTCTTGCGCAGCGCATCCATGATGTTGATCACGTTGCTGGGCGGCTGCTCGGCCTTGGCCTTGGCCGGACGCTTCTTGCCCTTCTTCTTCGAGGCAATGATCTCCAGCAGCCGCGCCTGGACGGGATCTCCGGTCATCGCGGGATCCCACGGCCTGGTTCGCTCATCGATCAAGGTCGAGACCAGATCCATCATTTTCGAGTCGGGTTTGGCTTCGCTGATCTTACCGAAATAGTCCTCGGGATCGCGAACCTCGTCGCCATAGCGCAGCGTCCACAGCACGATGCCCTTGCCTCGTGGTTCAAGCATGACGGCGCGCTCGCGGCGGTACATGACCAGTCGCGATATTCCGACTGTCCCTGTCGATTGCATGGCATCGCGGATGACCGAGAATGCCTCCTCTCCGACCGGGTCGTCAGGGGTGAGGTAATGGGGCTTGTCGTACCAGATCCAGCCGATGCTGTCGGCATGGACGAACATGTCGATGTCGATGGTGCGCGTACTCTCCAGCGCGACCGCGTCGATCTCATCGTCCTCGAGCAGGACGTATTCGTCCTCGCCGCGCTGATACCCCTTCACCTCGTCGTCTTCAGCAACGGGCTTGCCGCTGACGGCATCGACATATTGGCTGACAACCCGATGCCCGCTCTTGCGATTGAGCGTGTGGAACCGGATCTTTTCGCTCTCGGTGGTAGCGGGTGTCATCGCGACCGGACAGGTCACGAGCGAAAGCTTCAGATAGCCTTTCCAGAACGGACGTGGCGCCATCAAGGGATCCCCGGGCAGGTGTAAAACAGTCGAACGCACCAGGGTGATCGATTGTTCCAGCAGCGTTTTTTTTCGCGCGCCCAAGGTTCGCCCGCAAGAATTCGTCATTTTTCCGGTTCGAAACGGAACCGATGAGCGCGAGCGCAGTTCGGGACAGACAAACAGCTCGGCAGCAAGGACCATTTCAATGTCGGAAGCGATTCGGATCGCAATCGGCGCACCATTGTCGGGAAACGCGGCAGCGCTTGGCGCCGAGATGAAGCAGGCGATCGAGCTCGCGGTCGAGGAGCAGAACGGGGATGGCGGCATTGCAGGCCTTCCCATCATGGTTGAGGGTGCAGACGATCAGGGAAAGGTCGAGACCGGGCGGCAAGTCGCGGACGACTTTTGCAGCCAGCCGGATCTGCTTGGCGTCGTTGGCCACTACAACAGCAATGTCACCATCGCTGCAGCGGAGATCTATGCCGCCCACGACCTCCCGATGATCACACCGATCGCTTCCGACATGGCGCTCACCGAACGCTCTCTGCCAAACGTCTTTCGCTTCACCAACCGGGACGACCAGACCGGAGCAGCTATTGCTCGTCATCTCTACGACGTCATGGGCAAGCGCCGCGCCGTCCTGGTCGAGACCGAAACGATGTACGGCCACAGCATGGGCAGCACGTTCTCGCGGGCTTTTCTGGCGTTCGGAGGACGCATTGCGGAGCGGCGAACGGTTCGCGAAGGGAGCCGCGATTTTGACCCGCTGGTCGCGTCTCTGCGAGCCAATTTCGATCTGTTGTTCTACGGCGGCAGTTTCGAGGGTGCTTTCATTCTGCGAGCGATGCGCCGCGCAGGTCTCGATCAGCTTTTTGCAAGCGGTGACGGCTGTTGGGATGCGGTGAATTTCCTTGAACCTGCAGGCGAAACCGCGACATTGGGTCAAGGCGTTCTCGTGCTGTCCGCCACGCCCGAAGTGGGTAGGATCGCTGATTCAAGCGATTTCGCCGCGCGCTATGCGGCGCTGTTTGGACCGATCGGCAACTATGCCGTGAATTCCTACGATTCAGCCCGCGTGCTGATCGCCGCAATCAAAAACGCGATCGCTGAATCCAAAGGAAATCCGAGCCGGCGCGACGTTCTGACTGCGATGCGGAAGCTCCGCTTCAAAGGCATTGCCTATGGTGATCCCGTGCAATGGGACGAAAAAGGCGACAACCTGGCCGCCGTCACGGCGCTCAATGTGGTGGAAAATGGCAGATTTCGACAGGTTGCCGAAATCCCGCAGATGCAAAGTATCAGATAGACGCGGCTTCACGACGGCCGCGGCAATTTTTACCAAGGCGAGGCGAAACAATTGCCTCCGATCGCCGTTTCGTCAGCAAGGTGAATTTTGGGCGAGGATGATGGGTGCAACCGGCCCGGATGTTTTCGACAAGACGCTGCAGACCGCAAACATCTAGACACGAGCTCTGCACTGATCCCAGGTCCCGTCCTTGGAGAGGTGAAGACAATGATCTTCGACGCGCCAAAGTTCAGGGATCGAACGGATGCGGGGCGCCAGCTTGCCGCCGCTTTGACCGGGTTTGCGGCAAGCGATCCGCTGGTGCTGGCGCTGCCGCGCGGCGGAGTGCCGGTTGGCTTCGAAGTGGCGAAGGCACTCCGTGCCCGGCTCGACGTGCTGCTTGTGCGCAAGATCGGCGCGCCGGGCCATTCCGAATATGGCATCGGCGCGGTCGTCGACGGGGAGAATCCGCAGCTCGTCCTCAACGAGGAGGCGATGGCTTTGGTCCAGCCGTCAGACGAATACGTCGAGGCAGAGAAACAACGGCAACTGCTCGAAATCGAGCGCCGCAGAAAACTCTATCTCGGCAGCAGGCCAGCGGCTTCGGTCTTGGCCCGGACCGTGATCGTCGTCGATGACGGCATAGCGACCGGAGGCACGGTCAGAGTGGCGCTCAAGGCGCTAAGAAAGGATCGCGCCGCGCATGTTGTCTTGGCCGTTCCGGTAGCACCTCAGGACACGCTGGACCTGATCAAAGCCGATGTGGACAAAGTGGTCTGTCTCGCCACGCCCGACCCGTTTGTTGCGGTGGGCGGGTATTACGAGGATTTCGCGCAGACCACGGACGCAGAGGTGGTCCGGCTGCTGCAGCAGGCAGAGCAGTTTGAGAGGAAATCGTCGATGCGATCAGCCGGTTAGAGCGGGATGCTCATCGCCGACAGCCGAAGGAGCACGCCGTGGCCAGCAAAGGACCGACAACAGATGGAGATCGTCGAGCGCGGCGATATTTTCTTTCTCTACCGGCCCAGGGTGGGCCAAACCGATCCAGAAAGTCTTTCTGACGTGCAGCGCTTCTTCGTCGTGCTGCGGCCGGAGCACGCGACGAAGGTCCGGCTTCTCGTTGTCGGGCGCAAGCGGCTGCCCGATGCGCATGAACACGAGCGTAACTGGGGTTTCGTCGGCGCGATTGCGGGTTCCGCCGCCGCGTTGGAAAAGGACCTTCGCGAAGAAACGTATGACACCAAGACGCGCGGCCGCCAGCGTCTGCCCGCAGCACGCCCGGCGGGCGAAGGCCGTTATCTTGTCGCGCTGCTCAATGGACAATTGCATCTCAGCTATGCACTCGAGCTTCCAGAGCGGCCGTCGGAGGTGCAACGCGCCTTCAAGATCGCACCGGAGGCAAGCTTCGCGCTTTCGGTGAAGAATCCCGAAAAGCCCAGCCCTCCCGGTTTTGGATTGGGACAGGCTCAGGAGCCGGACTATCCAGACAGGCTTCAGCGGGAATTCCGCGGCCGTAGATTCGCTCGCGAGGACATAAAGCTGCTCGACGTGCAGGGCGCCGAATTCATCCTTGTCGGCGCGCGAACCGATCCGGAAAAGGCCTACAATGTCGAGCTCGACGTCGAGAAGGAGGATGAGCGCCACTCAGAGATGCTGCGTGAACTCAAAATGGCCAAATCGCGCCATCCGATAGAGCCGCTTTTCAGTGGCGAATGGGCCTGAGCCGCACCAGGCGAGTGAGCCGTCAATCCCGCAAACGATTGGCAGCGTGATCCTGGCGCTGCTCAGTCGCGATCTGCTTGGAATCCAGACCGCGTTCCCTTGTATGCTGGGCCTTGTCCCGGTTGGACAGGACTTGGTTTTCTTCGAGCTTGTCCTTTGGGGTCGTGGTCATGGCACCTGTACCAGAACCCTTTCCCCGTGCACCCGCTCCGATGTGCTTTTTGCTACCTTTTGCCATAGGCTCTCTCCAATTCGTGTCGGATCGCTTGATCCTCGGGCTTAGTCGTCGGGTCGGTTCTTGTGATGAACGCTCTCCTGATTTTTTCCGCGAAGGATGTTGCGGTCGTCGGGGTCGACAAGGTCGGGTGTCTCAGGCCTGATTTCCGCGCCCTTGCGTAGCGCTTCACGTTCCGCGGCTGATCGCTTCAGGTCCGCCTCTGCGTCGAAATCCTTGCCGGCGCCCTTCGTGTTCTCCCGCTTTTCGATGATGCGCATTTGCTGCTCATGGGTTCTGCGTCCAGCCATTGGTTCCTCCAAGGTCCCTTGCGTTCGATTTGATGCCCAGATCGCTGGCGGCAATCGTCGCCTTCCTGGTGATTGCAGGCGCCACGGTCTTTGCCGAAACGGACCAATCGTAAGCCGCCATAATCCGAGCCTGTCCTTATGGCGATAATGGCAGGGCGACGGGATCGTTCCGAAATGGCGGTCGAATAAAACTGCCCATCGCATATCGGCTCCAGTTGCTTATCCGCATCTGCCATGGTCCGTCAGTCTTCCTCCTCGCGATACAAGCGCTCGGTCGCCCGCTTGCTCTCCCTGCGTTCTGCGGGACCGCGACGGCGTCGCGTGAGGAGTGCGTAGGCGAGCAGGATTGCCAGTATCAGGGGCCCGCCTGCAACGACGAGCAACCACATGCTGTTCTCAAACATGGACCGTCTCCTTTCCCTCACAACCGAGAAGGCGCCGTAACCGTTCCTGGGTTCTGTGAAATGGCACGATGTTCGCTGCGGACGGCGCTCGACAGGCGCAGGCTGAGAACGTGCACTCGGCCAAGCGTAAGATGAGGAATGGGCCAAAAACCGAAGCGATTGCCTGGGTTGCGAGCTCGCGATCTGTTGCTTTGTGACGGCAGTTATGCTAGTAATTTGGCCATGGTGCTGATTTGCACCAGCGACCCGCCGCCAAGGCGGGTTTTTTGTTTCGGCAATCCCTCACAAGGCTGCGAGTGGCCGTTGACGGCGTGACTTGACCTCGCCGAGCCACTTCCGTTCGATTTCCGCTGCTCAGGCCACAACGGCTGCCGTTCCGATGGAACATCAGGGCATCTCCGTCGTTCGGCGACTGATCGTCGCTGTCCACGTCTGACGTCCCACGCCGCAGCGAGAGCGTAAAGCCGCAGGCCCAGGACAAAAGCATACCAAACACAGGAGGCAACCATGCCCAACACTGCCGAGATCCTTGTCGACACATTGATCGCCTGGGACGTGCGCGTGATCTTCGGCCTGCCGGGGGACGGCATAAACGGCATTATGGAGGCGCTGCGCACAAGGCAGGACAAGATCCGCTTCGTACAGGTGCGGCACGAGGAATCCGCAGCCTTCATGGCGACGGCCTATGCCAAATGGACCGGCAAGCTCGGTGTCTGCCTCGCCACCTCGGGGCCAGGAGGCACGCACTTTCTCACCGGCCTCTACGACGCAAAGCTCGACCAGGCGCCGGTCCTTGCCATAACCGGCATGCAATTCCACGACCTGATCGAGACGTTCACCCAGCAGGATGTCGATCTCACCCGCGTTTTCAACGACGTCGCCATCTTCAACACTCAGGCAACCGACGCAGCGCATATGGAAAACGTTGCCGGCCTCGCCTGTCGTTCCGCGCTTTCGGGACGCGGCGTTTCCCATCTCTCGATAGCCAGCGACGTGCAGGAGCAGACGTCGGCAAAGCGCTCGCTCCGCAACCTTCCAAGACACACGCCCGAACGGTGGTTCGAAGGCGACGAGCGACCCGACGAAGCCCAGCTCGCTCTTGCAGCGGACATCCTCAACACGGCCTCAAAGGTGGCGATACTCGCCGGGTGCGGTGCGCTGCATGCGAAGGCCGAACTTCAGAGAACGGCAGAGCTTCTCGCCGCGCCTGTTGCCAAGGCCTTGCTCGGCAAAGCCGTCCTGCCGGATGATCACCCGCACGTCATGGGTGGAATAGGAATTTTGGGCACGCTGGCCTCGCAGGAGATCATGGAGGAATGCGAGGCGCTGCTGATCGTCGGCTCGACCTTCCCTTACATCGAGTACTATCCCAAGCCCGGCAAGGCGCGCGGCGTGCAGATAGACCGCAATGCGCAGCGGATCGGCCTTCGCCATCCCGTCGAGGCCGGTCTCGTCGGCGATGCGGCCATCACGCTGCAATTGCTCAACGAAAGGCTGAAGCCAAAGCAGGACAGATCCTTTCTCGAGAGCGCGCAGCAGAGCGTGCAGCGCTGGCGCAAGATGATGGCCGAGGCGGAAAGCAGGGATGATGTGCCGCTCAAGCCGCAACGCGTCGTCAGGGCATTCGGCGACCGAATGCCGGCCAACGCCATCCTGGCTACCGATTCCGGTCAGAACACCGAACTTGCCGCCCGTCATATCGATATCAAGGCAGGACAGGATTTCGCCGTCTCCGGCTCGCTGGCATCGATGGCCTGCGGGCTGCCCTATGCGATTGCCGGCGGGATTGCCTTCCCGGGTCGGCCGGTTTTCGCGGTGGTGGGCGATGGCGGGCTGGCAATGCAGCTTGGCGAATTTTCCACCGCCGTGCGTTACAAGATTCCGCTAAAGCTTCTGGTGATCAAGAACAACATGCTCAACCAGATCGCCTGGGAGCAAATGATGTTCCTCGGCAACCCGCAATTTGCCTGCGAACTCCAGCCGATCGATTTCGCCATGGCCGCCGAAGCTATGGGAGGCATCGGCTACAGCGTCACGCGACCTGAGGACGTCGATGGGGTTCTAGATGCCGCCTTTGCGGCGGAAGGTCCGGTGATCATAGAGGCGGTCGTCGACGCGTATGAACCTATGCTGCCGCCGCGCATGCCGGACGAATATCGCAAGAATATGCGCACAGCGCTGCGGGAAACGCCGGGCCGCAAGGAGATTGAAGCAAACCTCGCTCGGGAGCCGCTGAAGACGATGATGGGTTGAATGCAGGTTTCCTGGCCGGTCACTCCTTGACGTAGGCGCCTGGCTGGCGGCCGCTCTTCGAAGCCTTGGCATCCTTGGAACGCTCGGCGATCGACGGTCCGGCGCCGGACATCCTTTCTGTCGCAGCACTTGGCGTGGCTTGGCTGGGCGGGTTCTGCCCTTCGGACTGATGGGTTTTGTCCTCCACCTCGTTCCTTGACCGTGTCAGGCCCATCCCGCCGGCAGGCTTCTTGTTGCCGGCCGCCTCTTGGGAGAATTGATCCGACGCGTCCGCATCTTTCTTGGCCGGGTACTTGGTCGCGCCATGTTCGTAGCGGGTCTCGTTTTCAGTCATAGCTTCTCTCCGATGGCCTCCTGCATGGCGGTTAAACATTCCTGTGACGGTCCGGTTCCAACCGCCGCTAGCGCTCCAGACGGACGCCATATGCGACGCGCGCGGCACCGTGCCATCAAACGAATGCCGCGCCCGCTGGCGCGGCAACGCTCAGGCGTCCTCGCCGGTCAGGCCTCTTGCCATGGCGTGTGCAGGATATCGGCGCCCGGCTGCTCGTCGAACAGGACCGCGCAGCCGCGCTCCAGCGCCACCGGCGACAGGGCATTGGCCACGGTTTCGTCCGGCGAGATGAAATCACCGGTCAGCACCCGCAACTCCTCCACGGCTTTGGCCATCGACACCAATCGCCCTGCCGCGCGGCCGGTCGTGCAGGCGTCGATGATAGAAATGAGATCGATCATATCGAAGTGGCCCATCATAGGCCTCCGCAAACAGCGTCCCTTCCCGGCTATGAACGCCGCAGCGATCGACAATGTTCCCGGCCGGGCCGAAAAGGGCGAGCGTTTTCGAACTTGCCGTCAACACTCGGTGCATCACATCGCCTTTCAGAATTGCCCGCGCATACGCGCTAAATCTGGTCTATCCCGTCCTTGAGCTTGCTCAGGAATGCCACCAGGGCATCCTCCGGCCGATCGGCCTGCTCGGTCAGCATGTCGATGCCCCAGCGTCCGAGGACCGCTTCCTGGACGACACTCGGTTGCGGCATGAAGACGAACGATTTCGGACGGTTTTTTTCGTAGCCGGACCGGCGCCAGATTTCCCAGAGCCGATACAGCAACAGACGGATGTTCATATCGGACATGCTGTAGCCGATGAACAGGATGGTGCGCCCCAGTGCGTCGGCGCGAAACTTCACGTCCAGCGGAGAATCGAACGACAGCCGCTCGAAATAGTCGGACTCCGCCAGAACCAGCGATGCGTCGTCGTCGAAATCGCCGTGGTATTTGATGATCTGAGTCACCTCGTCGCTCGCCTTGGCGATGTCCTTGGCATTGGCCACCTTTACGAACGGACGGTCGTGGATTTCGAACGCAACCTCGAGATTCCGATCATAGTTGGTGGTGTAGATGATCGGGAAATCGAGTGACACGATCAGCTTGTGGATCGCCGATCCCTTCACTTTTTCCCGCGAGACGCTCCATTCGCGATCCATCCAGCTGCGCAAAGAGCCGATACTCCCGTGCTTTAGCCGGTAGTATTCGGCAAGAGCCTGATAGCTGGGTTCAGGCATGTCGACCATGTCGCGGTCGAGGCCGAGTTCATCCTCCATATGCTCGATGAGCTTTTCCCAGGATGGCAGGCCGACGCTCATCGACACCCCCGCCCCAACGAACAGGATCGCTCGTCGCTCTTTCACGGATTGAGCCAGTTGCTCGAGCGCAGACGGCATAGCCAACTCACCAGGCAATGATCCAACACAACTGCGAAAGGCGTCCTCTGTTCCGGAGAGCCCCGGATCACCGCCAAATGTGTTCAGCAAATGGGGTGTGTTCAGCAAATCGGGCGCAGACTGGAACCGCTGAGGCAGATTGAAGTTTGGTTGCCAGGGAGACCGTGATGGCCGCACAACGAGATCAGACGCCCGCCAAAGCGAGAGGCGATATTCAGGCGGGGGCGACGCAGGACAAAACCCCGGGGTTCGACCCTGCCGCTGCACCTGAAGAGACCGACGCCGAAGCGGCAGATGTGCCAAATCCTGTCGCGGAGGCTCGTCCACGGCAACAGCCAGAGTTCACGAATGAAGCCAGCTTCGCCGACGCGATGCGGCCGGTAGCAAGCGAGCCTGATCTTCAGCCTCGCCAGAGCTGGCCGGTGTTGGTGATTGCCGCAGTCGTTCTCATAGCGGCAGCGGTCTTCGTGATAGCGGCCATGCTGCGCTAGCGAGCTACGTTACCACTCGATCGCCGGTCGCGCGATCATTAGCCAGAAAATCCCGAGGACGGCAGCAAAGGCGGGAAAGCCAAAGGCGAACCACAGCCAGAAAAACCTGTGATACCGAGCCGGCAGCGGGCTCCCCACTTTGGCGGCTTCAGACGCCAGATCGCGCATCTCCATCTGCATCCATACCACCGGCAGCCAGAAAATACCGGTGACGATGTAGAGCGCGATGGAAAGCACGATCCAGCCTTCGGAGAGCGAGTAACCCGCCTGCCAGGCGAGGGCGACGCCGGTTATCGGCTGCGCCACGACGGCGGTTGCCGTGAAGAGAAAATCGGCGATCACCACAATGCGCGCCACTGCCGCAATTGTTGCCGTGTTGCCGGTCCTGTGGGCGAGAAGCATGAAGAAGGCAATGCCGGCGCCGGTGCCAAGCAGCACGCTGGCTCCGATGACATGCAAGTACTTCAGCACGAAATAGAGCATCAGCGCTCCTCCAGGATCGCCAGGGCAACAAAGTGAAGGACGATGATCGGCAAGACCTTCAGGAATGGCCCAAGCGGGTCGTTCCACAGGTCCGGGCGCAGGAAAGTGCCGATGATCAGATAGAACAGCGAGAGCGCGATGCCAACGTAGAGGCCTTTTCGCGCCGTTGGCCGCCAGGCTATGAGTGCACCAACAGCGATGTCGGCAAGAGCGCCGGCGACCACGGTCGGCGCCGACAACATACCAGCCCCTGTGCTTTGTATAAGGCCGATGCCGTTGCCGTAGCCAGTGGTCAGCGACACAATCCCCGTCATGATCCAGAAGAAGGGCAGGACGACGAAGATTGCAGGCTTGGCGAAATAAAGCCCGGCAAACCATTTTTCCTGCACTGTTGCCGGATTGAGCGCGAGGAATTGCGCCAAGCTCTGTGGCTGTATGCCGGTCAAGGAAATCCAGTCCGAGGGATCTCCGAGCGCCCCTCGTGTGATCTCCCTGGCGGCATTGGTGCGCATTGGAGGTCGCCAGCCGAGCATCGCCGCAAGATCGCCGAGGCGGTAAAGAAGCCGCGCGACCCATCCCGGCAAGACAAATCTGGCTGCCGGAGCCCAGCCGAACCAGCGGCGGAAAGTGCCGACAATCTCGTCCATGCTCAGCCGTTCGGGACCTGCTAGTTCCAGCGCCATACGAGACCGACTGCCGGGATTGAGAAAGAAGAGGACCGTCGAGACCACATCCGCGAGCTGCACGACCTGTAGCCGGCCGGTATCGGGCATTGACGGCAGGACCGGCAGCGAGGCCAGACCGCGAAACAATGCACTGGCCCCAAACACAGGCCGGCCGAGCACCACGGACGGGCGAAGGATTATCCAGTCCAGATCAAGCGCCATGAGGGCCTGGTCGCCGGCATATTTCGTCGCCGAGAACGACGACGGCTGTGCCCGATCCACACCCATTGCCGAAAAGTGGATCACCTTGGCAACGCCGGCCCGCGCGCAGGCGAGAAAAAGAGCCGCCGCCGCATCGCGATGAACTTGGCCAGTCTTTTCGCGAAGGCTGTCCTGCAAAACGCCGGCACAGTTCACGACGGCATCGATGCCGGCCAGATGCGGCAGCCAATCTTCGGGGCGGAGCGCGGTCGCCACGTCCAGCACCAATGTCTGGTAGTCGCGGGCACCATCTGCCCGAGGGCTACGGACAACGCCAGTCACCTCATGCCCTTCGGAAACGAGACGGGCGCAGACCGAAGCGCCGATCAGGCCGGTGGCGCCAACAACGAGAATTCTCATCAGACCCCGATCTCCGGTGCCGGAGGCATATTGTTCATTCTACTCCCTGGCTTGCGAATGTTTCGACGTGCCACTTTCGCGCGCGAACTGTCCGGCAGCGCGGAACAAACCATCGATCGCGGAATTAGGAAAGCACCAGGAGGCCGATCATGGACAGGGAAGAGCGTATCAGGCAGCGAGCCCATGAAATCTGGGAGCGTGAAGGCCGTCCGCAAGGGCGGGAGCGCGAACATTGGGATCAGGCCGTGCAAGAGATCGAGGCAGAGGGTTCCGAAGCAGAACGCGGTCCGGTCGTTCCCGACCCGACCGTTGGTGCCGGCTCCAAACCCGATACGGGCGGCACCCGAGATAACGGCAAGCCGACGCCTTGACCGGCTGTTCGGCACGGAAAGGAAAATGCCATGCCTCGCATCATCGCCTTGAGCGTGATCGTACTGGCGGTACTCTTCATCGTTTGGCTATGGGTCGACCAGACCGGCCGGACCAGCGTCGAGACCCAGCCCGCGCCCCATGCAATAGACCAGGGCGGATGACGACGGAACTCCATTCCGAACAGGACCTGCTAGATTCGCAGTTGACGCGATCATCGCCTAGTTCGAGGGCGCTGAATCCTCATTCCTGTACTCATGAATGAGGCCAAGGATTTGCGATCGGACCAACTCGCGAGCCTCGGGCTGAACGAACGGCATCAAGAGCTCGACCCGTTCCTCGATCTGCTCGGGAAGATCCGCAGCAGGATCGACGAGGTCGTTACCGTGCGCGTAGAGATTGGCCGTCAGCTTTTTGTCGAGGTCGGAAAAAATGCCCATTCATCTGCTCCAAGCAGCTTCTCTGCGTCAATTGATAGGATGACGATTTGTTCCCCGGATGGTCGGTAACAAAGCTGCTTCTCCGACCGAAACGCTGGGGCTAGAGCGACAGAATTGCTCCTGAGCTATTCGAAGGAATAGGTGAAACCTCCTTCGGAGGCTCCGACAGTCACCTTCGTCATCTTTTCGCCCTCGAGCGACCGGTTCAGCACCCCGCGGCTCAATTCCGGCAGAAGCGTATTTGTCAAAATGGCGTCGATCATCCGCCCGCCGGATTCGATCTCGGTGCAGCGGGCCTTGACGAGATCCATGACGCCGTCACCGATCACCAACTCGGCATCGTTGCTTGAACGCAGCCGGCGGGCGATCTTAGCAAACTGATGGCGGGTGATCGCTTCGATCATCGCGTCCGAGAGCGGATAGTAGGGGATGGTTACCACCCGGCCAAGGAAGGCCGCGGGGAAAACCTTCAACAGAGGGGCGCGCAATGCCGTGTCCAGATCGTCGAGCCCCGCCCGTACGGTGCCGCTTTTGGTCCGGTCCATGATGACTTCAGAGCCGACGTTCGATGTGAGCAGGATCAGCGTGTTTTTGAAATCGATCCGCCGGCCTTCACTGTCGTCCATCATTCCCTTGTCGAAGACCTGGAAGAAGATCTCATGAACGTCGGGATGAGCCTTCTCGACCTCGTCAAGCAGGATCACCGAATAGGGCTTGCGCCGGACCGCCTCTGTCAGGATGCCGCCCTTGCCGTAGCCGACATATCCGGGTGGCGCGCCCTTCAAGGTAGAAACCGTATGCGCCTCCTGGAACTCGGACATATTGATCGAAATGAGGTTCTGCTCGCCGCCGTAGAGCGTCTCGGCCAAGGCCAGCGCGGTTTCGGTCTTGCCTACCCCGGAGGGACCGCAGAGCAGAAAGACGCCCACTGGTTTTTCGGGCGCGCCGAGCCCGGCCCGGCTGGTCTGCACGCGCTTGGCAATCATTTCCATGGCGTGATCCTGACCGACTACCCGTTCGGACAGAGTGGCGGCGAGCCGCAGCGCCTTTTCGGTCTGGCTCGACAGCATCCGGCCAGTGGGAATGCCGGTCCAGTCCTGGACCACGGCGGCCACGGCGTTGCGGTCGACTGACGGCAGGATCAGCGGCGTCTCGCCCTGGGCTTCGGCCAGTTCGGCCATCAGTTCCCGCAGCCGAGCGAGATCCGCAGCCGGATCGGGTGGAGGAGGATCGGCAGTGGCGGTTACATCCGCATCGGTTTCAGGCGTTTCGATCTCGGGCACGTCGGCGGCTGCGGTTTCGGCGACCGCCTGCGGAGTCTCCACGGCATCGAGCGGCACGCCCTCGCCGCGCAGCCTGGCGCGCAATTCCAGTATCTCGCCAACCAGCGCCTTTTCCCGATCCCAGCGTTCCTGCGCGGCAGTAAGCGTGAGTTCGGTCTCGGCAAGCCCCGCTTCGACCCGAGCCTGCCGGTCGGCCACGCCGATGCCGATCGCTGCCTCACGGCCGATGATGGCGCGCTCGACCTCCAGCGCTTGGCGGCGGCGCATAATATCCTCCACCTCGGCAGGGGTGGCATGCTGCGAAATGGCGACACGGGCGCAGGCGGTATCCAGAAGGCTCACGGCCTTGTCCGGCAGTTGCCGCGCCGGGATATAGCGGTGGGACAGGCTGACCGCCGCCTCGATTGCCTCATCGAGGATCTGCACCTTGTGGTGCTGCTCTAGGACACCGGCCACGCCGCGCAGCATGAGAACAGCCACCGCTTCCGACGGCTCATCTATCTTGACGACCTGGAAACGACGGGTAAGCGCCGGATCTTTCTCGATGTGCTGCTTGTATTCGGCCCAGGTCGTTGCCGCGATGGTGCGAAGCTCACCGCGCGCCAGCGCCGGCTTCAGCAGATTGGCCGCGTCACCCGTCCCAGCCGCGCCGCCGGCCCCGATCAGGGTGTGAGCTTCGTCAATGAAGAGGATGACCGGCGTTTCGGAAGATTGGACCTCGTCAATGACCGCCTTCAGCCGTTTTTCGAATTCACCCTTTACGCTTGCGCCCGCCTGCATCAGGCCGACATCGAGCATGCGCACGCTGACGCCCTGCAGCGTCGGCGGTACGTCGCCCTCGGCGATGCGCAAGGCAAAGCCCTCGACCACCGCGGTTTTGCCGACCCCGGCCTCGCCGGTCAGGATCGGGTTGTTTTGCCGGCGTCGCATCAGGATATCGACGATCTGCCTGATCTCCGGATCGCGCCCGACGACCGGATCGATCTTGCCGTCGCGGGCGCGCTGGGTCAGGTCGGTCGCATACTTCGCCAGCGCCGAATCCCCGCCCGGAGCCCGCCGCGGTGTTTCGGCTGCGGGAACCGCAGTCGAGGCGCCAGCTTCGAGTGAACCCTCCACGACATCCGCGAACCGCGCGATGACGGCCTGCGCATCGATCTTGTCGAACTCGCCGCTGATCTTGGACAGCAGACCTTCCAGCACCGGCGTCTTCAGGCAGGCGAGCAGAATATGCCCACTGCGGACTTCCTCGACGCTGAATTCCAGCCCCGCCAGGCTCCAGGCTTCCTGGATGGCGTGAAAGATATGATCGGAAAATTCTTCGATCGAAGTGGCGCCATAAGGTAGCTTGTCGACGGCGCGGGTCATATCGGCCGTGAGCCGGCTCGCATCCACCCCGGCGTCTGCCAGTATCAATTGCACATCGGAGCGCTCGGAAAGGACCAGTTGTTCGATGAAGTGAACGAGCTCGACGTAAGGATTGCCGCGCAGTTTGGCGGTGTCGGCCGCAGCCTTGAAGGCGCGCAAACACACAGGGTTGAGCTTGCCGACCAGTTCCTTGCGTTTGAAGCTCTGCGACGACCGGCGCTGTTCCATCGAACCTGCTCCTGCGATCTGCCAGTCAATAAACTGCCACATAAGCAGCAACTTGACAAAGAGCGTTATGCAATGGGCGCCGGGTGCTCGATTCAATTGATTTCTTCCGTGCCGGCAAAGGCCCACGCCAGCGGCTACAGACATCCATGAAATGCCCATCTCTTTGCGACGCATTGACAGACAGAGTTCGACAATTGCGCCACCGATTTCGGACTCCGGGGCCTGGCCTGCAAGCTCCCATTAAGTTTGAGCAGCAACTAAATTGTGGTAAAGTGACGCAGTGTGATAACGTTGGTTACGCATGGGTCTCAGGGCCGCTTGCTGGGGGTTGGTGTGATTGATCTCGCACTCTGGCTGAATCCGCTGGACGGTGAAAATCCGTCAGGGGAGGATTTGCGCAACGATCCAGCCTTTCATGAACTGGAGCGTCTCACCGAGCCCCAGGTCAAGGTCGTCCACGGCGGGCACAACAAGCCCTCGGCGGAGAGCACCATTCCGGTCGACTGGCCCTCCGTCCTCGACAAGGCGGAGGAATTGCGTGCGCATGGCCGGGATTTGCGCCTGCTTGTCATTGTCACGCGCGCACTGGCCAATGAGCAGGGGCTCGCCGGGCTCGCGCATGGTCTGACCCTTATTGCGCGGACCTTCGATCAGCATTGGGAAACCATGCATCCGGCTCTGCGGCCCAATGCTTCACCACGCGACGCCGCCTTGCGTCGTATCAACGCCCTGCTCGACCTCCAGAATGGCCAGGACGGGTTGTTGGCGGACGTGCGGCAAATGACGTTCTTTGCCCCGCGCACTATCGGACCGATCAGCGGACACGATCTGGAACAAGGCGCGCTCGACGAACGTGTCATGCTTCTGGAAGCGGCTTCAGGATTGAATGCGGCCGAAAAGGCAACGCTGGTCAGCGCGCATGGTCAACTTCTGAACCGGGTGCATAGTGGATGCGCGGCACAGGCCGATCAAGCCAATGCGGAGATGATGGCGCTCATCGCCGACGCCCAAGCGGCGATCACCGCTCTTGATGCGGTCGAGACGGCCCTCAACGCTCGTCTGGAGGGCGGCGGCGCCGCTGTCCCGGAATTGAAACGGTTTCTGCAGCGTTTGCTGTCGACCCTCGAACGGAATTCGGTAATCGAGGCTGCGACGAACGGCGCCGCGAAGCCGGCCCCCACGACAGCAGATCCGGAAATGCCTGCTCGAAATGGTCACGGAGCCGATCCTATGGCAAGTGTGGCAAGTTATGCGGAACCGAGCACCGGGCTCCCTGATCGGATTTCCTCGCGCGACGACGTCGTGAAATGCCTCGACCTCGTCGTCGCCTTCTACGACCGCACCGAACCGTCGAGCCCGATCCCGCACCTCGCCCGCCGCGTGCGCCGGATGGTGCATATGGATTTTGTTGAACTGATGGAAGATCTCGCCCCGTCGGGACTGAAGGAATTCCGGCTTCTTGCCGGCGTTCCGGATGCCAAGAAGACGGCCCAGAAGGATGAAAGGTAACGAGCCATGGCAGCCGAAAGCAAAGCGAAGGTCATCGAACGGAATCGCGCACCGCGCGTGCAGATCGCCTATGACGTGGAAACCTACGGCAGCCCGACGACGATCGAATTGCCGTTCGTCATGGGCGTGATGGCCGACCTTTCCGGCGCTTCACAGACCAGGGAAGCGATGAAGTCGGTACTGGACCGCTCCTTTGTCGAGACCGACGCGAACCGCTTCCCCCGTTTCATGGAGGCGCTCGGACCGCGCGTCAAAGCCCGCGTGAAGAATACGCTGCCTCAGGCCGAGGGCGCCGAGCGGGACGAAGAGCTGGCACTCGATCTTACCTTCACCAAAATAGGCGATTTCGCCCCGGACAAGATCGCCGAGCAAGTCCCGCAATTGGCCGAGATCCTCAAGATGCGTCGTCAGCTCGAGGAACTGCTTGGCTTCATGGATGGTCGTGTCGACGCCGAAAAGCGCATCGCGCAACTTCTGAACAACGAGCCGCTTCTCGGCAAGATCGCCAACCAGGCACTATCCGACGACGACAAGGTTGAGGAGTAAATCATGGCCGAACAGCAAAAGACCGCAGCCGTCGCCGCCGAGGCGGAAGCCATCGACCTCGGAGAATTCAGCGGGCTCCTCGAGAAGGATTTCAAGGTCAAGAAGGATGACAGCGAGAAGCTGCAGCAACTTGTGCGCAACCTGGCACTGGCCGCGCAATCCCGTTCCGACACCACCACCATTTCGTCCAATGCGATCAAGTCGATCAAGTCGCTGATCGCGGGCATCGACAAGATGCTGACGACACAGGTCAACGAGATCCTGCACGCGCCGGAAGTGCGCGAAATGGAGGGCACGTGGCGTGGCCTCTGGTATCTCATCAACAACACCGAGACGGATCAGAAGCTGAAGATCCGGGTGATGAACATTTCCAAGGAACAGCTGGCCGACACGCTCGAAGACTATGAAGGCCAGATGTGGGACCAGAGTCCGATCTTCAAGAAGGTCTACACGGACGAGTATTCGATGCTAGGCGGCGAGCCGATCGGTTGCCTGGTCGGCGCCTACGAATTCTCGAACCATCCGCGCGACGTCGGCCTGCTGCGCAATATGTCGGGTGTGTGTGCCTCCGCGCATACGCCGTTCATCGCAGCCGCCTCGCCTCGCCTGTTCCGCATGGACAGCTGGCAGGAACTGCCGAACCCGCAGGACTTGCAGATGATCGTGTCGAACCCGGCCTATGCCTCGTGGCAATCGCTTCGCGAGAGCGAGGATGCGCGTTATATCGGCCTCACCATGCCGCGTGTGCTGGCGCGGCTGCCCTACGGCACCGACACCGTTCCGGTGAAGGGCTTCACCTTCGAGGAAGAGGTGCAGGGCGACCACAACAAATATGTCTGGATGAATGCCGCCTTCCCGATGGGCGTCAACATCAACCGCAGCCATAAGCTCTACGGTTGGGGCACGCAGATCCGCGGCGTCGAGAATGGCGGCACGGTGCTCAACCTGCCGGTGCACAGTTTCCCGACCGACGACGGATCGATCGCGATGAAATGCCCGACGGAGGTCGCCATCGACGACCGGCGCGAGGCGGAGCTCGCCAAGCTTGGCCTGATGCCGATCCTGCACCGGAAGAATACCGATCTCGCGGCCTTCATCGGCGCACATTCGTTGCAGGACGACGAGACGCGCGCCGGGCGGCTGGTCGATCCCGACGCCCAGTCGAACGAGCGGCTGAGCGCCAATCTGCCCTATCTTTTCCCGGTCTCGCGCTTCGCGCATTACCTCAAGGCGATCGCGCGCGACAAGATAGGGTCGTTCAAGGAGCGTTCGGACATGCAGATCTGGCTGACCGAGTGGATCAACCGCTACGTGCTGGCCAACCCGGCCTTCGCCGACGACAAGGCGCGCGCCAAGCGCCCGCTTGCCGCCGCGGAGGTCCAGGTGGACAGCGTCGAGGGTCGGCCGGGCTACTACAATGCTCGCTTCTATCTGCGCCCGCATTACCAGCTGGAGGGCATCAATGCGTCGCTCCGGCTGGTATCGGAACTACCGTCCGTAAAGTCTTAATTTGCAGCAACATCATCTGTTTTGTTTGAAAGCGCTGGAGAAAGACAATGCCAACATCAGTGAAGATCGACGGCTTTCTAAAGGTTCCGGACATCAAAGGGCCAAGCGTTCGAGACGGCCACGAAGATGAAATCGAAGTCCACGGGGTCGATTACAAGATAATCGCGCCATACGATCCGAATTCGCTCTCACGTCGCGGTCGTGTGTCCCTCGGCATGATCAAGTTCACCAAGCATTATGACAAGTCGTCGCCTTATTTGAAAAAGGCGCTGTTCGACAACAAGGCGCTGGACGAAGTTGTGTTCTCCGCACGTCGGACCATTGATGGGGAGACCAGCGACTACTTGGTCGTTACGCTGACCGACGCCTCGATCATGGAATACGACATGTCGCAGGCCGAGGACGAGGAAGACCTGATCCAGGAGGAGGTCAGCTTCGCCTACAAGAAGATCAAGTTCGTCTATGACAAGGATGACGAAATCGAAATGGATGTCTATGTCGGCAAGTGAGGCCCGGCGGCCCGGCGCGGACAAGCTGCAGGTTACCGGCAGTTCGCGAGCGAAACGCGAAGCGGTCCAGCCCTCTCTTTGGGACCGCCTCGTCAATGACCTGCCGGGCGTGACCTCCGAGATCGACGGGCTGCGCCAGGTCTTGCTCGACGAGCTTGGCGCGGACCGGCTGGACATCCTCGTAGCAAGTACCACGCGGATCATCGACGCCGACGCCGAGCTCACATCCGATCAGAAGCAGCGTCTGCACCGCCTGGCCTTTCAGACCCAACACCGCGCGGAGATCGAAAGCCGTGGCGTGGTCGTATCGGCCCGCGTCCTCAGGGAGGCCGTGCGGCGCGACATAGAGGCCTTGTTCAACACCGAGCGTTTCGAAGCTGTTCCGCTTCTTTCCGATTTCGAAAACGAACAGGCTGCAGACAATCCGCCATCGCTGGCCGATTTTCCGGAGGTGCGCCGAAGTGTGGTCAACTACGGCGTGCCCTCCTTCTCGGGCCGTTCGTCCCGCGACTTTGATCGCGAGGCCCTGGCGCGCGAGATCCGCTCGGTTCTTGCCACGTTCGAGCCACGTCTCAAGGAAAGCGCAACAAAGGTAACGGTGACCCTTGGTGACAAAAGTGTGGGCCTGAAGATCGAGATAGACGCTGTGCTGATCATGACGCCGACGCCGGAACGCATGCGCCTGCGCACCACAATCAATCTCGATAACGGCTTGGCCCGGACCGAATTTAGGGAAAGCTGAGATGGATCGCGTCTTCGTAGAATATTACGAGGAGGAACTGTCCCATATCCGCGGACTCGCGGCAGAATTTGCCGACATGCATCCGGCGGTGGCGCGCAATCTATCGCTCGATACGGTCCCCTGCCCGGATCCTTATGTGGAGCGGCTGCTTGACGGCGTCGCCTTCCTCGCTGCGCGCACCCGGTTGAAAGTCGATGCCGAGCGCTCGCGGTTTTCACGCAGCGTCCTGGATGTCCTTTATCCCGATCTGGTTACGCCGGCGCCGGCAACGGCGATGGCAGTGCTGAAACCCGGACAGCAGGTCCAGTCGATGGTTGCCGGCCATGTCGTCAAGCGGAACACGCGGCTGGTTTCCAGTCTGCAACCCGGCTTGTCGACGCGCTGCACCTTCACCACCGCGCAGGAAATGACGCTGTGGCCGATAACCATCACGTCGGTCAGTTATTTCCAGGATCGCAGCGGGTTGGCAGCGGCCGGCATAACACCGATCGGCGGCGTAGGCGGCGAGGCGGCGCTGCGTATCACGCTTGGTCGGGCCGGAAAAGGCAAGCTCGACGAACTGGCGCTTGACCGGCTCGATTTCTATTTTGCTGGGCGCACCAAAGCGCCATTGCTGTTTGACGCAATTTTCGGCGCCTGCTCGGCCGTTGGTGCACGAGCCGAAGGCAAGGCCAACCCCCTATCGCCTTTGCCGGCACCCGAAATGGTCGGCATCAGCGACGACGAGGCGTTGATGCCTCGGACCCGGCCGACATTCGAAGGGTACCGTCTGCTGCGTGAATATTTCATGATGCCCGAGCGCTTCCACTACGTGCGGGTTTCAGGACTGCAATCGGTCGTGCGCAGATGCGGCGCCGGGGTCGAGATCATCTTCATGTTCCGGCGTCCAGCACCCGAACTTGCCGATGTGACGCCGGCGGATTTCGAACTTTTTGCGACGCCGATCATCAACCTGTTCGAGCGTGACTGCAACGTCATCGAGCTTGATCCCCGCAGAACGCGGCAAGTGCTGCATGCCGACCGCACACGGGCGCGGGACTTTGAGATCTATCGGGTGACCCGCGTCGAGGACGCCGATTCCGAGGGCACCGACGCCGAAATTCCGGAGCTCTTCAGCCTGGGACAAGATCGCAGCAATGGCTGGGTCTTTTCCACCGAACGGCGCCCTCGCCGGGCCACCGAAGATGAGCGGCGCGACGGGTTGACCCGCACCTCATACACTGGAGACGACGTTTTTCTATCGATTTCACGGCCGGTCGGAAGCCCGGCGAACCGACCGCTGAAGCGTGTCGACATCATGGCGCTTTGCACCAACCGCGATCTGCCGATCCTCGACGACAACCCCACCTTGACGCTGGAGACAGGCGATCCGGTCGAAACGGTCCGGCTTCTGGGTGCGCTGCGCCCGCCCCAGCCGGCTATTCCGGCCGCGCTGCCCGCAGGCGCCGAAGGCGAATCCCGAGCCGACAATCTCGCCTGGCGGCTCGTGGCGCAGCTGGCGCTCAACTTTCTCAGCCTTGCCAAGGAAGGTCGTGGTGTCGATCCGCTGCATGCGCTGCTCGATCTTTATGCTGACCGGGGAGATCCGAGCCTCGCCCGCAATGTGCACTCGATCGTTCGCATCGATTCGCGATCCGTCATCGAACGGCTGCAGATCGATGGGCCGATGTGCTTCGGAAGGGGCACGGAAGTGACGCTGCATGTGGATCAGTCGGTCCTGGCAGGGCAAAGCACATTGCTGCTTTCAGCCTTGCTTGCGCGGCTGTTTGCCCGTCACGCCGGAATAAACGGCTTTGTGCGGACCCGCACGCGGCTGCTGCAGAAGCAGGAGGATGTGCCATGGCCGATGACGCCCGGCAATCGCTACCTGATCTAGACAAATTCGACCTGGACCAAGTCGAAGGGCTGTCTGATACGTTCGACTTTTTCGAGCTGTTGCGCCGGCTCGAACGGAGGGGCGGACTGTTCGGCTATTCCGGCCAGGCGGATCGCGAGCCGGCAAGGCTCGGGCAGAATGTGCGTCTGAGCTTTTCCGCCAAGGACGTGGTTGAGTTCCGCGAAGCGAAGGACAAGACGCCGGCCCGGGTCACGATCGCGAATCTCGGGCTGATGGGACCGGAGGGCCCCATGCCGCTTCATTTGACACGCTGGGTGCTCGACCGGCTGTCGCAGCGCTGGTTCACCGGCGCTGACGCACGGCAGACCAGCGACACGACGTTCGTGGACTTCGTCAATATTCTTCAGCACCGCATGATCGCCCTGTACTATCGGGCCTGGGCGGATGCGCACCCGGCGGTACAGGTCGAACGTGCGGTTGGCGGCCGGGTAAGGGCCATGCTTGAAGCCATGGCGGGAATTGGACTTCCAGGCACCCACAATCCCGATCTCGACGCCGTGAAGCTTCGCCAGGCCGCGTCGCTCGCGAGCCAAGTTGACGGTCCGGAGCGGCTGACGCTGTTCCTGGCGGAAGCGTTCAAGGTGCCGGTTCAGATCAAGGAGTTCGTTGCCACCTGGATGACCATACCGGCGACGCTCCAGACCCGCCTTGCCCAAGCTTACGCAGTGCTGGGTCGCGGGGCGACGATCGGCCCGCGCGTTTTCGGCCGCCAAAGCAGGATCGAACTCCGCGTCGGTCCCCTAGGGTACGAGGAGTTCAAGACGTTCCTGCCGGGCGGGCAACGTCTGAAAATGTTCAAACAGGCCGTTCGCGACATGGTCGGGGAATCGCTCGACGTCGATCTACGGATCGTGCTCGCGCAAGAAGCCGTGCCGCAGCCCCGCATCGGAGCGGTACAGCTCGGCCGAACCACCTGGCTTGCGCGGCCCGCTGAAAGGGGCGATGCTGACGATATGCGGCTGCGGACAATTGTCGGATGGCGGCCGGAATTGGCAGGGGTCGCGGCATGAGTCTGCTGCTGACGCTGGAGCACGGGCCGCGCACCCAGGCGGTACGGCAGGCCCGGCTGGACGAGGGTGAGCTGGTGATCGGCCGTAGCGCGGACGCGGGCTGGCAGATCGACGATCCCGACATGTTTGTTTCGCGCGCCCATTGCAAGATCACCGGCGGGCGGGATGGCTATTTCGTCACCGACACATCAAGCAGCGGGTTGTTCATAAACGACTCCGACAGCCCACTCGGCGCTGGCACGTCGGTGCGTCTTCAAAACGGTATGCGGCTGAGGCTGGGCGACTACATCGTATGCGTCGATCTGCAGACGCCGGTCGCTCAAGCACCGGCCAACCAATCGTTCCCGGAACGGTCGCCGCCACCATCACGAGCGCCGGTAAGCATCGGCCGCGATGATTTCTTTTCAGCCACGGTCGAAGAAGAGCCGCGACGACCGCGCCCC
>NZ_SUEO01000061.1:3206-5097 GCF_004962925.1 Mesorhizobium sp. | reverse complement strand
GCCGAACCCGTTCGAGCAGCCAATTCCAGGAGCATTCGAGCGCGCCAACCAGCGCAGTTCGCCGGCCTTCGACGACCCGTTCAGTCTCGACCCGGTATCAACGCCCGCTGTCTATCCCGAACCACGTGGTGCGCAAGCTCCTGCAGACCCGTTCAGCCTCGATCCGGTGCCTTCAGGTGCAACCGAGTCCGTTCCAGGCCAGTCCGTTTCGGGAAAGTCATCCGAATTCGATGACGGTTTCGGTTTCGGGCCGGCCGCTTCGCCCGATTTGAGAAACGGCACCGGCTCGACCGGTCAACGCAAACACAGCGCCGGAAGACCGCAGTCGGCCAACCCCTGGGATTTGCCCGGACGGGCGGCGGATGTCCCTTCTCCGCCACGTGCAGGCGTTGCTCCCAAACCCGCCCCCTCCCTGGCAGCGGCGCAACAGGCGAACACGGCCCTTCGCACGGCGTTCTTGCGTGGCATGGGCGTCGAGGAAGCCGATTTTCCCGGACGCGACAGCGTCGCGGAAATGGAGAAATTCGGTCGTGAGTATCGGCTCATGATGGAAGGGCTGATGCAGCTTCTGCGCAAGCGAGCCGAGGAAAAGGGGAACGCTCGCGTCGCCCAGACGGTGGTGGGGGCCTCTGAAGTCAATCCGCTCAAATTTCTGCCGACGGTCGACGACGCCATCGTGACCATTATCGCGGAGCGCAGCCCCGGATTTCTGGCCGGCGAAGCGGCAATTGCGGACGCGGTCCGCGATCTTGCGCAACATCACGTGCGCGCATGGCGAGGCGTGCAGTCCGCCTTGCGGCGGATGATCGACCGTTTTGACCCGGCAGTGATCGAGGAAGAGCTGAAATCGAGTTCGGCGATCGGCACCCTGCTTTCGGGCGGGCGCGGCGCCAAGCTGTGGGAACTATACCAGAAACGCCATCGTGAAATCGCCCAGAGTGCGGAATCGAGCTTCCTCGGCGAAATCGGCGCTGATTTTCGGGATGCATACGAGGAGGAGTGAAAAATGATCGATCGACGCGAATTTATCGTTGCTCTGGGCGCAACGGGGCTGCTTACGGCTTGCCAAAGCGGTCCGCCAAAACCATCCGCGGTCACCGTCAACCTGACCGGCGCGGCCGGCATGAACCCGGGACCAGGTGGCGGCGATCGACCCGTGACGGTCCTCGTGATGCGGCTGCGCAGCACCGGTAAATTCAATTCGGCCGATTATTTCGCGCTGCAAGGGGATGCCGGCTCCGCACTCGCAGGCGATCTCATTGGATCCGACCAGATCTCCGTCGGACCGGGAAAAACCGCATCCAAAACCATCACGGTCGAGCCGGACGCGGCTGCACTGGGCTTCGTTGCCCTCGTTCGCGAGCCTGGCGGCCGGACCTGGCGTACAACCAAGTCGGTGTCGCCGGGATCACAAGTTACCGTCAACGTCACGCTTGGCAGTGGCGGCATTTCCGCCTAGCGGCCAGGGCAAGGGGTGCTCAATGCAGGAAGTAGCGGCATGAGCGATGCAAACAGGGTGCTGTGGTCCGAGGGCCTATTTCTCCGGACCCAACATTTTCAGCAGCAAGATCGTTTTTTCGAAGCGACCGTGCGCGGCGCGTTGCAGGCCGGGCAGCTCCATACATTCGGCTTTCAGCAATTGACGCTGGACCAGTCAATGCTCGATGCCGGCCAGATCTCCATCCTGTCGGCCCGGGGCATCTTTCCGGATGGGACCCCCTTTTCCATCCCAGACATGATGGACGCGCCTCGACCGCTGCCGGTCACCGCCGATACGGGTGCCGGACCGGTGCTGGTCGCGCTGCCGCTCGAGCCTGCCGGTGGTGTCGGTTTCGATCCGGCACACGCCGCATCCACCGGAGCACGCTATCATGGGCGGATCGTTTCGGTC